>NZ_JAMYPL010000011.1:0-187762 GCF_040320355.1 Mesorhizobium sp. M0715 | reverse complement strand
CTGGCCTCCAATCCAGCCAGCATCTTGAATCACAAACATCCGGCTTTGGGAATCCTACGATTCTCTCAAAATAGGAATCGCTCTATTTCGCGGCCTCGATCTGTCCGCGGATTTCGCCGTCCCTGTTGGCTGCCGTGTGCAAATTGACATAATCCTTGCCGCCCATCAGGTCGGCGGCCTGCGCGTCGGTCAGCACGGCCGACCCTTTGATCGGGCTCTTGAGCTTGCCCTTGAACGGGATCGCCACCCCGGCGTTTTCACCCATCGCGGCTGGGCCGTGAATATGCCCGGCGGTCGCCGACCCGCTGAGGCCGGAATATTTGACGTTCCAGCTGAGTTTCTTCGTGGCCGTGTCGAAGGTAAGAGCTGCGGTGCCCTTGCCTTTTGTGGTCACCGGCGGGTTCTGCTGGGCGCCGTCGAGCGTCGCTTTCAGCTTCACCGTCTCGGCCAGGGCCGGCGCTGCCGTAAGGAAGGACGCCGAGATGGCCAGTGCCGAAAGCATCGGCGCCAAGGATTGGATACGCATGAGGATCTCCGTTTGCTGATGACATCCAGCCACGGCTCCCCGGCGCGCGGATGTATCGGCACAACGCTTATAAGAGCGAATGGCTGCGCGCGAGTAACACTTACGTGCAAACTAATGGACCGCGCGATACCCCGGATACGGGGAGCGTCAGACCGCCGCCAGCGCCTGCGTCAGGTCGGCGATCAGATCGTCCGGGTGCTCCACGCCGATCGACAGCCTGACCGTGGTCTCCAGCACGCCGATGCGCTCGCGCACCTCGAAGGGTATGCCCGAATGCGTCATGGCCGCGGGGTGGCTGGCCAAGGATTCCGTTCCGCCCAGGCTCACCGCCAGCTTGAAGATCTGCAGGTTGTTGAGAAAGGCGAAAGCCGCCTTCTCTCTGCCCTTGATATCGAAGGAGAAGGTCGAGCCGGCACCAGTGCATTGCGCCCTGTAGGTGCGACCAGCCGGCGTGTCCTCGCCCAGGAACGGCAGGTAATGCACCTTCTCGACCTTGGCATGGTCGCGCAGGAATTCGGCGACCAGCCGCGCATTGTCGTTGGCCCGCTCCATGCGGATCGACAGCGTCTCCAGCGAGCGGCCGAGCATCCAGCAGGAATGCGGGTCGAGCTGCGTGCCGATCGCGCCGCGCAGCGCCTTGATCGGCTTGGTGACCGCCTTGCCGCCCATGGCGGCGCCCGCGATCAGGTCGGAATGGCCGCCGACATATTTGGTCAGCGAATAGACGGACACGTCGGCGCCATGTTCGATCGGCCGCTGGAACACCGGGCCGAGCAGCGTGTTGTCGCAGACGACGATCGGCGTCGACCCCTGGCTCGCGCCGATCTCGTCGGCGATCTTCCGCATCAGCGCGATGTCGACCAGGCTGTTGGTCGGATTTGACGGCGTCTCGATCAGGATGACCGACACGCGGCCCTTCGCGACGGCGGCGTCGGAGGCCGTGCGCACCGCCGTCTCGTCGACGCCGTCCGCGAAACCGACAGCACCGATGCCGAAACTGGAGAGCGTGCGCGTCAAAAGCGTCTCGGTGCCGCCGTAAAGCGGCTGCGAATGAAGGATGACGTCGCCCGGCTTGATATAGGCGAGCAGTGTCGTGGCGATCGCCGACATGCCCGATGAAAACAGGATGCAGGCATCCGTCCCTTCATAGATTGCCAGACGGTCCTCAACGATCTCGCTGTTGGGATGGTTAAAGCGCGAATAGACCAGGCCGGACGCCGTGCCGCTCGGCGGCTCCTTGCGGCCGGAGGTGTAATCGAAGAAGTCGCGTCCTTCTTCCGCCGACTTGAACACGAAGGTCGAGGTCAGGAACACCGGCGGCTTGACCGCGCCCTCCGAAAGCTGCGGATCGAAGCCATAGCTCAGCATCAGCGTCTCCGGGTGGAGCTTGTGGTTGCCGATATGGGTTTTCGACGGGCGTGGCGCGGTCATGATGTTTCCTGCCTGTTCGAGTGAAATATTGAACGGCAATTTATGCGATCCTGCTCCACCAGTCCTTGCTATTTTTGGGCTCTCATGGCTGCATTCCCGCAACAAATTGCCCGGAGAGACCGAACTTGCAGCAGAAGATAGCCGACGATTTCGACCGCAAGATTCTGCGCGAACTGCAGGCAGACGCCCGCATCACCAACAACGAGCTTGCCGAGCGGATCGGCCTGTCGCCGTCGCCCTGCCTGAGGCGGGTGCGGCGGCTGGAGGAAACCGGAATTATCAGAGGCTACACCACGCTGGTCGATCTCTCAGCCTTCGGCTGGAACATGGTCGCCATCGCCACCATCCGGCTCAGCCGCCAGAACGAGGACGAGATCGTGATGTTCGAGGACGCGATACGCGGCTGGGAAGAGGTGCTGGAATGCCACCTCGTCACCGGCTCGCGCGATTATGTGCTGAAGGTGGTGACGGGAAGCCTCGAGCAGTACGAGCGCTTCATCAAGGAAAAGATCGCGCGGCTGAAATGCGTCGCCTCGATCGAAACCAGCTTCGTCATGAACACCATAAAAGAACGGCGCCTCTGACATTTCTGCCGGAGGCGCCGCTTTCTGGATAGATGTGTTGCCGACTAGGCTTACTTCACGGCCTTGTCGGTGATGGCAGTGGTGTAGGCGCCGGTCGGCTCCTTGGTGATGATCTTCTGGTCGAGCAGCGCCTTGGCGGTGCGCTCGTAGGTCGCCGGGTCGAGCTTGCCGTCGGCATTGTCGATCAGCTTGGCGACTTCGCTCATCATGCGCTTCTGGTGGTTCTCATCCTGGCCGCCGCCGTCCATGACGATGCCCGCGGCCTCGTCATTGTTGTCGATGGCGTATTTCCAGCCCTTCATCGAGGCGCGCACGAAACGCACCATCTTGTCTTCGAAGGCCGGATCCTTGAGCTTGTCTTCGGACGCATAGAGCCCGTCCTCGAGCAGGTCGTTGCCCATGGCCGAGTAGTTGAACACGGTCAGCTGTTCGGGCTTGTAGCCGGCGTCGATCAACTGCCAGTACTCGTTGTAAGTCATGACCGAGATACAATCCGCCTGCTTCTGGATCAGCGGCTGCACGTCGAAGCTCTGCTTCAAGACGGTGACGCCGTCCGGGCCGCCGTCGGTCTTGAGGCCGAGCTTGTTCATCCAGGCGTAGAACGGATACTCGTTGCCGAAGAACCAGACACCGAGCGTGTGACCCTTGAAGTCGGCTTCGGTCTTGATCGGGCCGTCCTTCGGGCAGACCAGCTCCATGCCTGCCTTCTTGAACGGCTGGGCGATGTTGACCAGCGGCACACCCTTTTCGCGGGCAGCCAGCGCACCGCCCATCCAGTCGACGATGACATCGGCGCCGCCGCCGGCGATCACCTGCTCGGGCGCGATATCGGGACCGCCCGGCTTGATGTCGACGTCGAGACCTTCGGCCTCATAGAAACCCTTGGCCTTGGCGACATAGTAGCCGGCAAACTGGGCCTGCGTGACCCATTTCAGTTGCAACGTCACCTTGTCGGCGGCCATTGCCTGGAACGCGGCGAGCGACATCGCGCCGGCCAGAACGGGAATAATCAGTCTTTTCATTCTTTTACCCTCTGAAGTTAGTGCCCTAAACCCACCGCCCCTATCCACCACGGACAGAGGGATGCCAAAACGTGACGGCTCTTTCGACAAGAGCGACCACGCCATAAAAGACCGAACCCGCAAGTGCTGCAACTGCGATTTCGGCCCAGACCATGTCTATGTTCATCCGCCCGACCTCGGTCGAGATGCGGAAGCCCATGCCGACGACAGGCGTGCCGAAGAACTCGGCGACGATGGCGCCGATCAGCGCCAGCGTCGAGTTGATCTTCAGCGCGTTGAAGATGAAGGGAGCTGCTGCCGGCAGCCTGAGCTTCAGCAGGGTTTGCCAGTAGCCCGACGCATAGGTGCGCATCAGGTCGCGCTCCATGTGGCCGGAGGCGGCAAGGCCGGCGACCGTGTTCACCAGCATCGGGAAGAAGGTCATGATGATGACCACCGCCGCCTTGGACTGCCAGTCGAAGCCGAACCACATCACCATGATCGGTGCCACGCCGATGATCGGCAGCGCCGAGACCATGTTGCCGATAGGCAAGAGCCCGCGCCGCAGGAACGGCACACGGTCGGCGAGAACCGCGGTGATGAAGCCGGCGCCGCTGCCCACCACATAGCCAAAGATCACCGCCTTGAAGATGGTCTGGCGGACATCGGCGCCGAGCACCGGCAGCGAACCGGCAATGCGTGCGCCGATCGCGCTTGGCGGCGGCAGCAGGATGAAGGGTATGCCGGCCCCGCGCGTCACCGCTTCCCAGATGATCAGTATCCAGGCGCCGAAGATGGCCGGGATGATCAGGCGCAACGCGGTCCGCGCCCATTTGGCGAAAGGACGCAACGACGACAGCACCGCCACGCAGCGCCAGCCAAGCAGCCATGCGGCCGCGAGCAGCAGGAAATACGGCGCCCGCGCCAGACCTTCGAAGCCGGCGATGCCGCCAATCAGCAGCCAGGCGACCAGATGCGCGCCGATGAAAAGCACAACGGCTTCGACGATGGACGGTATTCTGGCCATCGAGATCAAAGCGGCGACAAGCAGCACGCCAAAGATCAGCCAGTTCGTCGCCGCATAGGGATATATCAACGTCCCTGCGGGCTGCGCCAGTGCATCCACTTTCGGCACGGCGATCGCGCCGAGCGCCACCGCGATCAGGCACAACACGATCGCCAGCACCGCTTGCCAGGAGGGTTTCAGCCAGTTCATGCCGGCCTCCCGCCCATGGCGCGGTCGACGAGGCGCCCGGCAATGCCGACCACCATGACCAGAAGTGCGGCCACCACCGAACCGGCGACCAGCGCCGACCAGATGTCGATGGACTGGCTGTAATAGGCGCCAGCCAAAAGCTTGGCACCGATGCCGGCGACAGCGCCGGTCGGCAGTTCGCCGACGATGGCGCCGACCAGGCTTGCCGCCACCGCCACCTTCATCGAGGTGAACAGGAACGGCACCGAAGCCGGCACGCGCAATCTCCAGAAGGTTTGCGCACGACTGGCATTGTAGGTGTGCATCAGGTCGAGATGCATGATCTCGGGCGAGCGCAGCCCCTTCACCATGCCCACAGTCACCGGGAAGAACGACAGATAGGTCGAGATCATCGCCTTCGGGATCAGGCCGCTGATGCCGATCGCCCCCAGCACGACGATGATCATCGGCGCCACTGCCAGGATAGGAATGGTCTGCGAGGCGATGATCCACGGCATCAGGCTGCGGTCGAGCGTTGCCACATGCACGATGCCGACCGCAATGATGATGCCGAGCGCAGTGCCGAAGGCAAAGCCGAGCAGTGTCGACGACAGCGTCACCCAGGCATTGTAGACGAGGCTGCGGTTCGAAGTGATGGGCCGCAGGAAGGTGTTCTCGAAGAAATTCACCGCCACCTGGTGCGGCGCCGGCAATGTCGGCTTCGGCTGCGACAGCGTCTTGCCGATGAGTTGGCTGAACGTGGAGGTCTCATTGGCACGGCGGTCGAGATCGCGCTGGAACGGCGTGTTGAGGATGACGGCGAAAACATACCAGAGCACGACCACGCCGGCGAGGATCGAGGTGACGGGGATGAGTTTGTCGCGGAAGGTGTCCATCTAGCAGGCCTCGCCGGACAGGCGTGCGCTCTGCGTAACGCGAGCGACCCACCACGCGTTCGTCATCCTAGGGCGAAGCAAGGAGCGAAGCGACGCGGCGCAGACCCTAGGATCCATGCCGTTACCTCTCCGCTCCGCAACGGTGCCGAACATGATCCCCTCTGCCTCGCCCTGCTTGGCCGATATTCTCAACCGTTTTGGCCTTTCGGCAGACGTCACGGCATGGATCCTAGGGTCTGCGCTCGCCGCTTCGCATCGGCTCCGCCCTAGGATGACGAAGGCGCGGGTGGCCGCCCCCTCACCCGACCTCCGCTTCGCTCCGGCCACCCTCTCCCCGGTGGGGAGAGGAGGGAGCCCGTCGTTTGCTCCCTCAATCATCATAGCTGTGCCCTGCCCGCAGCCCGTCGCGCACGCGCGCTGCGATCGCCAGAAACTCCGGCGTCTCGCGGATGTCGAGCGGCCGCTCTCTCGGCAGCGTCGATTCGATGATGTCGCTGACGCGGCCCGGGCGCGGTGACATGACGACGATGCGCGTCGACAGATAGACGGCCTCCGGAATGGAGTGGGTGACGAAGCAGATCGTCTTGTTGGTGCGTCCCCACAATTCCAGCAATTGCTCGTTGAGATGATCGCGCACGATCTCGTCCAGCGCGCCGAACGGCTCGTCCATCAGCAGCAGGTCGGCATCAAAGGCCAGCGCACGGGCAATCGAGGCGCGCTGCTGCATGCCGCCCGAGAGCTGCCAGGGATATTTCTTCTCGAAGCCAGAGAGGTTGACGAGCTCGAGCGTGCGCTTGATACGCTCGCCTTGCTCCGCCTTGGACAGACCCATGATCTCCAGCGGCAGCCCGACATTGCGCTCGATCGTCCGCCAGGGAAACAGCGCGGCGGCTTGGAAAACATAGCCATAGGCGCGTTTCTCGCGCGCCTGTTCTGCTGTCATGCCGTTGACCGAAATCGTCCCCGAGGTCGGCTTCTCCAAATCGGCGATGACGCGCAGCAGCGTGGTCTTGCCGCAGCCCGAAGGCCCGATGAAGGAGACGAACTCCCCTTTGCCGATGGTGAGATCGACATTGGACAGCGCCTGCACCGGCCCGTCATTGGTCTGGAAGGTCAGTCCGAGTTTGCTTGCCGCGACGACGGCTGGCGAAGTCCCCGTCATCGGCTGCCGCCTGCCTGTTTCCGTCCCTGCGGCGGCTGGAATCCGATTGCTTTTATCGCGATGTTGTTTTCCACTCGCCCTGTCCCATTGGTCTTGTCCCACTCGATCGACGCCCGGAGTTTCCCCGATGTCGCCCAAACCCACTTGTCATCTTATCCGCCCTGAAAGCACTTATGAAGGCAAGCAGGGATTGACCTATTTCGCCGGCATTACCGCCGAAACCGTCGGCGCCTCCGGCATCTGCATGCACATGCTCACCATCCCGCCCGGCGCGCGCGCCAAGGCGCATATGCATGAGAGCCACGAGACGGCGATCTATGTGCTCTCCGGCGAAGTCCACACTTGGTACGGCGACCGGCTCGAGCATCATATCGTCACCAAGGCCGGCGACCTTTTCTATATTCCCGCCGGCGTGCCGCATCTGCCGGCCAATCTGAGCAGCGCCCCGTCTTCGGCCGTCATTGCGCGCACCGATCCCAACGAACAGGAAAGCGTCGTCCTGCTGCCGGAACTGGATGCGCTGGTCGCGTGAGGCCAGCATCGACGGAATGGCCGCCATCGGCACCGTCACGAACATAATTGCAGCGGCCCCATTTCCTCAAGGCCGGGGATGGTGACGAAGAAACCATCCTCCCCCTTGTTGGTGACCATGACGGTTTCGATTGTCGTTCCCGCCTCGCCTTCCGCCGAACAGGTCGCGCCAAGCGATTGCGCGCCCAGCACCGATGTCAATTGCTGTGTGAACCGGCAGCCGCTGCCATAGGTCTCGACGCCTTCGGCGGTCAGCACGATATAGGCATCGCTCTCCTGATAACCGGCTTTGACGCCGGCGCAGCCGACATCATTGCCCCAGGAGCCGGCCAGTAGGCCGTCCGCTGCTGCCGGACCTGAGGCAGTTGCCATCAGGACCAACGAAATGAGCGCGGCCGAACGCGCCAAGCTCAAACCCCGGTCGCCGGGATGCCGGTGCGTTCCACCTTGCGCGCCGCGGAGATTTCCTTCCACGTCGACAGCGCCCGGTTGACCGCCGCATTCGGCTCGCGGCCGACGAATTCTCCATGCCCGGGCTTGGCCTTGATCTCGGCCTCCTGGATCGACAGTTCGCCACGCGAGAACACGAACCGCGGCAGACCGGTCACCTCGAACCCTTCGAACACGTTGTAGTCGATGACGGACTGCTGCTGCTTAGAAGTGATCTTCTTCTTTCGCTTGGGATCCCAGACGACGATGTCGGCATCCGCGCCTTCGACGATGGCGCCCTTTTTCGGATACATGTTGAGGATCTTGGCGATGTTAGTCGAGGTCACCGCGACGAACTCGTTCATCGTCAGCCGGCCAGTGTTGACGCCTGTGGTCCACAGCACCGGCATGCGGTCTTCGAGCCCGCCGGTGCCGTTCGGGATCTTGGTGAAATCTCCGACGCCGTTGCGCTTCTGCTTGGTGGTGAAAGCGCAATGGTCGGTCGCCACCACCTGCAGCGAGCCCGCCTGCAGGCCCGCCCACAGCGAATCCTGGTGCAATTTGTTGCGGAAGGGCGGGCTCATCACGCGGCGCGCCGCATGATCCCAGTCTTTGTCGAAATACTCGCTCTCGTCCAGCGTCAGGTGCTGGATCAGCGGTTCGCCGAACACCCGCATGCCCTTCTGCCTCGCCCGGCGGATCGCCTCGTGGCTCTGCTCGCAGGAGACATGCACGACATAGAGCGGCACGCCGGCCATGTCGGCGATCATGATGGCGCGGTTGGTCGCCTCGCCTTCCACTTCGGGTGGCCGTGAATAGGCGTGGCCCTCGGGGCCGTTGTTACCGGCAGCCAGCAGCTTCTGCGACAGGGCGGCAACGACGTCGCCATTCTCGGCATGCACCAGCGGCAGCGCGCCGAGATCGGCGCAGCGCTGGAACGACGCATACATCTCGTCGTCGTCGACCATCAGCGCGCCCTTGTAGGCCATGAAATGCTTGAACGAGGTGATGCCCTTGTCGACGACAGTGGCCATCTCGTCGAACACCTGCTTGCCCCACCAGGTGATCGCCATGTGGAAGGAGTAGTCGCAGGACGCCTTCGAGGTCTTGTTGTCCCACATCTGCAAGGCTTCGAGCAGCGACTGCTGCGGCGCCGGCAGGCAGAAATCGACCACCATCGTCGTGCCGCCGGAGAGCGCCGCGCGCGTGCCGGATTCGAAATCATCGGCCGAATAGGTGCCCATGAACGGCATTTCGAGATGGGTGTGCGGGTCGATGCCGCCCGGCATGATATAGCAGCCGGTGGCATCGAACTCGTGGTCGCCATGCAGGCCCGAACCGATGGCCACGATCTTGCCGTGCTGCATCAGCACATCGGCCTTCCAGGTGCGGTCGGCAGTGACGATGGTGCCGTTTCGGATGACTTTGGTCATTGGTTGTTCCCTTGTTCTTGCCGCGCTTCTTACGAGCGTCTCGGTAGTGTTTCAGATCGGTTCAGGACCGAAGCGGCGGCGCTACATGACTCCAACTTCTCCCAATATCTCCTCGATGCAACCATCGAAAGAGTTCGCCAGATCTCCGGTCGAAAACCGCAATACACGATAGCCCTGTCGGCCAAACCATGCGTCGCGTGTCCGATCCTTCTCCATTTGCTCCGGCGTGAAGTGATGCTCTCCATCCACCTCGATAACGAGGTTCTTCTCATGCAGAACAAAGTCAGCAACGTAAGGGCCGATCGGTGCCTGCTTTCTGGCGTGTAAACCGTATAGGCGACGGAACTCCTTCAACTCGGACCAGAGCTTCCGCTCGCCTTCCGTCATGTTCCGACGCAGGACCCTGGCACGTTCGATAGCAGCAGGATCAATTCCGGTCGGTGCCAAGAGTACCCCCCACCCTCAATCGCTCCCCGCAAGGGAGGGAGACTTGGCGTCGCGCTATCACAGCCCGACGTTCAAAGCCTTTGAAAGAATGCATAAAAAGGATTCTTGCGAAGGTGGACCCCCACCCTAACCCTCCCCACAAGGGGGAGGGAACGCTGCCGCGAGCCCAAACTTTCCTCTCGGTGTGGAAACGTAGACAATTTGCCAAGATTAGCACCAACGGAGGTCCCCCTCCCCCTTGTGGGGAGGGGTTAGGGGTGGGGGTACAGCGCCGACCTCTCACCCGACGATCTCCGCCGTCTCCACCACCGCGTGGAACAAAACGTCCGCGCCCGCCGAAGCCCATTCCTTGGTGATCTCCTCGGCCTCGTTGTGGCTGAGGCCATCGACGCAAGGGCACATCACCATGGCGGTGGGCGCGACGCGGTTGATCCAGCAGGCGTCGTGGCCGGCGCCGGAGACGATGTTGCGGTGGGAATAGCCGAGGCGTTCGGCGGCATCACGGATCGCCTTGACGCAGCCGGCATCAAAGGTCACCGGATCGAAAGCGCCGACCTGGTCGATCTCGTAGCGGATGTCGAGTGCATCGCAGATCATGTCGATGCCTTCGCGGATGCGGCCGTCCATCGCGTCCAGCACTTCCTTTTCCGGCGAGCGGATATCGACGGTGAAGACGGTGCGCCCGGCAATGATGTTGCGCGAATTGGGATAGACCTCCATGTGGCCGACGGCGCCGACGGCATCGGGCTGGTAGTCCATGGCGATCTCGTGCACCAGTTCGATCACCCGCGCCATGCCGAGCCCGGCATTGCGGCGCTTGGGCATCGGCGTCGAGCCCGTGTGGGCTTCCTTGCCGGTCAGCGTCACCTGCAGCCATTTAAGGCCCTGGCCATGGGTGACGACACCAATGTCGATATCTTCGTCCTCGAGGATCGGACCCTGTTCGATATGCAGTTCGAAGAAGGCGTGGATCTTACGGTCGCCGACCTTCTCGCTGCCTTTCCAGCCGATGCGCTCGAGTTCCTCGCCGAATTTCTTGCCCTGTTTGTCGACATGCCCGTACACATCGGCCTGGTCGAGCACGCCGGCGAACACGCCGGACGCCATCATCGCCGGCGCGAAGCGCGAGCCCTCCTCGTTCGTCCAGTTGGTGACGACGATCGGATGTTTGGTCTTGATGCCGAGATCGTTGAGAGAGCGCACCACTTCAAGCCCACCCAGCACGCCGAGCACGCCGTCATACTTGCCGCCGGTCGGCTGCGTATCGAGATGGCTGCCGACATAGACCGGCGGCAGGCTGGGATCGGTGCCTTCGCGGCGCGCAAACATCGTGCCCATTTCATCGACGCCCATTTCGAGCCCGGCCGCATCGCACCAGCGCTTGAACAGATGCCGCCCTTCGCCGTCTTCGTCGGTCACGGTCTGACGATTGTTGCCGCCGGCAATGCCGGGGCCTATCTTCGCCATCTCCATGATGGAATCCCACAAACGGTCTGAATTGATTCGCAGATTCTCGCCGGGTGCGGCCATCTTGAGTTCCCATCTACACCAGGGTTCTTGTCGCCCCTTGAGTGATTTACAGCTTGACCGTATGGTCAGCTTTTAAACTACACAACCTGACCAAGCGGTCAACTAGAATCTTGGGGTAGACATGGCAGAACCCACCCGCCCCATGCGGCGACAGGAGATCCGACGAGAGAATGAAAAAACCATTCTCGTCGCTGCCGAGAAGGTGTTTGCGGAGGCAGGGTTCGGCGGCGCCACGATGCAGTTGATCGCGGATCTGGCGGGACTGCCGAAGGCAAATCTCCACTACTATTTCGCCACCAAGGAAGAGCTTTACCGGTCGGTAGTTCAAAACATCTTTGAAATCTGGCTACAGGCGGCCAATTGCTTCGACGCGGCGCGCGGACCCATAGACGGCATCAGTGCCTATATCGACGCCAAGATGGAAATATCACGCCGCCATCCTGACGGCTCGAAGGTCTGGGCCTCTGAAGTGATGCACGGTGCGCCGGTGCTTCAGGACTATATGGAATCGACGCTGCGCGAATGGACGGACGGCCGCGTCGAGATCATCAGGCGCTGGATCGAGGAAGCCAAGATGGACCCGGTGGATCCGCGCCATCTGCTCTATATGCTTTGGGCTACGACCCAGCACTACGCCGATTTCGGTCACCAGATCGAGACGCTCAATGGCGGCAAGCCGCTGTCCGACCGGCAATGGCGGGAAGCCAAGGAAAATATCAAGCGGGTGATCCTGACCGGGATCGGCGCGTTGCCCGCCTGACTGTAACCGTTCGTTGCAGCAAAAGATCAGGTCGGCGCGCTGCCGCGCCGACCCCACCCGCCCGCTTCGCGGCGACCCTCTCCTCCAGGGCGAGGGATATCCGCGTCGGTCCGTCAATCGATGGACCTCAGCACTTCGCGCACATGGTCGATCAATTCGTTGATCTGGCCCTTGGTGATGATCAGCGGCGGCGACAGCGCGATGATGTCGCCGGTGGTGCGGATCAGCGCGCCGCGCTCGAACGCCTTGACGAAGGCCGAGAAGGCCCGTTTGGTCGGCTGGCCGGCGATCGGCGCCAGCTCGATCGCACCGATCAGGCCGATGTTCCTGATATCGATGACGTTCGGCTCGCCTTTCAGCGAATGCAGCGCGTCTTCCCAGTACGGCGCCAGCTCCTCGCCGCGGGTCAGCAGGCCCTCTTCCTTGTAGGTGTCGAGCGTGCCGAGTGCAGCCGCGCAGGCAATCGGGTTGCCCGAATAGGTGTAGCCGTGGAAGAACTCGATCATGTGCTCGGGGCCGGTCATGAAGGCGTCGTGGATCTCCTTCTTCACGAACACCGCGCCCATCGGGATGACGCCGTTGGAGACGCCCTTGGCGGTGGTCATGATGTCGGGCGTGACACCGAAATAGTCGGCGGCGAACGGCGTGCCGAGACGGCCGAAACCGGTGATGACCTCGTCGAAGATCAACAGGATGCCGTGCTTGGTGCAGATCTCACGCAGCTTCTGCAGATAGCCCTTCGGCGGCAGGATGACGCCGGTGGAGCCGGCGACCGGCTCGACGATGACGGCGGCGATGGTCGAGGCGTCATGCAGGGCGACGATGCGCTCCAGTTCGTTGGCGAGTTCGGCGCCATGTTCCGGCACGCCTTTGGTGAAGGCGTTCTTCTCGGGCAGATGCGTGTGCGGCATGTGGTCGACGCCGCCGAGCAGCGTGCCAAACATCTTGCGGTTGGTGACGATGCCGCCGACCGAGATGCCGCCGAAATTGACGCCGTGATAGCCGCGCTCGCGGCCGATCAGACGGGTGCGCGAACCTTCTCCCTTCACGCGGTGATAAGCGATCGCCATCTTGAGCGCGGTTTCGACCGATTCCGAACCGGAATTGGTGAAGAAGACATGGTCCATCCCCTTGGGCGCGAGGTCGACCAGGCGGTTGGCCAGTTCGAACACGATCGGATGGCCCATCTGGAAGGCCGGTGCATAATCGAGTTCGGCGGCCTGATGCTGGATCGCTTCGGTGATCTTCGGCCGGCAATGGCCGGCATTGACGCACCACAGGCCGGCGGTGCCGTCGAGCACCTTGCGGCCGTCGCTGGTCGTGTAATGCATGTCCTTGGCGGACACCATCATGCGCGGCGCCTGCTTGAACTGCCGGTTTGCCGTGAACGGCATCCAGAATGCGCTGAGATCGTTCGGCGTGACTTTCAGCCGGTTGGACATGACCAGGACTTCCCCTTGTAAACTGTTTCGCTGCGCCCAACGCTTGGTCTTTGCCGCGTTTTCATGCTACGCAAATTTTTGACCGATTGGACAAACGTTAGCACCGCCCTCTCAGCGGTCAAGGATTACTAGCGGAAATGCGGCACCTGAAGTGCGTTCCACAGGCTAGGGAAAAACTGGTCCAGAGAATTGGTCCAGAGGACCCTCAACACGAGGGCTTGCAACGGTGACCATCGCCACGGACGCCCCTCGCCGCACCCGCATCCAGCAGGAAAAGCGCGAACTCATCCTGGAGGCGGCGCTCGAGGTTTTCTCCGCCAACGGTTTCCGCGGCTCGACCATCGACCAGATCGCCGAAGCCGCAGGCATGTCGAAGCCCAACCTGCTCTATTATTTCCGCCGCAAGGAAGACATCCACGAAACGCTGATGCAGCGCCTGCTCGACACCTGGTTGGCGCCGCTGCGCGAACTCGACGACATTGGGGATCCCCTTACCGAACTGCGCAGCTACATCAGGCGCAAGCTGGAGATGGCGCGCGACTTTCCGCGCGAGAGCCGGCTGTTCGCCAACGAGATCCTGCAAGGCGCGCCGCGCATCATGCCGCTGCTGGCCGGAGAGTTGAAGACGCTGGTCGACGAGAAGGCGACCGTCATCAAGGGCTGGATGCGCGCTGGCAAGATCGCCAAGACCGATCCGTGGCACCTGATCTTCTCGATCTGGGCAACGACGCAGCATTATGCCGATTTCGACGTCCAGGTCCGCGCCGTGCTCGGGCCGAACCGCGGCGGCGACGGCCGCTTCGAGGATGCGGCCCGCTTCCTGGAACAACTGTTTCTTGATGGGCTGAAGCCGAAGACCTGACGCTTCAGGCGCTGCGCCGCTTGGCCGGCAGTTCATCCAGCAATGTCTGCAGCTTGGCGATCGAATTCTGCTCGGCGAGCGGCGTGTAGACGATCAGCTTCATGTCCGAGCCGTCGCCGATCGACAGGCTCATATGCTCGAAGCTCATGGCGCCCGCGCTCGGGTGCCGGACATGTTTCACCCCCGACAATCGGTGCGCGACGTCGCGCTGCGGCCACCAGGCACGAAATTCGGGGCTCGAACGCGTCATCAACTCGATCAGCCGCTCGAAATCCGGATCGCCGACATAGCGGGCGCTCGCGGCCCGGAACGAGGCCAGCACGGTGCGCGCCAGTTGCTCCCAGTCGACCAGCAGGCGCCGGTGGTGCGGGCTGGTGAACACCATGTGGACGATGTTGCGGGCATCCCCTTCCAGCAGGCCATAGTCGCCGAACACCGCCACCGCCGCCGGGTTCCAGGCCAGCACATCCCAGCGCCGCCCGACCACATAGGCCGGCTGCAGCACCAGGCTCTGCAGCATGTGCAGCAAGGGGCCGTCGACCCTTTCCGGCGCCACGGCACGGCGCTCCGGCTGCTGGCGGTCGGCAAGGATGAACAGATGCTGTTTTTCGGCGGCGTCGAGGCGCAGTGCTTCGGCGAGTGCCGTCAGCACCTCGACCGAGGGCCTGACCTCCCGCCCCTGCTCCAGCCATGTGTACCAGGTGGTGCCGACGCCGGCGATCATCGCCACCTCCTCGCGCCGTAGTCCCGGCGTACGCCGCCTGAGACCGGTGGCGATGCCGGTGGCCGAGGGCGTCAGCCTTTCGCGGCGCGAGCGCAGGAAGGCGCCGAGTTCGCGCCGGCGGCTGTCTTCAGCGGAGTGGTTTGGGGCCGCGTGGGGTTGGGACTCCATGCGCCCAGTATAGCAGTATTGATACCAGGATAAAGTTTGAACTGTTTGGCTCGCGCCAACTGTCCCATCTTCCGTTCAGAGCAACAGAACGGAGGCTCTGAACATGGAACTCAAAGACAAGACGATCCTCATCACCGGTTCGACCGATGGCGTCGGCCGCGTCGTCGCGCAACGGCTCGGCGCCGCGAGCGCCCGTGTGATGGTGCATGGCCGCGATGCGAGGCGCGGCAAGGCTGTTGTCACCGAGATCGAAGCGGCCGGCGGCATGGCGGAGCTTCTGGTCGCCGACCTCTCTTCGCTGGCCGAAGTGCGCCGGCTTGCCGAGGCGGTGCGCGCCCGGACGGGCCGGCTCGACATCCTCGTCAACAATGCCGGAATCGGCACGGCGGGCCAGGGTGCCAAAAGGCAGGTCAGCGCCGACGGCTACGAACTGCGCTTCGCGGTCAACTACCTCGCCGGTTTTCTGCTGACATCGGAGCTTCTGCCGTTGCTGAAGGCGAGTGCGCCGGCCCGCATCGTCAATGTCGCCTCGGCCGGACAGCAGGCGGTCGATTTCAGCGATGTCATGCTGACCCGCTTCTATGACGGCGAGCGCGCCTATTGCCAGAGCAAGCTGGCGCAGATCCTGTTCACCGTCGATTTGGCCGAACAGTTGAAAGGTACCGGCGTCACCGTCAACGCGCTGCACCCAGCGAGTTACATGAATACCACCATGGTCCGGCAGGCTGGTGTGACGCCGTGGAGTTCGGTCGAGACCGGTGCCGAGGCCATCCTCAACCTCGCCGCCTCACCCGCGCTCGACGGAAAAAGCGGCCTCTATTTCGACGGCCTGCGGGAATCCCGTGCCGACGCCCAGGCTTATGACGCCAAGGCAAGGCAACGGCTGCGAAGCTTGAGCCTCGATCTCATCGACCCGGCCTCCCTCACATCGAAGGAACAGCATTGATGACCAAGACAATCGAACACACCGTCGTCATCGGCGGCTCGTCCGGCATCGGCCTGGCGACGGCACGCAAGTTGCTCGGCCCGGACATGAAGGTGACCATCACCGGGCGCAACGAGGAGAAACTGAAGAGCGCTTGGAAAAGCCTTGGCGGCGCTGCCGGGAAGGCTGCTTTCGACGCCGCGAAGCCGGACGAGGTCCGCCAGTTCTTCGAGAGCCTCGGGCCTTTCGACCATCTGGTGCTGGCGGCCAGCGGCGGCAAGGGCCTCGGCCCCTTCCCGACGCTTGACCTGAGCGACATCGGCAGTGGCGTGGAGGAAAAGGTCCGCCCGCAGCTGTCTTGCCTGCAGGCCGCCTTGCCGACACTCAACAAGGCCGGCTCGGTCACCTTCATCTCGGCGGTGTCGGCGCAGCTCGCGGCGCCGGGCGTCGCCGGTATCGCCGCCATCAACGGCATGCTGTTGACCGTGGTGCCGATCCTGGCGGTGGAACTGAAGCCGCTGCGCGTCAATGTCGTGGCGCCGGGCGTCATCGACACGCCATGGTGGGATTTTCTGGCCGAGGAGCAAAAGCAAACGATCTTTGCCGACTATGCCGGCAAGACCCCGGTCGGCCGCGTCGGCCGGGCCGAAGACGTAGCCGACGCAATCGCCTTCCTCGTCTCCAACGGCTTCATGACCGGCCAGGTGCTGACCTGCGATGGCGGCCTGCGATTTGCGGCATAGGAACAGCGATTATCGGGCTCCGGCGGGACCCTTAATTGGCCTTCTTTGGAACACGGTCGTTCTCGTCCGCAGGCCTGTCGCCTGTCGGTTTTGCCGAAACAGGCTTTTCCGGCACATGGGAATAGTCAGATGTATCCGCCCCATACATCTTGTTGTCGACCGCTTCTTGCCAGCTGAAATCCGCGTCCGACGGTGAAACGTCGGCAATCTCATGGCGGGAGGAGCGAGAGTGCAGCCAGTTCGGGGTGATCTCTCGGACCAATTGTGCAAAGCGTCCCATCGAAACCGTTCCTTTCCTTGTCTTTTCCAGGAGGCGCGATCGCGGTGCGTCAGCTGGACCTAAAGTTGACCTCTCAGCCAGGCTAGCGTCTCGGCAACGCCGACCAGCCCGTACTGCGCGGTGGTGTGCGCCGGTGGCTTGACCCGTATCGATATGCCGCCCGCATCATTGACGGTTTCGAAGCCGTTTTCGTCCGACGTGTCGTCGCCCAGGAAGACCGGGCGACGGCCCGTGAATGGCGCGATCTCCATGAAACGCCGGATCGCGGCGCCCTTGGCGGCCTCCAGCGGCAGCAATTCCACGCCGGCGTTGCCGGCAACCACCCGGTAGCCCTTTGGCAGCGTGGCCAGCGCCTGCTCGACAAGCTGCGTCGCGCGGGGAAGCAGATGGGGGGCGGCGCGCGTGTGGATGGCCAGCACCCTTCCCTTACGCTCGATATAGGCCCCACGACCGAGCTCGGCCTCGATCTCGTCGGCAAGGGCCGCGATATCCGCCGGCTCGTCCGCGACTTCGACGTCGTCGTCCGGGAGAAGCCGGTGCTCCAATCCATACAGCCCGGCCGCGCGCAGTTTCAAAGGCTGAAACAGATGGTCGACAGCCGCAACGGACCGGCCCGTGATGAACGCCAACGCCCCGTCCAGCTTGCGGTCCAGGCCTTGCAGCAAGGAGCGAAGCTCGTCGCTGACCGAGACGGCGTCCGGGTGTTCGGCATGTTCCAGCAGGGTGCCGTCGATGTCGAGGAACAACGCCCATTCGCCGGTCAGCACAGTCTGCGGTTTCGGCATGACGGCCTGCGGCTTTTGCGGGCTTTCGCTGATCATCTTTTGCAGGACCTCGTTCATGACATGACTACCCGTTTGCGCTCGAACATGGACACGACATTGTCGACGCTAGGCGGCCGCTCACCGACACCGGTTACCCGGTCGAGGTCACCGCGCTTGCGCAAACGCGCTGCATCCAGAAGCATGCTGCCGGCCCAGCGATAGACATTGTTGTTGCGGATCGTCTCGCGCATGGGCCGCATGCGCTCGCGCTGTTCGTCTGAAGTCATGATCAGCGCCTGCAACAGCGCTTCGCTCATCATGGCGGCGTCGTAAGGGTTGACGATCAGCGCCTCCAGCAATTCGCGCGAGGCGCCGGCGAAGGTGCTGAGCATCAAGACGCCCTGTTCGTCGTCGCGCGCCGCGACGAATTCCTTGGCGACCAGGTTCATGCCGTCATGCAGGCTGGTGACCATGCATATGTCGGCGGCGCGATAAATCTCGTAGACTTGTTCCTGTGAGTGATGCTCGGCCACCATGACCACCGGCCTGTAACCCTCGCTGCCATAGCGTTGGTTGAGCTCCTGGGCATAGCGGTGGCATTCGTCGTGGAGCAGCTTGTAAGCCGGCAGCGTGCCGCGGCTGGGGGCCGCGACCTGCAGGAAAACCAGCTTTCCGATCCATTCAGGGTATCGCTTGAACAATTCGTCCAGCGCCTGAAATCGATCCAGAATGCCCTTCGTGTAGTCGAGACGCTCGACGCCCACGGCCAGCTTCACATCCGCCTTCAGTCCGAACCTATTGCGCAGGCGGGCCCGGCAGTCATCGACGTCAGGCAATTTTGCCAACAGGTCGGCCGGCCATTCTATCGAGATGGGATAGGCGTGCACCAGCGTCGTCTGGCCACCGTAGGAGATCGCCGCATCGGCCCGCTCGATGCGGCTTTCCAGGAAGCGATCGACGCTTTCGGTGAAATTGTTGGCGTGGAACTGGGTGTGGAAGCCGATGATCGAACTGCCGAGCAGCCCCTCGAGGATGCGTTCACGCCAGGGACAGATGCTGTACACTTCCGAATTCGGCCACGGGATATGCCAGAAAGTGATGACGATCGCCTCCGGCAGGCGCTCGCGGATCATGCGCGGCAGCAGCGCGAAGTGGTAATCCTGGACCAGCACGATAGGCCGCTCGTTGCGCGCTTCGGCAACCACCGTGTCGGCGAACTTCCGGTTGACGGCCTCGTAGGCCCCCCAGTCCGAGGCGCGAAAAATCGGCCGGGTGAAGGCGATATGGCAAAGCGGCCAGAGGCCCTCATTGGCGAAGCCGAGATAGTAGCCCTGATGCTCTTGCTCCGTCAGCCAGACCCGGCGCAGCGTGTAGGACGGATGGCCGGGAGGCACCTGTACCCGGTCGTGGTCGTCGACGGTGAGGCGGTCCGCCGTTCCGCCGCCATAGGCGATCCAGGTGCCGCCACAGGCGCGGGTGATCGGCTCGAGCGCCGACACCAGCCCGCTGGCCGGCACCAGCAATTCGACGCCATCATCCCTGATGTTGTGGATATAGGGTTCCCGGTTGGACACCACGATGACCTGCGCATCGGGCAGATCGTCGGCGAGGATCTTGCGCAATGTCTCGGGCGACCACGTCACCAGCGCCGCATCGGCCGATTGGCCGTTCTTTTCGAACTCACGTATCACCTTGCGCGCCGCCTCCGCGGCCACGTCTTCGCCCGCTGTATGGGCAACCGCCGGAGGGTGGCTGCGGCGCTGCCGCGATAGGGAGAGGAATACGGCAAGAGCGGAAAAACCGAGGCTCGCGAAGATCAGAACCCAGAGCAGTTCCGCACCGTAGTTTGTCATTGAATGTCAACTCACCCGGCCGTCGGCGACCGTTTTTTCGTGTTTCCCGTTTGAAAAGGTCCGCCGACCACGTGGTCGGCGTTCGGACCCGTATTTTTGCAACGCACAAAGCTCGGATCGGTTCCGCCAATTTTGTTCGGATCATGTCCTTACGATGAGCGGCACCAGCCCTTCATGGCGGTCGGCAAGGAAAGCGACGACCCGATCGCCGACGCGCTGGAAGGTGAGATCGACGACCCGGTCGCCGACGCCCAGGTGCCGCAGTGTCAGCGTGTCGATGCCGATCGGCAGCCTCGGGCGGGTGACGCGGATTTCGCCATCCCAGCCGTCGATCTCCAGGCCAAGGCAGGCCTGCATCAGCATGAAGGCCGAGCCCGCCGACCACGCTTGCGGCAGGCAGGCGACAGGATAGGCGATGGGTGCTTCGCCCGGCGCGCGTGTAAAACCGCAGAACAGTTCGGGCAGCCGCATGTTGAAATGGACCGCGGATTCGAATGTGCCGCTCATCAGGCGAACCACGCTTTCACGCTCGCCATAGCGTGCCAGGCCGGCACCGCAGATGGCGGTGTCGTGCGGCCAGATCGAGCCATTGTGGTACGACATCGGGTTGAAGAACACCGCATCGTCGGCAAGCGTCCTCAGCCCCCAGCCGGAATGGAAGGAGGCGGAAAGCAGCTGGTCGGCGACCATCTGCGCCCGCGCCGGCTCAGGCAATCCGACAAAGAGCAGATGCCCAGCATTCGAGGTCCGCACCTTGCAGGGCTCGCCGGCACCGTCGATCGCGAGGGCGTAGAAGCCGAGATCGTCAAGCCAGAAATCGCGTTCCACCGCCACCCGCATCGCCTCGGCGCGGTCCTCCCAGTGATCGGCTTTGTCGTCTTCGCCACGGCGGCGGGCAAGCTTGGCCAGCCCCCGGAAAGCGGCAAAGACATAGCCTTGCACTTCGACCAGCGCGATCGGGCCCTTGGGAATGCGGCCATCGGCATGGAAGACCGAATCGAAACTGTCCTTCCATCCCTGGTTGGCGAGGCCGGACTCGGCCGCTCGCTGGTAAGTCACGAATCCGGTCTCCCGGCCTGCCTCCTCCGTCCATTCGGCCGCGGCGCACAGTGACGGCCACAGGCCGTCGATGAACGCCATGTCACCGGTACGATCGGCGTAGGCGCAAGCAAGATAGATGTAGAGCGGTGTCGTATCGACGCCACCGTAGTAGCGGCCGAAGGGGAGCTCCCGCAGCGCCACCATTTCGCCCTTGCGGGTCTCGTGCATGATCTTGCCCGGCTGCGAATCGCTGAACGGCGATGTCTCGGTCGCCTGGTGCTGGGCCAGAAAGGCCAACACGCCCCGCGCCAGGCCCGGATTGAGCCACAGCATCTGCAGTGCCGAGATGACGCCGTCACGACCGAACGCCGTCGAGAACCAGGGGATGCCGGCATAGGGATAGGGGCCGGTCGCCAGTTCGGTGGTCAGCAGCGCGACATCGGCGCGGGCGCGCTCGACCCAGTCGTTGAAGACGCGGCCCGAGCTGCGCACCGTCGCGCCATGGCGACGTTTGGCCCGCATGCCAAAGCGGGCGCGGGCAGCAGCGGCGCGAAACCGGTCGCGGTCGGGCTTATCGGCCACCTCGGGACCGACCTCGACATAAAGCACCTTCCTGCTGCGCTTGGTCACGGCGATCAGGAAATCGGCACGGGTGGCTGTCAGTTGGTCCGGCGCCTGCGAGAACGATATCGCAGAGAGGCGGGCCAGGCCGTCGAGCCCGTCATAGCGCAGCAGGACGGACGTCGCGTCTGTTTCGGCGGCATGGGCCAGCCCGCGCTTCAGCCGTGTCGAGCCGCGCACTTCGAACATGTCGCGGAAATCGGCGGAATAGTGCAGGGAAACGCTGATCGTCGAGTGTTCTCGGCTGTAATTGGAAAGCGTGATGCGTTCGAACAGCCTGTCCTGCCAAAGCAGCCTGACGCGTTCGATGTGAATGGCTCCCTGCGGGATGTCGCGTCCACCGGCGCTCTGTATCGGCAGATTGGTCAAATTGGTGGTGAACAGCACATTGTCCTGGCTGAGCGAGGCGCCGAGCAGCGATGTCTGCCTGCCGCCGACGGTCAGCCGGAACTCGGAAAGAACCCGTGTGTCGTCGCGAAAGAAACCGTCGCCGGCTCCGCGTATGTCGCCATAGGCGTCGGCAACCGCGAAGCAATCGCCCTGCTTGAGGGCAAACAACCGATGCGGCTCGCGAGGGGCGGTGGCGTCGAGCGATGCAAGCGCAACCGCGGGATCGAGCTGGCGCTCATCGAGTTGGGCCATTCGTCAAAGATCCCTGTTGTTTCGTTGTCGTGGCTCGAGCACGTCGTTGCTCAAGACGCCTTCGCCGCGCTCGGGACGCCGATCAGGCCCGCATAGGCGGCCAGATAATCGCCAGCCATTCTTCGAGCGGAGAACCGCTTTTCGAAAACGGCCCTCACCTTTCGCCTGTCGAGTTGCAGCAAGTCGGGCACCGCGGCGACCGCGCCGTCCACCGTGTCAGCGATGAAACCCGTGACGCCTTGATCGATGATTTCGGGCAGCGCGCCGCAATTCCAGCCGATGACCGGCGTGCCGCAGGCCATGGCCTCGATGGCGACAAGGCCGAACGGCTCCGGCCAGTCGATCGGGAACAGCAGGCCGGCCGCCTTGCCGAGAAATTCCGCCTTCTGGTCCTCCTCGATCTCGCCGACATAGACGATGCGATCGCCGTCGATCAACGGTTCGACCACCTCGTGGAAATAGGCGCGGTCGTCGTCGCCGATCTTTGCCGCGAGCTTGAGCTTGAGCCCCCAACGCAAGGCGATCTCGATGGCGCGGTCCGGGCGCTTGTCGCGTGAGAACCGGCCGAGGAAGGCAAGGTAGGGTTCTTCCGCCGTCGTCTCAAAAGTCGGTTCGTAGAGAGTGGTCGGCAATCCGTGATGGATCGTCGCCAACCAGTTGGCGTTGGCAAAGCCCGCCTTCTGGCTGTGCGAAATGGAAATCAGGGGAAAACGCGGAAACCGTTCATAGGCCGGCGCCAGGTCGACATAATCCAGCCTGCCATGCGGTGTCGTCACCGTGCGGTCGGCGAGATCCTCGAAGAAGGAAAAGTGCAGGAAATGGCTGAGATGGAAGTGGATGACGTCGAACTCCGACGCCCGTTCCCTCACCTGCGCAAGCATCGAAAGATGCGCCGCGATCTCGGATTTAAGCGGACGCGGATCGAGGCGCAGCGCGCGTTCCCGGCTGGGTACCAGCGTCGCGGAAGTCTGGCTGTCGCCACTGGCGAACAGCGTCACCTCATGGCCCAGATCGACCAGCGCTTCGGTCAGATACGAGACGATGCGCTCGGTGCCGCCATAGAGCCTTGGCGGCACCGATTCATAAAGCGGCGCGACATGGGCGATTTTCATATTCCATCCTGGATGCTGGGCATGCAGGTGTGAAATGCGTCAACGGCTCGATTGGTTCCGATTTTATGATCGAGCCCTGGGCACCAGAGGCCGCAGTCGGCATGGAACTGTGCGTCAAACAGATTGCGCGATCAGGGTCAGAAAGCCACCGCTCAGCGCGACATTGCCGACGAAGCCGTTGATGCGGGACGCACGGTCCGGACCCTGATGGTCCCAGAAATTGTGAAACATCGGCGTGGCGACGATGAGGAACAGCAGCAGCACCGCGGCCGCGAGTGCCGTCCACAATCCTGCGATGACCAGCACGCCGGCGGCGATCTGAAGCACGATGCCGAGCCACAGCGCCAATCCTGCCTGCGGCACACCGCGCGCGGCCATCAGCTGGGTCAGGAAGGCCGCGTTCTGGATGTTGCGCAGGCCGGCGAAGACGAAGGCGCCGCCGAGCAACAGGCGAGCGAGAAACAACAAGGTCGAAGGCAAATCGGCAGGCATCAAACGCTCCCTTTGAAAGTGGAGCGCCGCCTTTCGACGGCGCTCCCAACATAACCGGACAATCAGGCGGCCTTGGCCGCCGGCACCGGGTGAATGGCCTGGAACGGGATGCACAGCCGGTTCCAGGTGTTGATCATGCCGAGCGCAACGGAAAGCTTGACCAGTTCCTCTTCCGAGAAATGCTCGAGCGTCTTTGCATAGAGTTCGTCCGGCACGCCATTGCTGGCGATCAAGGTGACGGCTTCGGTCCAGGCCAGGGCAGCGCGTTCGCGCAGGGAAAACAGCGGCGATTCCTTCCAGGCTGAAACCAGATAGAGCCGCTGCTCGGTCTCGCCGTCGCGCCTCGCCTCGCGGCTGTGCATCTCGACGCAGAACGAGCAGCCATTGATCTGCGATGCCCTGAGCTTGATCAGGTGCAGCAGGCTCACCTCGAGCCCGCATTCGTCCACCGCCTTGTTGAGCGCCGACACAGCCTTCATGATCTCCGGCGCCTTGGCGAAAAATTGCAGCCTCTGTTTCATCTTCCTGTCCTTTCAAATCTGCTTTGGGTTTGGGTCTACGGGGTTAACTGGATTTCTGCGGCCGCTGGTGGCGCTCGACGAAGGCGCAGCTCGCAGCAAGCGACCTGGGATCGCCTTCTGCCGCATAGGTGGCCACGATATCGGACAGCTTGGTCTCGGCGAGCGCGGCGCGATAGGCACGCTCGGCCTTCAGCATCGCGGCGTTGATGCCGCAGGGTTTGACATAGGCCGAAGCATCGAGCTTCACCGGACCGCGCTGGCGGATCTCGCCGCAACGGAAAGCCGGCTCGCGCCCTTCGATGGCCAGCACGATGTCGAGCAGCGTGATGCGCTCGGCCGGCCGCGCCAGCCGATAGCCACCGGCAGGCCCGGGCACCGATTCCAGGATGCGCGCCGCGCTCAGCATGTTGAGATGCTTCAGCAGATAGCTAGGCGACAGGCCAAAGGACTCGGCCAGAGCGGCGCCAGGCATGGTGCTGTTCCCCTCCACACTGGCCAGCGTGGCAGCGCAATGGATAGCTGCCTCAACGCCCTCGCCCAGCTTCATTGGATCGGCTCCTTTATCATGGATATATACTATCGTGGATAATTATTATCTGCAATAGGAAAATTAAAAAACGGCGCTCGAAAGCGCCGCTCTTTTGTTGGGGTAAGTCCCTATTCCGCAGCCACCTTGGCCATCGGATTGTTCGGGTGCGTCGTCCAGTTGGCATAGACCGGCGATACCGGCCTGCCGGTGCGCTGGTCCATCACGCCTGCCGCCAGCGGTTCCATGGTGATGCAGTTCTCGACCGGGCAGACATTAACGCACAGATTGCAGCCGACGCATTCGGCCTCGATCACCTCGAAGTGCCTGACGCCGTCGACCATGCTGGTGATCGCCTGGTGCGAAGTGTCCTCGCAGGCGATGTGGCAGCGGCCGCATTTGATGCAGGCATCCTGGTCGATACGCGCCTTGGCGACGTAGTTCAGATTGAGATACTGCCAATCGGTGACATTGGGCGTGGCGCGGCCGACGATGTCGTTGAGCGAGGCGTGCCCCTTCTCGTCCATCCAGTTTTCGAGGCCCGCGATCATTTCCTGCACGATCTTGAAGCCATAGGTCATTGCCGCCGTGCAGACCTGCACATTGCCGGCGCCGAGCGCCATGAATTCGGCAGCATCGCGCCAGGTGGTGATGCCGCCGATACCGGAGATCGGCAGGCCGCGGGTTTCGGGATCGCGCGCGATCTCGGCCACCATGTTCATGGCGATCGGCTTCACCGCCGGGCCGCAATAGCCGCCATGCGAGCCCTTGCCGTCGATTGTCGGCTGCGGCGCGAAGCTGTCGAGGTCGACACCGGTGATTGAATTGATGGTGTTGATCAGCGACACCGCGTCAGTGCCGCCGGCATGTGCCGCCCGTGCGGGCTTGCGCACATCGGTGATGTTGGGCGTCAGCTTGGTGATGACGGGCATGCGGGTGTTCTGCTTGCACCAGCGCACCACCATTTCGATATATTCCGGCACCTGGCCGACGGCGGCACCCATGCCGCGTTCCGACATGCCGTGCGGGCAGCCGAAATTGAGCTCGATGCCGTCGGCCTCCGTCTCCTCGACCACCGGCAGGATCGCCTTCCAGGCCTCCTCGACGCATGGCACCATCAGCGAGACGACGATGGCGCGGTCGGGCCAGTCCTTCTTGACCTGCTTGATCTCGCGCAAATTGACCTGCAGGTCGCGGTCGGTGATCAGCTCGATGTTGTTGAGGCCGAGCAGGCGGCGGTCGGCGCCCCAGATCGCGCCGTAGCGCGGGCCGTTGACGTTGACCACCGGTGGGCCTTCCTCGCCCAGCGTCTTCCACACCACGCCGCCCCAGCCGGCCTTGAAGGCGCGGATGACGTTGTAGGCCTTGTCGGTCGGCGGCGCCGAGGCCAGCCAGAACGGATTTGGCGATTTGATGCCGACGAAATTGTTTCTGATATCTGCCATGCTCATGCCCTCCCGTTCGAGGTCAGTGCCCGATTGATGCTCTCCGCAGCGTCGCGGCCTTGCGCGACCGCCGAGACGGTCAGGTCGTCGCCACCGAAGATGCAGTCGCCACCGGCCCAGACCCTGTCGAGCGACGTGCGCCCTTCCGCATCGACCTTGATGCGGCCGGCTTCAAGATCGATCGACGCACCGCTGCCGTTAAGGGCGACCGGCACAAAACTCTGTCCAATCGCCTTGAACACCTGGTCGGCAACGAGCGTCAGTGTCTCGCCGGTGCCGGCAAGCCTGTCGCCGTTCAGCGCCGTGTATTCGAGTTCGACGGCGGTGACCTTGCCGCCTTCGGCGATCACCCGCTTCGGCTGCAGCCAGTGGCGGATGCTGACGCCGTTGGCTGCCGCCAGATCCTGTTCGAATTCGGAAGCGTTCATGTGCTCCTGGCCGCGCCGGTAGCAGATCGTCACCTCCTCGGCGCCGAGCAGCTTCGACTGTACCGCGGCGTCGATGGCCGTCATGCCTCCACCGATGACGACGACACGGCGGCCAACCGGCAGGCCGGAAAGGTCGCTGGCCTGGCGCAGCTCGGCAATGAACTCGACCGCGTTGATGACGCCGTCGGCCTCCTCGCCATCGGCACGCAGCGCGTTGACGCCGCCAAGCCCCATGCCGAGAAACACCGCATCGTAATTGCGGATCAGATCCGACAGCTGATAGTCGCGGCCGAGCGCCTTGCCGTTCTGGATGTCGATGCCGCCGATCGCGGTCACGTAATCGACCTCGGCCTGGGCGAAATCGTCGACACTCTTGTAGGCGGCGATGCCGTATTCGTTGAGGCCGCCGGCCTTCGCGCGCGCCTCCAGGATGGTCACGTCATGGCCGTGGCGGGCGAGCCGGTGCGCGGCGGCAAGGCCGGCCGGCCCGGCGCCGACCACGGCGACCGTCTTGCCGGTCGGCTCGGCGCGCGGATAAAACTGCTTGTTCTCGCCCATGGCGACATCGGTGGCGTAGCGCTGCAGGCGGCCGATCTGCACCGGCTTGCCTTCCGCCACTTCGCGCACGCAGACTTCTTCGCACAGCGTTTCGGTCGGGCAGACGCGGGCGCACATGCCGCCCAATATGTTCTGGTCGAAGATGGTCTTGGCCGAACCGATCGGATTGCCGGTCGAGATCTGGCGGATGAACAGTGGAATATCGATCGAGGTCGGGCACGCATTCATGCACGGCGCGTCGTAGCAGAAATAGCAGCGATCGGATTCGACCAGCGCCTCGTGGTGATCGAGCGGCGGACGCAGGTCGGAAAAATTGTCCGCATACTGGTCGGCCGAGAGCCTGCCGCCCGCAATGCCTTCCCTGAATTGGCCTTCTGGCATCGTCAGTTCCCCATGTTTTCTTTTGAGGAAGGCTAGCACGTTTTATTTTTTTATCAATTGGTCAATTTTCGGCGCAAGCCCCTGAAAAGGCTCGACAATAACATGATTTTTTTAGTCATGTTATTGGAGGCGAGGGCCACTTTTACAGTGCGCGCGAATGGCCGGGTTCAAGCTTACAGCCATGAATGGTCTTGACCTCGTCGGCTACCAGTTGCTGCAGCCGCCACAGATTGCGGTCATGGATGCCGAATTCCTCGAGATGGCTGACCGTGTTGTAGAGATATTCGGCGCCGGATCCAATATGCCCGCAGGCTCTGGCCAGCACGCTCGCCACTCTGTCCAGCGGCTGGTTCAGCGACGTTCCCCTGCCCTTCACGCCGACCCAGAAGCCAAGCGCGCGCAGCGTACCTTGCGGCGTATGCACCGGCAGCCACCGGACCGTCTCGATGCTTTCGTGGTCGCTGATCTCGCGCCGCAGCAGCCTTTCGATCTGCGCCGGTTTCTCGCCCTCCGGCAAGCGATAGATCACCCCGTTGCAGCGTCCGCCCCGTTCGAGCGCCATCATCAACCCCGGCTGCTCGGCGCTGCCCCGCCAACGCACCATGTCGAGGCAAAAAGAGCGGTGCCAGCCAAAGGCCGTGGCGAGCTGTTGCTCGACCGACTCGAATTCCGGCTTCCAGATCAGGGACCCGTAAGCGAACACCCATAGTGGTCCCTCATCGGCTTCATTGGACAGCCGCAAGGCAAGGGTGCGGAAATCCTCGTCGTTCATGTCTGTCCAACTCGGGTCCGGGCCGGGATCGGCCTCTTCCCGATGGCACAGTGCGACAAGCTCGGGCGTGAGCGACATCAAGCGCATGGACGACAACCCCTCATCACCGCAGAGAAATCGAAAACCAGAGCTCGCGCAACCAGGGAACGCTTGGCACACACACCCATTGTTGTCTGGGCGTGTCGGATTTCCGTCGTGAGGATCGTCCTAAGATGGACGACGATCGATCCATGAAAGGTGAGGAGACCGAAAATGCCGAAAACCCCGATGCCCTTCTTCTGGTACGAATTGATGACATCAGATCTCGACGCCGCCGAGGCGTTCTACACCCAAGTGGTCGGCTGGACGGCGCAGCCCTTCGATAAGGCACCCGGCATGCCGCGCTATATCGTGATGAATGTCGGCGAACGTGGCGTCGGCGGACTGATGACCTTGCCCGAGGATGCCGCCAAGATGGGCATGCCGCCTGCCTGGCTTGGCTATATTCACACCAAGGATGTCGACGCCGCCACGGCATCGCTGGAGAAAGCCGGCGGCACCGTTCACCGCCAGCCCGACGACATTCTGGGTGTCGGCCGCTTTGCCGTCGTCGCCGATCCGCAAGGCACGACCTTCATGTTCCTGCAGCCGAACGGTCCCGACCAGCCTGTCGTGCCGGCCGGCACGCCGGGCCACATCGGCTGGCACGAGCTTTATACGAGCGACTGGAAAGCCGCGTTCGATTTCTATTCCGAGCAGTTCGGCTGGATCGACGCCGGCGATTTCGACATGGGTCCGATGGGCACTTACCAGACTTTTACGGCTGGCGCCGAATCCGGCGGCGGCATCATGAACAAGCCGGAGCAGATCCCGGTGCCGGTCTGGCAATTCTACTTCAACGTTGCGGCCATCGACGCGGCCGCAAAACGGGTCACCGACAATGGCGGCAAGATCCTGATGGGCCCGATGGAGGTCCCCGGCGGCAGTTGGATCGTCCAATGCCAGGACCCGCAAGACGCGCACTTCGCCTTGATGGCGCCAGTCCGCTGACCGCGATCGAAAACCGGTGACACAAAGCGCGGGTTTTCATCAGACCACCGATGAAGGCCTCTACCCCTGCCTGGCGCCGTCTCATTCCGGCGCCAGCACCGCAACCTTCAACTCAGCTTTTTTCGCGCCGCTGAACTGGACGGTGGCCGGGCCGGGCGCAAGCTTGAAGCGCACGCTCTTGCGGATGCCAGGGCATGTTTTCACGCCACTATAGCCCGCCGACTTGATGGCCTGGCCATCCTGGATGACATCGATCCAGGCCTCCCCCGAGAGACTTATCTGAATGGCTCCCTCGGACGGCACTTCCACGCTGGCGACGGCCCCAAACGTGTCTGATGCCGGCGCACGTTCGGGCGCCACCGCAAAACCGGCTTTCTCTACCGGCACCAGCGCCAGGTCCGCAGCCGCACCAACCGCCAGCGCCGCTCCGGGCGGCGTTGCCGGTGCCGCGGCAAACAGGGTCTGCTCCCGCGTCACCGGCCATTTGAAGGCCTCACAGCCGGCGTCCTCGGCCATGGCGAAGCTGGTGCCTGCGACGATCGCGAACAGGCTGATGACGACTTTTTTCATGGCAAGACCCCCACACATTCAGATTGTTGTACACGCATTAATACAACCGTAGAGGTATTAATGCAACCCTGGCGAGAAGCATTTGAAGGGAATTGGGAACATTCCCAATCACTGATTGTTGATGGCAAACCAGGGGAAATGAATGGTCCAATGCCGGGCGATAAACTATGGCCGATCCCGGAAGCTAAAGGAGTTTTAGATGAAGCCTTTCGACGGCCTTGCCAGATATCAGCCGCAGGCACTCGGCATTCTGCGCATTGTGACCGCGCTGCAGTTCATCGAACACGGCACCCAGAAGCTGTTCAATTTCCCGGTCAGCGACCACGCCGGTGCTTTGAGCGGGCTGTCACTCACCGCCGGCATCCTCGAATTCGCCGGCGGCATCCTGCTGGCGCTGGGCCTGTTCACCCGGCCGGTCGCGTTCCTTCTGGCCGGCGAAATGGCGATCGCCTATTTCATGGCGCACGCGCCGCGCGACTTCTTCCCGGTCAACAATGGCGGCGATTCGGCGATCTCATTCTGCTTCATCTTCCTCTATCTGGTGTTTGCCGGCGCCGGCGCCTTCGTGCTGGACAACCGCCGCAGCGCCTGACGCCAGAAAGAGGATGCGGGCCTAGTGCACGTCGCCCAAAAGTGCCCGCGGTTTTGGGACAACGACATGTACAAAACAGGAATCTGAAGCGCTTCGGCTTTGCCGATGCGCTTCAGGCACGCATCCGTTCGAAATTGGCGTCGAAAAGCGGCACCACCTGAATGCGCGCCGCATGGCGCTTGCCCAGCAGCTCGATTTCGAAGCCGTCGCTCTCATCGGCGATCTCCTTCGGCACATAGCCGACGGCAACGGATTTCTTCGAATGATGCGCATAGCCGCCCGACGTCACCCAGCCGCGCACCGCACCATCGAACCAGATCGGCTCGTCGCCAATGACATCGGCATCGTCGGCATCGACGATAAAGGCGCGCAGGCGCAATTTGCCGCCCAGCTTGCGCTCGGCCAGCGCCGCGGCCTTGCCGATGAAATCGGCGTCCTTGCCGTAAGCAACGAAGCGGTCGAGCCCCGCTTCCAGCGGTCCGTAGATCGGCCGGTACTCGCGCCCCCATGAGCCGTAATTCTTGTCCAGCCGCAGCGCATTGAGCGCGCGCGAGCCAAACAGGCCGATGCCGAATTCCTCGCCCGCCGCCATCAGCGCTTGATAGGCGGCGCGCTGGTATTCCGGCGCCACCCAGATTTCGTAGCCGAGATCGCCGGTATAGCTCACACGGCCGACAAGGCATGGCGCCATGCCGATATCCATCCGGCCAATGGCCATGAAGGAAAATGCCGCATTGGAGACATCCGAACGCGTGGCCTTTGCCAGCACATCCCGCGCCTTCGGCCCCGCGATCGACAAGCCGCTGAGCTTCTGGCCCAGCGCCTCGATGCGGACCGAGCCGTCGTCTGGCAGGTGCTGCTCGAACCAGCGCATGTGGTATTGCTCGGCGATGCCGGAGCCGGCGAGGAACCAGCCGTCTTCCCCCAGATTGGCCAGCGTGAAGTCGCCGATCAGCCTGCCGTCCTGCTTCAGCATCGGCGCCAGCGTCATGCGGCCGGGTTTCGGCAGTTTGCAGGCAAGCATCCGGTCGAGCCAGGCGGCCGCCCCCTCACCCGTCACCTTGTATTTGGCGAAGCTCGAAATCTCGGACAGGCCGACACCGTCACGAACCGTCGCGACCTCCCTGGCGACCTGCGTGAAGTCGCTCGAGCGGCGCCACGAGAATTCGTCCTTGACGCCTTCCGGCGCGTACCACAGCGGCACTTCCAGCCCATAGGCAACGCCCCATTGCGCACCCCCAGCAGACAGCAGATCATAGATCGGCGTCGTCTTCAGCGGCCGCCCGGCGGGCAACTCCTCATTGGGGAAGCGGATCGAAAAGCGCCTGGAATAATTCTCGCGCACCTTGGCGTTGGTATAGGCCATCGTCGCCCAGTCGCCGTAGCGCGCGACATCCATCGCCCAGATATCGGCGCCGGGATCGCCCTCGATCATCCAGTTCGACAAAGCGAGGCCGACGCCGCCGCCTTGCGAAAAACCGGCCATGACGCCGCAAGCGACCCAGAAGCCCGGCAGGCCGCGCACCGGCCCGACCAGCGGGTTGCCGTCCGGCGCGAAGGTGAAGGGGCCGTTGATGATCTGCTTGATGCCGGTGTTCTGGAAGGCCGGGAAATGGCGGAAGCCGACCTCCAGCGATGGCGCGATGCGGTCGATGTCGGGCGCCAGCAATTCATGGCCGAAATTCCATGGCGTCTGGTACTCGGACCACGGCTTGTTGGCCTTCTCATAGGTGCCCATCAGCATGCCGCCGCGCTCCTGGCGCAGGTAAAGCTCGCCATCGAAGTCGACCGCGTGGATGATCTCGGTGCCGGTCTTGGCGTTCCAGGCGGCGACCTCCGGCATATCCTCGGTGATCAGGTACATGTGCTCCATGGCCAGCACCGGCAGTTCGAGACCAACCATGCGGCCGACCTCGCGCGCCCACAGGCCGCCGGCATTGACGACATGCTCGGCCACCACCTCGCCCTTGTTGGTGATGACGCGCCACAGCCCGTCAGGACGCCGCACGATGTCCTCGACCTTGGTGAAACGCTCCACTTCCGCCCCAAGTTTCCGCGCGGCCTTGGCATAGGCATGGGTGACGCCCGAGGGGTCGAGATGGCCGTCCTCCTTGTTCCTGACGGCGCCGACGAACTGCCTGGGGTCGAGAAGCGGCATCAGTTCGGCCGCCTCGTTGGGCGAGATCTCCTCCAGCTCGATGCCGAGATAGCGGCCCTTGGCGACGACGCCGCGCAGCCAGTCCAGCCGCGCCTCGGTTGCCGCCAGAAGCACGCCGCCGGTCAGATGCACGCCGGTCGCCTGGCCGGAAAGCTCCTCGATCTCCTTGTAGAGGTTGATCGTGTATTTCTGCAGCTTGGCGACGTTAGGGTCGCCATTGATGGTGTGCATGCCGCCGGCCGCGTGCCAGGTCGAGCCGGACGTCAATTCGTCGCGTTCCAGCAGGACAACATCGGTCCAGCCGTGGCGGGCGAGATGGAACAGCACGGAGCACCCGACGACGCCACCGCCAATGACCACGACCTTTGCATGCGATTTCATGAGTTTTGCTCTGTTATCAGTGAGTTGGATGGGTGAGTGGATTCAAGCTGGGAACGATCACGGCTCGCCCTGCCCGATCGCTTCCTTGCGCCTGGCCATGTAAGCCTCCAGCGCCTCGCGCACGGCGATATCCATCACCGGCTCGACATAGTCTTCCAGCGCCTTCTTCCACAGCCGCGTCGCGCGCGCCGTCGCGTCGAGCCCGCCAGCCTCCTGCCACGCCTCGTAATTCTGCCAGTTGGACAGCATCGGCTGGTAGAAGGCGGTGGCGTAGCGCTCCAGCGTGTGCGGTTCGCCGAAGAAATGGCCGCCGGTCGGCACCGCGCCCAACGCCTCGACGGCGAGCTCGGCCTCATTGACCTCGATCGGGCGCAAGAACTCCATCATGTGCTGGATCATCTCGACATCGATGATGAATTTTTCGAACGACGCCGTCAGCCCGCCCTCCTGCCAGCCGGCGGCGTGGTAGACGAGGTTGCCGTGGCCGAGCACCGCGCCCCACAGCGCCATCAGCGTCTCATAGGCGCCCTGCGCATCGGCAGCGTTGGAAGCCGAGCCCGGCGTCGTGCGGTACGGAAGCCCGTAGCGCCGCGCCAGTTGCCCCGACGCAATGTTGGCCTTGGTGTTCTCAGGCGTGCCGAAGGCCGGCGCGCCGGACTTCATGTCGACATTGGAGGTGAAGGCGCCATACATGACCGGCGCGCCTGGACGGACAAGCTGCGTCAGCACGACGCCGAACAGCGCCTCGGCGTTCTGCTGCGCCAGCGCGCCAGCCAGCGTCACCGGGCTCATCGCCCCCATCAGCGTGAACGGCGTCACCGCCACCGACTGGCCGAACTCGGCCATGGTCATCAGTCCTTCGGCCATCATCTCGTCGAAGCGGCGCGGCGAGTTGACCGAGATGATCGTGGTGATGCCGGGATCGTCGCGCATCTGATCGAGCGTCAGCCCGCGCGAAATCGCCATCATCTCGATGCCGTCAAGCGCCCTGCCCCTCCCGATCGCCGAGACATGGAAACTCTTGTCGGTCAGCGTCAGATTGGTGAAATAGGTGTCGAGATGGCGGGAATTGGCCGGCAGTTCCACCGGTGCGCAGACCTGGTTGCCCAGCATGTGGATGCAGTTGAAATGCTGCGCCAACCGGGTCAGATCCGCATAGTCGCGCAAATTGCCGGCGCGGCGGCCGCGCTCCATATCGTGCACATTGGGCGGTCCGGCAACCAGCGTGAAATTGATGGTGTTGCCGCCGAGATGAACCGCGTTGGCCGGGTTGCGCGGCGTCAACACATAGCTGGACTGCGTGGTCTTCAGCACGTCTTCGACCAGGCCGCGATCGATGCGGACATTCGCCGAGGCATGATCGACTTTGGCGCCGGCCTTCTCGAACAGCGACAGCGCCCGCGGGCTCATCACCTCGATGCCGAAATTCTCCAATATGTGCATCGACGCCTGATGGATCTGCTCGATCTGGTCGGGCGACAGCATCGCCATTGGCGGATAGGGATTTGTCACCCGCCTGAGCGACAGTTGCGGGATGGCCGATGGCCCTCTGTTGCTGGTGCGCTCGGCGCCGCGTTTGCGTCTTGGTTCGTTCATGCCGGTATCAAAGCCCCGGCAAACCGGGCAAGCTGTCAGAAATACGTCGTCTGCGGGCGCGATTTTAGCCACGGCGGCATTTCTGCAATGTCTGTTTAGAAAAAGCGACGAAGTGCGTCGGATTATCGATACTGGATTTCCTTAGAGACTGCGCCGGCGAAGCGTTAACGGACGCCGCAAGATTCCCTTTATGATTTCGGCCTATTGCTCTGCCCATGCGTAGTTCGAGTTTTAGTAAAATTGGTGCGGTTTGCGTGCTGCTGGCGCTTTCGGCCTGCGCCACGCCGCCCAGCCACATCAACAATGTCTGTGCCGTCTTCGACCAGAATGACGGCTGGTTCGACAACTGGCAGTCGGCCGCCGAGCGCGCCCAGCAGAAATACGGCATCCCCGTTCCCGTGCTGATGGCGACGGTGCGCAAAGAATCCGGTTTCAAGAGCAATGCACGGCCGCCACGCACCAAGCTGCTCGGCTTCATTCCGTGGAAGCATGTCTCGTCGGCCACCGGCTTCTCGCAGGCGCTGGACGGCACCTGGTCGCAATATCAGCGCGAGACCGGCAACTGGGCGGCACGGCGGACGAAATTCGCCGACGCCGTCGACTTTGTCGGCTGGTATCATTCCAAGACCGCAGACAGGTATGGCGTTGCCCGCAACGATACCTACAACCTCTATCTTGCCTACTATCTCGGCTGGACCGCCTATGGCCGCGGCAACCGGGGCGATGCCGGCGTCCAGGGCTATGCCCGGGCCACCGACAAGATGGCGCGGGACTATGCGCAGCAACTGAGCGAGTGCGGCAACTGACTTTGCCGGAGCATTACGCAGCCAAGTGAAATCACTTGGCGCTGCGAAAAGCGATGTCGCCCCTCGAGCAGAAAAGATCTCAGCGATTCACTTGCTTGGGATCAGATGAAGGATTGCCTTCCCTGATTTTACCGCCGTCGTCGATAGCTTTCGGTCGAACGTCGCCAACTCGCCGTCATGCGACTTGGCCAGCGCCAGCAGATAACTGTCGGTTACTTGCGTCGAAGTCAGGATCTTGCCCGCGTCGATCTCTCTGGAACTGACAAGGCTAATGTCATCGGGCCAGAACTGGTGTCCGGCAAGTGCGTGCAATTTGCCGACGATCGGCGCGACGACGGCAGGGGAGCCAGGAGAGTTGGGGTATTTGGGGTTGCCCACGATCCTGATAACGCCATTCTCGGTGATGGGGCATGTGGCCCATGAGTGATGCCCGGTGGATTCGAACCACCGATGGGCATCGTCATGCGCGACATGAGCCGGATCGATCAGCGCAATCAACACATTGACGTCGAGCAGGAAGGTCACGGCAGCTCGTCGCGAAGCGCATTGACCGTTTCGAGATCGACCATCGGCCCGCCGGGCCGCGACGAAAGCAAGGGAATGCCGTTGCGCTCACCGCCCGCCTGCGGCCGACGCAGCGAACGGCGAACCAGATCGGAAATGACTTCTCCCACGCTGCGATCCTGCTGCCGCGCCATAGCCTTGGCGGCAAGAAGGACATCATCATCGATTGCAAGTGTCGTTCTCACAATTCGTCCTCCTTTCCAAGCATCAAACATCACGCATCACATAGAGCAACAGACTGAGATTCTCAAGGGACGCATGTTTTGCGCAGCATATGAAATTGATGGCATTGCCTGATGCCGGTCAGTTCGGTTTCCTAGAAACGCCCGGCTTTGGGGTATCGCCGGTTTCCGAAACCTCGTCGCGGACCTCGTGACGGCGGGCTTTCGAAACGGCTTCCGTCTCCTCGCCGGCCTGCCTCGCTGCATCGGCTTCCGCGCTGCCCGTCTTGCCGCGCGGACGCTTCGGTGGCGTGCCGGCAAAACCGGGGCCATCGCCATGCGGCGCGTCATCCGGCACGCCTTCGTGCGCGGCGTGCTCCTTGTCGAACTTGATCACCGGCTCCATCGTTGCCAGCACGTCGTCGGAGAGCCAGCACAGGCTCATATGGCCGCCGCCGAGATGCTTGACCGGTGGCACCTTGGTCTCGCACAGATTGTCAGGCACCAGCTTCTTGTAGCCGCAGCGGGTCTGGAACGGGCAGCCGGACGGTGGGTTCATCGCCGAGGGAATGTCGCCCTCCAGCACGATGTGCCGCTTGACCACGCTGGTGTCAGCGATCGGGATCGCCGACAGCAGCGCCTCGGTATAGGGATGGTAGGGCGGCGCGAAGATCTGGTCGGTCGTGCCTTGCTCGACAATATAGCCGAGATACATGACCACGACGCGGTCGGCGATGTAGCGCACGACCGACAGATCATGGCTGATGAACAGCATTGTCGTCTTGTTCTTGCGCTGGATGTCCATCAGCAGTTCGGTCACCGCCGCCTGCACCGACACGTCCAATGCCGAGACCGGCTCGTCGGCCACCACCACCTTGGCGTCGCCGGCAAAGGCGCGCGCCACGCCGATGCGCTGCTTCTGGCCGCCCGATAGCTGGCGCGGCTTGCGGGTTTCGAATGCCCGCGGCAGCTTCACCAGGTCGAGCAGTTCCAGCATGCGCTTGCGGCGATCGGCAACCGTCTTGCCGACATTGAACTTCTCCAGCGTGCGGATGATCTGCGAACCGACCGAATGGCTGGGATTGAGCGTGTCGAACGGATTCTGGAACACCATCTGGATCGACGACACCGTGTCGACGCTCCGCTTCTCGATGCCCGTCGACTGGATTTCCTTGTTGCCCAGCGTCACCGTGCCGGCACTTGCCGTCTCCAGCCCAAGCAGCACCTTGGCCAGCGTCGACTTTCCGCAGCCGGATTCGCCGACGATGGCAACCGTCTCGGATTCCCGCGCCATGAACGAGATCGTCTCGTTGGCCTTGACGACGCGGCCCTCGCTCGAGCCGAACACCTCGCTGCCGCCGACCCTGTAGTATTTTCTGAGATCCTCGATCTTGAGCACCGGAGCGCCGGGCACGACGCGCTCATTGACCTTCTTGGCGCCGGGCGGCAGCGCCTCCCAGTCGATCTCGTTGAAGCGCACGCAGCGCGAGAAATGGCCTTCGTGGCCCGCGACCTCGATCATCGGGATTTCGGCGGCGTTGCAGACGCCCTCGACGAAATGGTGGCAGCGAGGGCCGAAATTGCAGCCCTTGGGCCGCTCGTGCGGCAGCGGTAGCTGGCCGGGGATCGAAATTAGCGGCCGCGAATTCTTGTCTGCGCCGGGCAGCGGGATCGAGCGGAACAGCCCTTGCGTATAAGGGTGGCGCATCCGGTCGAACACGTCCTTGATCTTGCCCGTTTCGACCGCTTCGCCCGAATACATAACCGTGATGCGGTCGCAGGTTTCCAGGATCAGGCCGAGATTGTGCGACACGAAAATCATCGACGTGCCGAACTTCTCGCCGAGCCCCTTGACCAGGTCGACAATGCCGGCCTCCACCGTCACGTCGAGCGCCGTCGTCGGTTCGTCGAGCAAAAGCAGCGCCGGCTTCGACAGCAGCGCCATGGCAATGACGATGCGTTGCTGCTGGCCGCCCGAGAGCTGGTGCGGATAGGAGCGCATCATGCGCTCGGGATCAGGCAGCTTGACCGCGCGCACCATGTCAAGCGCGCGTTTATGGGCCTCTTCCTTCGACACCTTGTCGTGGATCAGCGGCACTTCCATCAATTGCTGGCCGACCTTCATCGCCGGGTTCAGGCTCGCCATCGGCTCCTGGTAGATCATCGCGATCTTGTTGCCGCGAATGGAGCGCAACTCCTCGTCGGAGAGCTCGCCCATGTCCTTGCCCTGGAACTTGATCTTGCCGCCGACGATCTTCCCGATGTTGGAGAGGTCGCGCATGATGCCGAGCGACACGGTCGACTTGCCGCAGCCGGATTCGCCGACGATGCCCATCGCCTCGCCGGGCATGACGGTGCAGGAAAAATCCATGACCGCCGGGATCTCGCCCTTGCGGGTGAAGAAGGAGATCGACAGGTTCTCGATCTCGATGATCGGCGCGTTGGCCGGCCCATTGGTTGGCGTCGCGGGATTTCGAACTGCCTCGTTCATGGGTCGCTCCAATCCTGGTTCTTCTAGGCCTGTTTCTATCAGGCGCATCGGGTCGAAACCCGCGAGATCAGTCTTTCATCGATTGTTCGCGCAGCGAGTCGGCGAGCAGGTTCAAGCCCAGCACGAACGACATCAGTGCGATCGTCGGCGGCAACGCCGGGTGGATGAAGGAGCGCAGCAGGCGGCTGGCGTCCTTGATCGCAGTGCCCCAGTCCGGACTTTCCGGCGCCAGGCCAAGGCCGAAATAACCGAGCGTGCCGAGCAGGATCGTGGTGTAGCCGATGCGCAGGCAGGCGTCGACGATCAGTGGCCCGCGCGCATTGGGCAGGATCTCCCATAGCATGATGTACCAGGGCGATTCACCGCGCGTCTGCGCCGCCGCCACATAGTCACGCGTCTTGATGTCCATCACCAAGCCACGCACGATGCGGAACACGCCGGGGCTGGACGCGAACACCACCGCCACGAAGATATTGAGCTGGTTGGGGTCGATATGCACGATCTTCAGCGGATCGGCGTCGAAGACCAGGCCGGCATAGATCCAGCCGCCGAGGATCAGGGTGATGCCGAGCAGGATGTAGAGCCGGTCGGGCCGGTTTTTGTAGCGGGTCCAGAACAGCACGCTGAAGAAGATGATCGGGAACAGGAAGAAGACGCCGGCCATGCCATAAGGGATCGGCGTGTCCATGATGCCCGGCGTCACCAAAAGGTAGAACAGCAGGATCACAGGGAAGGCCAGCACGAGATTGGCCAGGAACGACAGCACGGTGTCGATCTTGCCGCCGTAGTAGCCGGCGGGCAGGCCGAGCGTGATGCCGACCATCAGCGCGAAGCCGGTTGCCGCAGGCGCGATGATCAGCACGATCTGGCTGCCATAGACCATGCGCGAAAACACGTCGCGCGCCAGCTTGTCGCCGCCGAACAGATAGGTCAGCCCCGATTTCGGTTCGACGGCGCCCGGCAGCACATCCTTCATGATGGGAATCTGGGCCAGCGGATCGAAGGGAGAAACGGTCGCGGCGAAGATTGCCGTGAACAGCCAGAACAGGCAGATGCCGACGCCGACGATGCCGACACCGCTGTCGAACAGCTGGCCGTAGAGCGCCAGCTTCTTCTTGTAGGCGAAGCTCGCGCCCATGACGATGACGAGCGCGATCCAGACCGGCCAGAAGCGCGACAGCACTTCGAGAACGACGGTGAAGCCACTGATGTATTGAACCGGCATCCGCTTCGCTCCCTACTGAACTCTGATACGCGGATTGAGAAATGCGTAGCCGACATCGGAAATGAGCTGCGTGATCAAGACGATGAACACCGAGACCAGCGAGCAGCCGAGCAAAAGGTCGATGTCGTTGTTGCCGGCCGCCTCGACCAGCGTGTAGCCGAAGCCCTGGTAACGAAACATCACCTCGACGATGACGACGCCGGTGAGCAGCCAGGGAAACTGCAGCATGATGACGGTGAACGGTGCGATCAGCGCGTTGCGCAAGGCATGTTTGACCACGACGCTGCCGAAGGAAAGACCCTTCAACCTGGCAGTGCGGATATATTGCTGCGTCATCACTTCGACCATCGAGGCACGCGTCATGCGGGCGATGTAGCCGATGCCGTAAATCGCCAGCGTCATCACCGGCAAAGTGAAATTATAGAAGGTGATGCCCTGGCTGGCCGAAGCCGCCGAGCCGTTCAGCCAGCCTAGCCATGAGGCGAAGATGACGGTGAAGATGACGCCCGACACATATTCAGGCGTCGCCGTCGAGGCGATCGATGCCACCGACAGCACGCGGTCGGTTCGCGACCCCTCGCGCATGCCGGCCAGAATGCCGATCAGCAGCGAGATCGGCACCATCACCACCAGCACCCAGAACATCAGGATGCCCGTAGCGCCAAGTGCCGGAAACAGTTTTGAGGCGACGGTCGCCTTGAACTTGGTCGAGCAGCCGAAATCGCCCTGGAAAACGCCGGCGAAGGTCGGCACGAGTGGATCGTTGCAGAAGGAGAAACGCTGCGCCGGCTTGCCGGTCGCCGGGTCTGTCACAGGTTGCTTGGGCACCACGCCCAACCACTGCCCATAGCGGACGAAGAAGTTCTGCCGATAGCCATGATTGACCAGCCAGCTCTCGAGCTGCTCGGCCGACGTATGCATTTCGGTCTGACTGATCGCCAGCTTCTTCAGATTGGGTTCGAGGTTGATCAGGAAGAAGACGACCATGGTCAGGCACAGCATCGTCAATGCCATGGTGCCAAGACGCCTGATAACGAAGGAAAGCATGGCGGCCCCCTGCCGATGGGTTGGGGTTTGAGCCGGCTATGAAAGCCAACCCTACCGTGACCGGCGGGGCTGGCTGTCAAACAGGCCTTCGGATGCGATCAACCCTGTTTTTGTTGCATGGCCTTGCCCGCGAGTCCGCAACTTTTTTGAGAAAGTGCGGACCAGCAGGGACGGACGATGCAAAGAGCGGGGGAAGGGAGCGAGCCTCTTCCCCCAATGCCGGTGCGATCAAGCCTGGTCGAGCCAGATCTTGCCGTAGTCGCGCTCGAAGGTCGGGTGCATCTTGTAGTTCTGCACCGCCTTGACCGAGTGGCTGTAGAGCTTGCGCCAGTACGGCTGGATCATGATGCCGGAATCCTGCAGGATCTGCTCGATTTCCTTCATCATCTCCTTGCGCTTGGCGGCGTCGGCAACGGCGAGCGCCGCATTGAGCTTGGCATCCCAGTCCGGATTCGACCAGCCGGCCTCGTTCCAGGCCTCGCCGGTGCGATAGGCGATGGCCAGAACCTGGACGCCGAGCGGGCGCATGTTCCAGTTGGTCATCGACAGCGGATACTTCGTCCAGTCGTTCCAGAACGTCGAACCCGGCAGAACGGTGCGCTTCACCTTGATGCCGGCGTCGCGCAGCTGGGCGGCGATCGCATCGCCGGTGTTCTTGTGCCAGTCCTCATCGACGGTGATCAGCTCGTGTTCGAAGTCGGCCTGGCCGGCTTCCGCCATCAGCGCCTTCGCCTTGGCCGGATCACGGGCAACCTTGGGCAGCTCGTAATATTCCGGATGGATCGAGCAGACATGGTGGTTTTCGGCGACCGAACCGGCATTGCCGTAGCCGAGCTGCAAGACGACATTGTTGTCGACCGCAAGCTGCAGCGCGTTGCGCACCTTCTGGTCGCCATAGGGCTTGTTGTTGACGTTGGTGCGGCAGACGATGGTCGACGCGGTGACGATCTCCGACTTCACCAGGTCCATGCCGTCGAGGATCGACACATAGTCGGCCGAAGTCTCGAAATTGGTGTGCACTTCGCCGGCTTCGAAAGCGCTGACCATGGCTGCCGGATCGGTGCCGTAGTCGATGAATTCCAGGCCATCGAGGAACACTTCGCCATCCCACCACTTGTCGTCGGTGCGGCGCTTGTAGACCACCTTCTGACCGACATCGTAGGAGACGAGTTCGAACGGACCGGTGCCGATCGGGCAGGCCTTGAAGTCGCCGCCCTTCTCGTCGAAGGTCTTGTGGACGATGAGGCCGGGATAGTCGCACATGTTCGGAATCAGCGCGATGTCCGGCTTGGTGAGCTTCAGCACGACCGTGTGGTCGTCCGGCATGGTCACGGCGCTTTCGTCGAGCTTGTCGTCCTTGACCAGCGAGCCAAGACGGCCTGGCATGGAATTGCCTTCGGCTTTCTTGTCGGCCCAACGCTTCAGGTTGAAGACGACGTCGGCGGCGGTGAAGGCATCGCCATTCGACCAGGTGACGCCCTTGCGCACATGCAGCGTGTACTGCGTGGCATCGTCGTTGACGTCCCAGCTTTCCAGCAGATAGGGGCGGAACGTGTATTCGGACGTGTACTTGACCAACGGCTCGAGCGCCTGGCGCTCGGCATTGGCGATTTCCGACCAGTCGGCCTTGCGCGGGTCCTTGGGATCCTTGATCCACTGGGCGATCTTCAGCGTGCCGCCCTTCTTGCCCTTTACCTCTTCGGCCTTCGCCGGCGTCGGATCGGCGAGCCCGAGCAAGCCGTAAGCCATTGCCGTCGATGCGCCGAAGACGCTGGCCATGGCCAGGAATTCGCGGCGGTCCACCTTGCCTGCCTTGGCTTCTTCGGCCATGGCCAGGATGTGATCCGGAACGCGATCGCCATTACTCTTATAAATTGTCATGACTTAACTCCCATTGTTGGCTTTCCGCCTTTTAACATTCCGCATCCAGGCCATGATGTCAAAGACGGCGTGGATTGAGAACATGTTAGGGAATGTGCAACTTTGAAAGGGGAGCGGTTCGCGTGATAACGACAGTCTTGGCGCAAATTTGCTACTGTCCGATGGATTCTTCTGGAATCTCGATAGTCGATTAAACTGAGACATTTACTCCAGCCCGAACAGCGCCAGAATCGATCCATCATGAGGCCAAAAGCCCTGCCGAATTATCAGTATTCCTTCTCGTAGAAGATGCCGCCCTTGGCTTCGCCGGCATCGTTGGCCTCGCCGCGCAGCTTGACGCCGCGCCCGACATTGAGGTCGATCGTAGCCTTGCCCGAGCCCGGCTTGTCGCCCTTCTGGATCGTGACATAGGTGCGGTCGTTGAGGTATTTGCCCGCCGAAACCGCCGTGCCGCCCTGGTCGTCGGTGGTGACGTCGAGATCGTCGACGCCAATGGCGCTGCGCAGGTTTTCCAGAAGCGACGTCGAGCCGCCGACGCCGGCCAGTTGCCCGGCGGCCTCGGCTAACTGGGCGATCTGCAGCGGCGACAGGTTCGACATCGAGCGGCCGAAGATCAATTGCGCCAGCACCTCGTCCTCGGGCAGCGCCGGCACCGAGGAGAAGGTGAACTTCGGATTGGTCGCTTCGCCCGACACCACGATGGTGACGGTGGCGCTGGTCGTCGTCGTGGTCGCCGTCAAATTGAGATAGGGCACCAGCGAGCCGGAAAACCCGACCGTGCCTTCGGTGAAGGTCAGCCGCTTGCCGAGGATCGACAGCCGTCCGCGCTGCAAGGTGAAGGTGCCGACCGCTTGCGGCGACGAGGCCGGGCCGGTCAGCCTGAGCGAGCCGCCAAGTTCGGCATCGACGCCCCTGCCCTGGATGAAGATCTGGTTCGGGGCGTTGACCGTGACATCGAGCGCAAGGCCGCTACCGCCGCCCTTGCCGCTGGTCGTCGGCGGCCGCAGCGCCGTGTCCTGTGCCTTGACCGCAGCTGGCGCGTTCTTGTGCTTGACGTCGAGCGCCGCCAGCGAGCCCGGCAATTTGTCCGGAACCGTGATCACCGTCTTGGCGAGATTCACGGTGCCGGCAATGACCGGTGCGGAGGTCAGCGGTCCCTTGATCGTCAGGTCGCCCCCGAGATTGGCGGTCACCACCCTTCCGTCCGTATAGCGGCCGTCGACCAGCTTGATCGACAAATCGGCCGGAAAACCCTGCGCCGGGTTGATGCCGACCGTGCCGCTGGCCGACAGGCTGCCGCGCGTCGACAGCGTTCCGGTCAGCCGGTTGATCCTGGCGACGCCGCCGGCAATCGTGACATCGGCGGCGAGATCGTTGACGGCGAGGCCGGAGCGCGCATCGACAAGGCGCGCACCGGAGGTGCTGACGCTGCCGCCGATGACGGGCGATGTCGCGGGACCGCGCACCTGCACGTTGACATTGGCCGTGCCCGTCAGCGACATGCCTTGCGCGGCGAGCTTCTGGCTCAGCAGGCCGAACGGCACGGCGCCATTGAAGTCGAGCACCAGCGCCGGCGTGCCGGCCGTCGTCACGGTGCCGCCGCCCTTGAGGCCAAGGCCGGCGCCATCGCTGACATTGGCGGTGAAGGCCAGCTTGTTGGCGGCAAAGGTGCCGGACGAGGAAACACTCACCGCCCCGACACCAGCGCCTCGGGTCTGCGATGTTTGCACGCCGGCCGCATCGATATTGAAGGCGACCGCAGGGCTGGCCGGCGCACCCGTCACCTTCACCGTGCCCGAAATCGAGCCGGCGGCGTCGAGGCCGGCCGAGAAACTGTTCGCAAGCGACATCGGCACCCGCGCCAGCGTCGCGTTGATGTCGAGCGCCGTGCCGACCTTGCCGGTTACCGTCGCCGTACCACCGCCAAGGTTGAGCACCAGCCTGTCCAGCGTCGTCGTGCCATTGGCGATGCTGACGGTCGAGGCTTGGGCAATGGCCGCCTTGATGCCCTGGACGGTCGCCTGGCCGGAGGCAAGCTCGATGGTCGTCGTGCCGTTGGCCACTTTCACGCGGCCAGCAGCCTGTGCCGGAATGCCCTTGACTGTGGCGCCGCCGGAAAAACCGGTCCAGTCGCCGTCGCGCTTCAAATCGACATCGATGCCGCTGATCACGGTGCCGCCCGACGTGACGGTGTCGGCGCGGATCTTTCCGGAGATCACGGGCGCCGCCAGATAGTTGGCGACCAGCGCATCGATCGAGACGGCTTTCGCCTGCAGGTCGCCGCGCGTAATCGACGCTGTCGCCGCCTTGATGGCGACCTGGGGTGCTGCGCCATTCTTCGAGAAGGCAATCGTGCCGCGTACGTCGCCTTCGGCCTTTTCCAGCGCCAGTGCCGCCAGCGGTCCGATATCAGGCAGGTCGAGCGCGATGGTGCCGACCGGCACGAACTTCTCGTCCAGTGCCAGATCGCCTGAAATCCTGTTCTTGCCGAGCGACAGCAGCAGCCCGTTGATGGCGCTCTTGCCGTCAGCCGTCGCCAGCACCGCGCTGCCTTGCAGCGCCTGGCCGGCGACATTGCCGGTCAGTTGCACGTTGGCTGCCGGATTGGCGGCATCGGCCTTGCCGGTGGCGGTCAGCTTCAACCCGGTGATCTCTCGCGCCGCCACCAGCAGCCTGTCGCTGTCGACCGTCAGTGACAGGTCCGGCGCGGTGGCCGGCCCCTGTGCCTTCAACGCAAAGGCGATGGCGCCCTTGGCATCCTTCGACAGCAGAGAGATGTCGCTCAGCGCGCCCTTGATGTCGGCGGCCACCTTGTTGTCGGCAAGGCTGGCTTGCCCGTCGGCAGTCAGCGCACCCGAGGTCAACTTCAATCCGCCTATGTTGATGCTGCCCTTGGGATCGCGCTTCAGCGTGGCGCTGATCTCAGCGCGTTCGCCAAGCATGCCGCGCGCCGCCGCCGGCAAGGCCGACGATGGGGCATCCGCCTTCAGATTGAGGTCGATGGCACCGTCTCGCAGCGATACCTGGCCGGCGACCTGGCTGTTCAACGCATCGCTCTTGAGCGAGCCGCTGTCGATGGCAAACAGGTCGGCCGTCAGGCGGCCGCTGACGGCTGCCGTGACCTTGCCGGCGATCAGCGGCGCGATCACCGGATTGTCGAGACCGACCTCGTCCACCGACACTGTGCCGGAAACCGGCCCTGCACGGTTCTTGAGATCGAACGCATCCGAGTGCAACGCCAGGGCAAGCCCCTCCACCCTCGCCGGACTGGTGACGATCGAGGGCAGGATCGCGGAGATATCCAGGCGGGCCCGCGTGCTCTCGCCCGCCACCTTTGCCGACAGCGACTGGATCTCGATCTTGACCGGACTCTCGGCGCTGCCGACAGTCAGGGGCAGGCTGGGGCCGGATGATATGAGATCCAGCGCAAAATCGCTAGCGCCGTTCGGGTTGAGGGTGCCGGCGGCCTTGCCGGAAATCTTGTCGCCGGTCAGCGTCGCCTGATCGAGCATCACGCCGCCGGCCAAGGTGTAGCTGCCGGCCGCATCGACGGCGAGCAGCCCGAGCCCGGCCTGCCGGGTCTGGCTGGTTTCGATTCCGGTCAGTTGCGCATTGAAGCGGACATCGGGAGCGGCTGGCGGTCCGGTCACACCAGCCGTGCCGCTGAGCGTGCCCACAGCATCGAGGCCGGGCGAAAATTCATTGGCGAGCGCCGCGGGCAGTGCCGAAAATTGCGCCGCGAGGTCGAGCGTCTGACCGGCAGTGCCCGACAGCGTCACCGAACCGCCGCCGACATCGAGAGCCAGTTTCTCGATGCTGGTCGTGCCGTTGGCGATGCTCATTGTCGACGCCTGAGCGATTGCCGCCTTGATGCCGCGAACAGTGGCTTCGCCCGAGGCAATCTCGACGCTGGTCGTGCCGTCGGCGATCTTCACCCGGCCGGCAGCGGTTGCCGGAATGCCCGCTATGGTGGCGCCGCCGGTGAAATTGGTCCAGTCGCCATCGCGCTTCAGGTCGACGCCGATATCGCCGATTTCGGAGGTTCCCGAGGTGACGCTGCCGGCCTTGATCGAACCGGCGATCGCAGGCGCCTTGAGATAATTGGCGATCAGCGCATTGACAGTGATGGCCTTGGCCGTCACCTCACCGCGCGCGATCGACGTGCTCTTCGCATCGATCGCGACCGAGGGTGCGTCGCCCTCCTTGGCAAAGCGGATGGTGCCGTCGATGTCGCCCGTCACTGCCTGGCCGGCAAGTGCGGCCAGCTGGTCGATAGCGGGTGCATCGAGCGTCAGCGTGCCGAGCGGCATGAATTTGTCGTCGAGCGCGAGATCGCCCGAGACCTTGTTGTCGCCCAGCGAGACCAGGAATCCGTTGATCGAACGCTTGCCTTCGCTCGTCACCAGCGCTGCCTTGATGTCGAGCGGCTGGTCGTTGACGGAGCCGGTCAGCGATACGTTGGCGGCGGGACTGGTGATATCGGCCTTGCCGCTTGCCGTCAGCTTGATGCTCTTCACCGTGCGGCCCGATGCCGTCAGGCTGTCGCTGTCGGCGGTAACGGTGAAATCCGGCGCCGTCATGGCGCCACTTGCCGACAGCGCGAAATCGACGCCACCGGCAACCGGCACGCCGACTGTCGGCGACAGCACGGAAACGTCGCCCAATTTGCCCTTGATGTCGGCCTGGATGTCGGTGCCTTGCATGCTGGCCGTGCCGGCGGCGCTGAGCGTGCCGGACGTGAACTCGATCGAGTTGGCGGCGAAAGACCCTTGCGGGTCGCGGGCCGCGCTCGCCGAGAATTTCACCCTAGCGCCGAGCACCGAGGCGATCTGCGGCGGAAAGGCCGTCGCCACGGCATCCGCGTTCATCTTGAGCTGCATCGACAGGTCGGCAAGCGCCACCGTCGCGGTCAGCGAAGCGTTGAGCGCGTCGGAACGCAGCGTGCCCTGGTCGATGGCAATGGCGTCCTTGCTGACCGACCCGGCCAGGTCGACATCGATCTTGCCGGTGATCAGCGGCGCCAGCGTCGCCACGTCGGTGTTGAGGCCGCCCGCCTCCAGCTTGACGGTGACCGGCCCGGCGCGGTTCTGGATGTCAAAACCGTCAGAATGGATCTGGGCCGCCAGATCATCCAGCCGCGTGCCGCCGGCGACGATGGAGACGAAGGAGGCGCCGACGTCGATGATCGGCGCCTTGCCGTCGCCGAAGGCGCGGGCGGTGGCATTGCTGATCGCCAGCGTGATCGGCTGCGCCTTGCTGCCGACGCTGATCACCACGGGCGGCCCCTTGGCGGCGAGTTCGACCGAGAGGTCGCTGGCGCCGGCAGGATCGACAATGCCGGTCGCGGTGCCGTGCACCGCATCGCTGTCGATGTTGGCGCGGTCGACACTGACGCCACCGGCCGATGTGGCGGTGCCGGCAATGTCGAAACTGGTCTTGCCGGCAAACAGCGGCTTGAGATTCTCAGGCAGGAAGCGAGCGAAATCGCCATCGCCCTTGGCCTCGATATGATTGCCCTTGTCGGTCAGTTGGTGGCGACCCGTCAGCTGGGTGACGATCTTGCCGTCGACCGAGAACGTGCCGATGCCGTTCCAATTGGCGAGCGGCCCGGTGCCCGAGACATTTATGTCGACCGGCGGCGTGTCGGGCAGCTTGAGCAGGTTGGCGATGATACCGCCTGCCGGCTCCGAGGCCTTGAGGTCGAGATCGAGCCTGTTGTCCGCCGGCGCAAAGTGGATCTTGGCGTCGACATTACCTTGCTTGCCGTCATGGCGGGTGATGTAGAGCACCGTCTCGACCGCCAGTGGCGCGGCATCGGCCTTGACCGATCCCTTGGCCGCAAGCTCTGCGATGCCGCTGCCGGCCAGTTGCTGGCCAAGCGCGATCTCGGGCAGATCGATCTGCTTGATGTCGATGGAAACCGGCAGCGTCGTCGTGCCGCTCGGCGCCGGCTGTTGCGTGCCGGCCACCGGCAGGCGGGCCAGTTCGATGCGCTCGGCAGCGATACGGTCGGCGCTGAAGCTTTTCGACAGCAGCGCCAGCGGCGACCAGTCGACGGCCACCTTGCGCGCCACCAGCCAGGCGCCCTCGCGATCCTCCAGCACGACATGATCGACGCTGAGCGCCCCGGACCAGATGCCGTCTATGCCGCTGACCGTGATCTTGCGGTCGTCGTTCGAGGCCAGCCGCGAAATGATGCCGGCGAGATTGTCGCGGCCGCGCTCGGTCTTGGTCAGCATCACCAGCGCGCCGATCGCTCCCGCAACCACGATCAGCAGCGTGTAGAGAACAATGCGGAGGATGCGCCAGACTGTTTTCATCGCTCAGAATGCCTGTCCGATGCCGGCATAGATGCCGAAATGCGGGTCACCCGGATCGCGGTTGAGCGGCACGGCGGCATCGATGCGCAGTGGCCCGAACGGCGTGACATAGCGCAGGCCGACGCCGGCGCCGACCTTGACATCGGAGAAATCGGGAGCCGATTTGGTCGATACGGTGCCGGCGTCGACGAACGGCACGATGCCGATCGTGTCCGTGATGGCGATGCGCATCTCGACCGAGGTTTCGAAGAATGACAGGCCGCCGATCGGCTGGCCGGTGAAGTCCTTGGGTCCGATGCCCTGATAGGCATAGCCGCGCACCGAACCGCCGCCGCCGGAATAGAAGCGCCGGTCGGCTGGCACATGTTCGAGGCTGGTGCCGACGATCGAACCGATAGCGACACGTTCGGCCAGGACGAACTTCGAAGCCGAATCCAGCGACTGATAGGCCGACCCTTCGCCCCTCAGCTTCAGGAACGCCGCACCGCTCAAAATGTCGTAGCTGGGCTCGGCATAGGCCAGCACCCGGAAGCCGCTTGTCGGGTTCAGCCGGTTGTCCCGGTTGTCGTAGACATATTGCAGCGGAATGCTGGCGATCAGGTATTTGTGTTTGCCGAAAGCGTCGTGGATGCGAGAATAGTCGAGCGCCACTTCCGCCGAAACCGTCTGCTTCTTCGTCAGTTCGTAGGACAGCCCGGTACTGCCCTTGACCGAGAAATGGTCGTAGGCGTCAGGATGTTCGAGCACCGTCTTGACGCTGGCGAAGAACTTCGATGCCGGCCCGATCACGCCCGGCTTTTCGAACATGATGCCGGCATTGTAGTTGAGCTCGCCGAGATCGTTGCTGCCGATGCCGCTGATCTTGCCCTCGATGCGCAGCTTCTCGGCCCGGCCGAACAAATTGCGGTGGCCCCAATAGCCCTCAAGGCCCAGCCCCTCGGTGTTGGAAAAAGTGCCGCCGACGCCGAAATAGCGTGGCTTGCGCTCGCTTACCTGGACGCCGATCGGAATGTTGCGGTCGGCATCGAGCGTGTCGGCTTCCTTGAACGTCACGCTGTTGAAGACCTCGAGCGCCAGCAGCCGGTCGCGCGCGTCGTCGATTTCTTGCGGCGAATATTGCCGGCCGCGCTTGAGGCCGGTCATGTATTCGGTGAAGTCACGGTCGACCTTCTCGGTGCCTTCCACCGTGGTCGGGCCGTAGCCGGCGACCGGTCCGGCGGCGACCGTCAGCGTCACGTCGAGCGTCGAGGTCGCATGGTCGGCGACGATCTGGCGGTTTGTCACCTTGGCCAGCGGTCTGCCTTGCTCCTTCAGCGTCCGCACGATCAGCGCCTCGGCCTTGAGCACCGCGCCGGATCCGGCGTCGCCGCCTGATATCAGGCCATAATCGGCGCTCATCAGTCCTGCCGCATCGCCCTCAAGGTGGATATTGCCCAAGGTGAATTTCGGCCCGGTGGCAATGTCAATGACCACGGGAACCGGCTGCGGCCCCTTGAATTCGGCATCCGGCGGCAAATCGTCGAGCGGCTTGCCGTCTATGGTGACGGTGACGACGCCTTCGTAACGGGCATCGGCATAAAGCGCGGCGACAAGCTGTTCGCGGTCGCTGCGCGCCTTGGCCATCAGCCCGAGCGAGCCTGAAACCGGACGCTCCTCGTCACTCTTCAGCGCCGAGGCATTTTCGAGCTTCTTGACCAGATCCTTGTCGGCGTCGGGGGCATTGATGGTCACGGCGTAGCGCAGGGGATCGACGATATCGGCATCCTCGTCGCTGGACGATCCCCACAGCTTGATGCCGAAAAGCTCGAAAGCGGCCGCCGGGCGCGATTCGGCGACGAGCACGGTCGAGCACATCATGGCCAGCAGCAGGGCGCGCGGAAGCGCACGCCCTGGCGCGCGACCTCCTGACATCTGCTCTTCATGCGCCGGCATTAAGACAACCTAGATTACAAAACTAAAATTGGAATGAAGTTCTGAAGCGCTCGTAAAGGGGCCACAATCCAATTGTCTGAAATAGGGCGGGCTTGGAATTCACACCTTTTGCGTCGCCGCAAGAATGCGTGATCCCCTGTCCTATGGAGGTACTACCGGTCATCGGCCGGAAAGGAAACCGCTGGCAGGCGGAACCCTGCCGCGTCCTTGTGTTGACAAGCCTGACTGAAGCTTGATCATGCCCGGACGTCAGCTGTGTCTGGAGGGGTGTTATGGCAATGCGCGCGGCTCGTGGTCTGTCTATCCTGATTCTTCTGTTTTTCGCCTGGGCCAATGTCCTGGCCTGGAGCAGCGCCGCGCAAGCGGCCGAGGCCCGGCGAATAGCGACAACGGACAATTCCGACTATTTCGGCTTTGATCTCAGGTCCGACCAGAATGTGACAATCGACCAGTGCAAGACGACGTGCCTGGGAGACCCGGCCTGCCGCGCCTTCACCTACAACAAAAAAGCCAAATGGTGCTTCCTCAAATCCGACTACAACCAGCTGAAAACCTTCAACGGCGCGGTCGCGGGCAAGGTCGTCAACATCGATGGCGATCCTGATATCGGCGCGCCGCCGGAACTCGCTTTCTTCCCCAACTGGATGGCCGATCAGGCCCAGCAATACCGCAACAAGCTGCTCGGCCCGGCCTATGACAGACCTACAGAAGGCATGGCTGCCTTGCATAACGCCGCCGAACAGGCCGTGCTGACCGGCGATCACCGCTCCGCCATGCTGAAATACGAGGCCGCGGTCTCGGTGCTGCCCGATGATGGCCAGCTCTGGCTCAACCTGGCGCGTGAAACGCTGGCCGTTCAGCCCGCCGCAAGCACCTCCGAAGCATCCACTTTGCCGGCGAACGGCACGTCGGCCGCTTTCAATGCCTATAAATTGCTGCGCACCGCCAAGACGCGCGCCGAAGTGCTGGCGCTGCTCGGCAACGGGCTCGACAAGCGCGATCTCTACCGGCCGGCGCTGCAGGCCTATGAGGCCAGCCTTGCCCTGAACCCTTCGCCGGCGGTCCAGGCCGACTATGCCGATCTCAAGGCCCGCAAGGGTTTTCGCGTCATCGACCATACCGTCGACGCTGACACCAGCGCGCCGCGCATCTGCGTGCAATTCTCCGAGGATCTGGTCAAGACCGGCGTCGACTACGCGCAGTTCGTCACCGTGGACAATGCACCGCCCAAGGGCGTCGAGGCCAAGGACAAGCAAATCTGCGTCGAAGGACTGGAGCATGGCCAGCACTACGACGTCACCTTCCGCGCCGGCCTGCCGGCGGCAATCGGCGAAGTGACCGCGGCCCCCGTGGTGCTGTCGATCTATGTGCAGGACCGCGCACCGTCCGCCCGCTTCACCGGTGACAGCTTCGTGCTGCCGGCTGGCGCGCGCCGTGGCATTCCGATCGTCACCGTCAACATGAACGCCGCCGAGATGAAGCTCTATCGCATCGGCGATCGTTCGCTCGCCCAGCTTCTGTCGGGCTACCAGTTCCTGCACCAGCTCGACGGCTATGACATCTCCAACATTTCCGAGCAGATGGGCGCGCCGGTCTGGCAAGGCCAGCTCGACATCGCCGATGATCTCAACAAGGAGGTCACCACCTCCTTCCCGGTCGACGAGGCGGTGCCGCAGCGCAAGCCCGGCGTTTACGTGCTGACCGCCCAGGCCGTCAACGACAAGAGCGACGACTACAATTCGATGGCCACGCAATGGTTCGTCGTCTCCGACATCGGCCTGTCGACTTATACCGGCCAGGACGGGCTCAATGTCTTTGCCCGTTCGCTGGGCAGTGCCAAGCCGATAGCAGGCGCCGAACTGACCCTGGTTGCCAGGAACAATGAGGTTCTCGGCACGGCGACATCGGATGCTGACGGCCATGCCGTCTTCAACCCCGGCCTGACGCGCGGCGACGGCGGCATGGTGCCGGCCGTGCTGATGGCCAAGCAGGGCGACAATGATTTCGTCTTCCTCGACATGGGCCGGGCCGGCTTCGATCTGTCCGACCGCGGCGTCACCGGGCGCGCGGCGCCCGGTGCGCTTGACGTCTATGCCTGGACCGAACGCGGTATCTACCGCGCCGGCGAGGATGTTCATGTCGCGGCCCTTGCTCGCGACGGCGCCGCCAAGGCAGTCGAGAACCTGCCGCTGACCTTCATCTTCTCGCGCCCCGACGGTGTCGAAAACCGCCGTATCGTCAGTGACGGCGCATCCGCGGGCGGCCATGCCGTCGACCTGCCGCTCGAACCCAACGCCATGCGCGGTACCTGGTCGGTGTCGATCTACACCGATCCCAAGCAGCCGGCGGTGGCCAGCCACATGTTCCTGGTCGAGGATTTCGTACCGGATCGCATCGAATTCGACATGAAGGCCGACAAGCAGGAAATCGCCCTGGGCGAAACCGCCAATATCGACATTGACGGCCGCTTCCTCTATGGCGCTCCGGCGGCCGGCCTGGCGCTGGAAGGCGAGCTGACGCTGTCGACGTCGCGCGACTGGGACCGCTTCCAGGGCTTTTCCTTCGGTCTCGCCGACGAGCAGTCGGCCGAACCCACGGTCACCCCCCTCGCCGATCTGCCGGTGGTCGGCGATGACGGCAAGGTGACCTTCCCGGTCTCCGTCGACCAACTGCCCTCGACCACCAAGCTGGTCGACGCCAAGGTGACGGTGAGGATGCGCGAATCCGGCGGCCGCGCCATAGAGCGCTCGCTCAACATCGGCATCCGCCCGCAAGGCCATATGATCGGCATCCGTCCGGATTTCGCCGACAATGAAGTGCCGCAGGGTGGCACCGCCAAGTTCAGCCTGATCGCCGTCGATCCCGACGGCAAGCGCGAGGCGCTGAAAGGCGCGCAGTGGACGCTGGTCAAGGTCGAACGCAATTACCAGTGGTACCGCTCCAACAATTCCTGGAACTACGAGCCGGTCAACTTCACCAAGTCGATCGCCAACGGCCAGGTCGACCTCAGCGCCGACGGCGACGCAACGGTCTCCGTGCCGGTCGACTGGGGTCAGTACCGCCTCGAAGTCGAGACATCGGATCCCGAGGGACCGGCGACAAGCTACGAGTTCGATGCCGGCTGGTATGTCTCCTCGACCACCACCGAAACGCCTGACGGCCTCGAAATCGCCCTCGACAAGGACAATTATGCCGCCGGCGAAGTGGCCAGGCTGAAAGTCTCGCCGCACTTTGCCGGCGAACTTCTCATCAACATCGGTTCCGACAAGCTGTTGAAGACCGTCACGGCATCCGTGCCGGCCGGCGGCAGCACGGTCGACATCCCGGTCGGCGACGACTGGGGTGCCGGCGCCTATGTCACGGCAACCCTGTTCCGGCCGGGCGAGGCGCAGGAAACGCGCATGCCGGCGCGCGCCATCGGCGTGAAATGGCTGAAGGTCGATCCGGGCTCGAAGAAGCTGGCCGTCACCTTGACGCCGCCGGACAAGACCATGCCGCGCCAACAGCTGTCGATCCCGGTTTCGGTCGCCGGCGTGCAGCCGGGCAGCAATGCCTATGTCATGGTTGCCGCCGTCGATGTCGGCATCCTCAACCTGACCAACTACAAGGTACCGGACCCGGAGAACTGGTTCTTCGGCCAGCGCATGCTGGGCATGGAAATCCGCGACATATACGGCCGCCTGATCGACGGCTCGCTTGGCAACACCGGCAAGCTCAGGACCGGCGGCGACGGCGCCAACATGCAGGCGCAAGGCAGCCCGCCGACCGAAAAGCTGGTCGCTTTCTTCTCCGGTCCTGTCGAGCTCGACGCCGACGGCAAGGCGCGGATCGACTTCGACATCCCACAGTTCAACGGCACCGTGCGCGTCATGGCCGTCGCCTGGACCAAGGAAGCGGTCGGCCACGCCCAGTCCGACGTGATCGTGCGCGATCCCGTCGTCATCACCGCCGGACTGCCGCGCTTCCTGGCGCCCGGTGACGCCGCCGTCATGCGCATCGATGTCGCCGACACCGATGGTCCGGCCGGCGACTACGCCTTCTCGATCGAAACGACGGGCGACCTGTCGACGGGCGACAAGCCCCTGCCCCAGAAGCTGACGCTCGCCCAGGGCAAGCGCCAGACGCTGACCGTGCCGCTGATCGCACAGACGGCCGGCAATGCCTCGCTTACCATCAAGCTCGCCCATGCCGACGGCACCAAGGTCGAGCAGACGCTCTATGTACCGGTGCGTCCGGCGCAATTGCCGGTCACCACCCGGCTGGTGGTCGACCTCAAGGGCAATGGCGGCGCGCTGCGCGTCGACAAGGAACTGCTGGCGGCAAGCCTGCTTGACGGCGCCTCCGTCAGCGTCGGCGTTTCGCAGGCGGCAGCCTTCGACGTGCCGTCGCTGCTGATGACACTCGACCGCTACCCCTATGGTTGCGCCGAGCAGACCACCAGCCGCGCCATGCCGCTTCTCTACGTCAATGAGTTGGCATCCGGCATCGGCATGGCCAGCGATCCCGATATCCATGGCCGCATCCAGGACGCCATCTACAAGGTTCTGAGCTATCAGGCCTCGGGCGGCAGCTTCGGCCTGTGGGGTCCGGGCTCCGGCGATCTGTGGCTCGATGCCTATGTCACGGACTTCCTGACCAGGGCGCGCGAGCAGAAATACGACGTGCCGAGCCTGGCCATGAACCAGGCGCTGAGCAATCTGCAGAACTCGCTCGGCTACGACCAGAGCGTCCAGGACCGTGGCAGCGAGATCGCCTACGCCCTCTACGTTCTGGCCCGCAACAAGAAGGCCTCGATCGGCGACCTGCGCTACTATGCGGACACCCAGCTCGAAGCTTTCTCAAGCCCGATGGCCGTTGCCCAGCTGGCGGCAAGCCTGGCGCTCTACGGCGATACACCGCGCGCCGAAGCCACCTTCAAGACTGCCTTGCAGTTGGCAAAGTCCACCACCGACTACGACTACTACCGCTCCGACTACGGCTCGCGGCTGCGTGATGGCGCGGCGATGCTGGCGCTGGCGGCGGAATCCAAGCCGGTGCCGACAATCGTGCCGGAACTGATCAAGCTGGTGACCAGGGAACGCGCCGAAGCCCGCTGGACCAGCACCCAGGACGAATCCTGGATGCTGCTTGCGGCCCGCGCGCTGAAGGAAGGCAATGATTCGATCACGCTGGCCGTCAATGGCGCGGCGCATTCCGGCGGCTACTCCAACCAGGTGGAAGGCTCTGACCTGGCCGACAGCCCGCTGACCATCGCCAACACCGGCAAGACCCCGCTGCAGGCAGTCGTTACCACCGTGGCGTCGCCGGTCCAGCCCTTGCCGGCCGGCGGCGACGGCTTCACCATCAGCCGCACCTACTACAAGCTCGACGGCACCGAGGCCAATGTCACCGAGGCGACGCAGAACGAACGCTATGTCGTCGTGCTCAAGGTCAACGAGCAGAACAAATGGCCGTCGCGCCTGCTGGTCACCGACCTGTTGCCGGCCGGCTTCGAGATCGACAATCCCGGCCTGGTCTCCAGCGCCCAGCTGACGAACTTCTCCTGGCTGGCGCAGACCGATGCGGCCCATCTCGAATTCCGCGACGACCGTTTCGTCGCGGCGTTCAACCCGGCCGATGGCGATCATGACCACAATCTGACACTCGCCTATGTCGTGCGCGCGGTGACGCCGGGTACCTATGCGCACCCGGCGGCAACGGTGGAGGACATGTACCGGCCGCAATATTCGGCCCGCACCGCCACCGGCATGATGGAGGTCAAGGCGCCGTAAGGCTCCGATGGTGATGGACGCGATAAGCAAAGTGCCCCCTCACCCGCCCTCCTCTTCGCTCGGTCGACCTCTCCCCGAGGGGAGAGGAGACGACCAGCGCCGGCGCCAGTCTCTTCTCCCCATCGGGGAGAAGGTGGCCGCGAAGCGGCCGGATGAGGGGGCGTCTTTCCAGCCATGAAGATACTTCGCAAACTCGCTATTGGAGCCGCAGGGGGCGCCTGCCTTTTGGCGCTCTCCGCAGCCAGCCTCTGGGAACTCGACCGTGCTTTCCCACCCCCGCTTCCAGCCGAACTCACGGTCTCCACCGAAGTCCAGGATCGCGACGGCGAATTGTTGCGCGCCTTTGCCACGCCGGACGGGTACTGGCGGCTCGAAACCCGCCTCGACCAGGTCGACAAGCAGTTCGTCGACATGCTGGTCACCTATGAAGACAAGCGTTTCTGGGACCATGGAGGTGTCGACGTGCTGGCGCTGGCCCGCGCCGCCGGCCAGTTCGCCACCAGCGGCCACATCGTCTCCGGCGGCTCGACGCTTTCGATGCAGCTTGCCCGGCTGATCGAGCCGCGCGAAAGCCGCAGCCTCGGCTCCAAGGTCAGGCAGATGCTGCGCGCCATCCAGATCGAGCGGCGATTGTCGAAACGCGAAATCCTCGAACGCTACCTGACGCTGGCGCCTTATGGCGGCAATCTGGAAGGCGTGCGCGCCGCCTCGCTCGCCTATTTCGGCAAGGAGCCGAAACGGCTCACCGTTTCCGAATCCGCCCTGCTCGTCGCTCTGCCGCAACTGCCGGAAAAGCGCCGGCCCGACCGCAATTTGAAGATCGCCCACGCCACCCGCGACCGGGTGCTGACCCGAATGGTCTCCTCCCGCCTGCTCGGCGAGCGCGAGGCCGCACGGGCCGCCCTCGACGATGTCTCGGACCTGCGCCGCACGCTGCCGGCGCTCGCCGCGCACGCCGCCTATGCGATGTTGCCCAAGGCCGTCCCCGGCCAGCCCTTGCAGCTGACGATCCGCAAGAGCGTCCAGGAGGGGCTGGAACAGGTGGCGAGGGACGCGGCCACCAAGCTCGGCCCTCGCCTGTCGGTCGCTATGGTGCTGGCCGACTCCCGCACCGGCGACATCCTTGGCGAAGTCGGCTCGGCCAATTTCTTCGACGCCAGCCGCTCCGGCTGGATCGACATGACAAAGATCGTCCGCTCGCCCGGCTCGACGCTGAAGCCCTTCATCTACGGTCTGGCCTTCGAACAGGGCCTGGTGGCGCAGGAAACGCTGATCGACGACAGCCCCGTCGATTTCTCCGGCTACCGACCGAAGAATTTCGATATGGGCTACCAGGGCGATGTCAGCATCCGGCAAGCGCTGCAATTGTCGCTCAATGTGCCGGCGATCCGCGTGCTCGACGCGGTCGGGCCAACGCGGCTGATGGCGCGCTTCCGCCAGGCCGGCGTCAGCCCCATACTGCCGGTCAACGAAGCCCCGGGCCTGGCCATCGGTCTTGGCGGCGTCGGGGTGACATTGCGCGACCTCGTCCAGCTCTACACAGGGCTCGCCAATGGCGGCAAGACGCACACGCTGCATGATGGCACCGAGCCTGCCAATGCCGAGCGCACCAGCGCCACCATCCTCGACGGTCAGGCCAACTGGCAGATCATCGACATATTGTCGGGCGTCAAGCCGCCCGAGGGTGCCTTGCAGCGCGGCATCGCCTACAAGACCGGCACGTCCTACGGATACCGCGACGCCTGGTCGATCGGCTTCGACGGCCGCTATGTGCTGGGCGTCTGGGTCGGCCGCCCCGATGCCGGCGCGGTGCCCGGCCTTTCCGGCTATGTCTCGGCCGCTCCCATCCTGTTCGAGGGTTTTGTCCGCTCGGGCATCGCCACCGTCCCCTTGCCGGGCAAACCGCCCGGCATGTTCAGCCCCAGGCGCGAGGACCTCCCGGTGACGCTCGCCCGCTTCGGCGCCGGGTCGGACGGACTGGTGCAGGCGACAGTGACCGAACCCGCACCGACCATCATCTTCCCGCCCGACGGCGCCCGCGTCGATCTCGGCACCAGCTCTGCCGACGCCTCGCCGCTTGTGCTGAAGCTGCAAGGCGGCCGCGCGCCGTTCCGCTGGCTGGCCAACGGCAAGCCGCTCACTGGCATCGACCGTCGCCGCACCGCGACCTGGCAGCCCGACGGCGCCGGCTATTCGACACTGACCGTCATCGACGCCGCGGGGCGTGCGGCGAGTGTGAAGGTGTTTGTCGAATAGATCGCGCCAAGCGATTCATGGAATTGGCTTTCCACAGGCTCAGCGGATAGCAGGATACTCACCCCATGCCTGTTCCGAGGCACCCCCCTCTGGCCTGCCGGCCATCTCCCCCGCAAGGAGGGAGATCGGATGTCCTTTCCGCTTTCGCCAACTGTCAAAGACAATACGCAACGGCAAAGCTGCCAATCTCCCCCCTTGCGGGGGAGATGCCCGGCAGGGCAGAGGGGGGTGCCTCGCGCCATCTTCTATCGTCAGCAGCCTCAGCACTGGCAGCAACAATCCTTATCGCGGCAACCACACTCCCCGCTTTGGCCGATGCCCTGCCCGCCGGCTTTGTCCGGCTCGCCGATGTCGATCCCTCGATCCGCCAGGACATACGCTACGCCGGATCGGATAATTTTCTGCATCGCAAGGTGGACGGCTATGACGCCCCGGCCTGCATCCTCACTGGGCAGGCGGCAAAGGCACTGTCCGCCGTCCAGAAAGCGATCGCCGCCAAAGGCTTGACCCTGGTGTTGTTCGATTGCTACCGCCCTGCCCGCGCCGTCGCCGACATGAATGAATGGACGCGCGAGGGCGGGCCGCCCGATCCGCAATGGTATCCGAAGGTCAGGCGCAGCGACCTGATCGCCAACGGCTATGTCGGAGAGCTGTCGACCCATTCACGAGGCTCGACCGTCGACGTCGCCATCGCCCGGACGGACCGCAGGTCCAGCCCCAACCCGGCCTGTGGCGCGGTTGATGCCGACACGCTCGATTTCGGCACCGGCTTCGACTGCTTTGATCCGATGAGCGAAACCGCCCACCGCGGCCTTGCCAGTGAAGCGGCGGCAAACCGCAAGATGCTTGTCGACGCCATGCGCGCTGGCGGCTTCAAGAACTATGCAAGGGAATGGTGGCACTTCACGCTGAAAAGCGAACCGTTCGCCAGACAGCGTTTCGACTTTCCCATCACCGCCGATTGATGCACCGGACCAAATTCCACACCTTGCCTCGGCACCGCCCCTTGCTAGATAGGCTGAGTGGCCGGGCCATGGATTCTTCCTTTGGCCGCAAGAGGAAAATATTTCTCCTAACGGCGAAATGGCGTCGAACATTTTCTCAAGAGGGGCAAAAAAGGCAACATTGAATGCATCTAATTTCTACCAATTCGGTAGATTTGGCGCGGGTTCAACGGAGGCAGAAATGACCAAACCTCATTTCAGGAAACTGCTCGGCGCACTGGTCGCCACATCTGTCCAGTTCGGCACGCTCGGTTTCGCGTTTGCCGATACCACCATTCTCAACGTGTCCTACGATCCGACACGCGAGCTCTACAAGGCCTATGACGAAGCTTTCGTCGCGCATTGGAAGGCCGAGACCGGAGAGACGGTCACCGTCCAGCAGTCGCATGGCGGATCGGGCGCCCAGGCCCGCGCCGTGATCGATGGCCTCGACGCCGATGTGGTGACGCTGGCACTTGAAGGCGACATCAATGCCATCGTCTCGAAGGCGAAGAAGATCAATCCGGACTGGCGCACCAAATTCGAAAACAATTCAGCGCCTTACACCTCGACCATCATCTTCCTCGTTCGCAAGGGCAATCCCAAAGGCATTCACGACTGGAGCGACCTCGTCAAGGACGGTGTCCAGGTGATTACGCCTAATCCTAAAACCTCCGGCGGCGCGCGCTGGAACTATCTCGCCGCCTGGGCCTACGCTAACGCCAATGACGGCGGCGACGAGGCCAAGACCAAGGAGTTCGTCGGCAAGCTCTACGCCAATGCCCCGGTGCTCGACACCGGCGCGCGCGGCTCGACCGTGACCTTCGCGCAAAAGGGCTTGGGCGATGTGCTTATCGCCTGGGAAAACGAGGCCTATCTGGCGCTCGACGAGTTCGGTGCCGACAATTTCGACATCGTCTACCCGCCGACCTCGATCCTGGCAGAACCGCCGGTGGCGGTGGTCGACGCCAATGTCGATGCCAAGGGCACGCGCAAGGTCGCCGAAGCCTATCTGAGCTGGCTCTATTCCAAAGAAGCGCAGACGATCATCGCCAAGAACCATTATCGTCCTGCCAAGCCCGATCTGGTGCCGGCCGAAGACCTCGCCAAGCTGCCGCCGATCAAGCTCGTAACCATCGACGATCCACAGTTTGGTGGCTGGAAAAAAGCACAGCCTTATCATTTCGGCGATGGTGGTATATTCGACCAGATCTACAAGCCCCAGTAAGCAGTCGATATTCAGGACGACATGACCACAGCACCCGCCCAGGCGGGGTGGCGATTCAGGCAGCCGAGCGTAATTCCGGGTTTCGGATTGACGCTCGGCTTCTCGCTTGCCTACCTCACCCTCATTATCCTCATCCCGCTATCCGGGCTGCTCTGGCGCTCGGCCGCCCTTGGCTGGCCTGAATTCTGGGCGATCGCCACCGATCGCCGCACCATCAATGCGCTGAGAATCAGCTTCGGCACCGCCTTCGTCGCAGCTGCGGTCAACGTCGTCTTCGGCACGCTGGTCGCATGGGTGCTGGTGCGCTACCGCTTCCCCGGCCGCCGCATCGTCGATGCCATGGTCGACCTGCCCTTCGCCCTGCCGACGGCTGTGGCCGGCATCGCGCTGACCACGCTCTACGCGCCGAACGGCTGGATCGGCAAATTGCTGATGCCGCTCGGCATCAAGGTAGCCTATACGCCGCTCGGTATCGTCATCGCGCTGATCTTCATTGGCCTGCCCTTCGTCGTGCGCACCGTGCAGCCGATCATGGAGGAGATCGACAAGGAAGTGGAGGAAGCCGCCGCCACGCTTGGCGCCAATCGCTTCCAGATCATCACCCGCATCCTGTTTCCGGGCCTGGCGCCGGCCATCGTCACCGGCTTCGCGCTCGCCTTCGCGCGTGGCGTCGGCGAATATGGCTCGGTCATCTTCATCGCCGGCAACTTGCCCTACAAATCAGAAATCGCACCGCTGCTGATCGTTATTCGGTTGGAGGAATACAATTATCCGGCGGCAACCGCGATCGCGGCGATCATGCTCGCTTTGTCGTTCATCATGCTTTTGGTCGTCAACCTCGCACAGTCATGGAGCCGCAAGCGCTATGGCTGACCCGGAGATCAAATCCTACGAACCGCATCATGAAAGCCAGTCGGCGGCGGTCACGGAAAGCCGCCCTGCGCGCCTGGCTCTGATGGCCGTCGCCTTCGCCTTCCTCGGCATTTTCCTGCTCTTGCCGCTGATCATCGTCTTCAACGAAGCCTTCGCCAAGGGCATCGGTGCCTACACCGAAGCGCTCGGCAGTGCCGACACCCGCTCGGCGATCCGGCTGACGCTGCTGGTGGCGGCGATCTCGGTGCCGCTCAACATCGTCTTCGGCATCTCCGCCGCCTGGGCGATCGCCAAGTTCGAGTTCAAGGGCAAGGCCTTCCTGACCACGCTGATCGACCTCCCCTTCTCGGTCTCGCCGGTCATATCGGGCCTCGTTTATGTGCTTCTGTTCGGCGCCCAAGGGCTGCTCGGCACCTGGCTGAAAGCGCATGGCATCGTCATCCTGTTTGCCGTGCCGGGCATCGTGCTGGCCACAATCTTCGTCACCTTCCCCTTCGTCGCCCGCGAGTTGATCCCGCTGATGCAGGAACAAGGCAATGGCGACGAGGAGGCAGCGCTTTCGCTCGGCGCCAATGGCTGGCAGACCTTCTGGTACGTGACCTTGCCCAACGTCAAATGGGGGCTGCTCTACGGCGTGCTCCTGTGCAATGCGCGTGCCATGGGCGAGTTCGGCGCGGTATCGGTGGTGTCGGGTCACATACGCGGCCTGACCAACACCATGCCGCTGCATGTCGAAATCCTCTACAACGAGTACAACGCCGTCGGTGCCTTCGCCGTCGCTTCATTGCTTGCGGGCCTGGCGCTCGTCACGCTGGTCTTGAAAACACTTCTCGAGATGCGCTACGGCGCCGAGATCGCCGCAACACGCGGGCACTGACAAAGGGACCACTATGGAAGTTCGCGTTGCCAACGTGCGCAAGGAGTTTGACCGGTTTCCGGCGCTTCACGACGTCTCGCTCGACATCAAGTCGGGCGAACTGATCGCGTTGCTGGGACCGTCCGGTTCCGGCAAGACGACGCTGCTCAGGCTGATTGCCGGGCTGGAGCGGCCGACACGGGGAAAGATATTCTTCGGCGACGAGGACGCCTCGCACAAGTCGATCCAGGAGCGCAATGTCGGCTTTGTCTTCCAGCACTATGCGCTGTTCCGGCATATGACGGTGGCGGACAATATCGGCTTCGGCCTGAAGGTCCGGCACGGACCGTCGCGCCCGCCGGCGCAGGAGATCCGCCGTCGCGCCTCCGAGCTTCTGGACCTCGTCCAGCTTTCAGGGCTCGAAAAGCGCTATCCGGCGCAGCTCTCCGGCGGCCAGAGGCAGCGCGTGGCGCTGGCGCGCGCCATGGCGATCGAGCCCAAGGTGCTGCTGCTCGACGAGCCGTTCGGCGCGCTTGACGCGCAGGTGCGCCGGGAATTGCGCCGCTGGCTGCGCGAAATCCATGACGCCACCGGCCATACCACCGTCTTCGTCACCCACGACCAGGAAGAGGCGCTGGAGCTTGCCGACCGCGTCGTGGTGATGAGCCAGGGCCGCATCGAGCAGGTCGGCACCGCCGACGATATCTACGACACGCCGAACTCGCCCTTCGTCTATGGCTTCATCGGTGAATCAAGCTCGCTTCCCGTCAAGGTCGAGAATGGCGAGATCTGGCTCGCCGACCGTCCGATCGGGATTGCCGCGCCCAACGAGCCCTCGGGCGATGCGACGCTCTATTTCCGCCCGCATGATGTCGAACTGCTGGACGGCTGCAGCGGCTGTATCGCCGGCACGGTCGCCGCCAGCCGCCGCGTCGCCGGCACGCGCCGGGTCGAGCTTGAGATCGGCGGAGAGCGCCAGCGGGTCGAAATCGAACTGCCCGTCGACCACCCCGCGGCGCAGAAAAGCCGGGTGGCGTTTCGCCCCGGACGCTGGAAACTTTTTCCGGCGGCTTGATCCTCTGGTCGAGGGCTACGCCAGCCAGTTCTCGACCTTCAGGCCTTTGATCCGGTTGAACTCGCCCGTGTTGGCGGTCACCAGCGTGGCGCCCAATGCACAGGCATGAGCGGCAATAAAAAGATCGTTGTGGCCAATGGTCTGGCCTGCCGCTTCAAGCTCGGCGCGAAGTCCGCCATACTCGGCATCCACCGGCACATCGAGCGGCAAGACAGGAATCTCGGCCAGCAAGTCTTCAACCTTCTTGAGCAGCTTGGCCGATCCCTTCCTGGCGCAGCCATATCGCAATTCCGAGGCGACCACGATGCTGGTGCAAACCGCGTCATCTCCCTCGCGCGACATTGCCCTCGCGGCCTTGCCAGCCGGGTTTCGGATCATGTCGCTGATGATGTTCGTATCCAGCATGAACCGCATCTAGAAAATGTCCTCGGATTTGACTGGCGTGTCGTCGATCTCGGGGAAGTCGTCTTCAGGATCGAGCGGCGGCTCTTTCGCCCACTGGGCGAGCAACGCGGTGAGGCCAGGTTTGCGAACCGGCTCGATGACAAGACGATCGCCTTCCCGGCTGATCAGGACTTTTTCGCCGGGAAGCTCGAACTCGACAGGAATGCGCACCGCCTGGCTGCGGTTGTTGCGAAACAGCTTCGCCTCCTTGGGCGGCGTTGTTGAATGACGGTTCTGGGGCATGTTGCAGCTCTTTTGTATATGCCATTTGTATATGCCAAACAGCGCCACGGTGCAAGGCCCGGGAAAACTCGGCACAGGAGACATCGCCTGCCATCGCACCCCGGAACGTTTCGGTCTGATGGCGGTCGGCTTAATTCATGCTTCGAGCGACACGACTATCCTTTCGTCACGCCTTTCAGCGACAGCACCAAGGTCATTGGGTTTTTCGGCGAAGCCGCAAAACCGTAGTGTTCGTAAAAGGCTTTCGCCTCATCCGATATGGCATGAACAAATATCCCGCGAATCCCGAGGATCGTCGCGGCGCGACCTGCCCGTAAAACGGCGTCTTGCAGCAGCGCGGCACCCAGCCCCTTGCCTTGCCAGCCCGCGTCGACGGCAAGACGCCCGAGCACGACCATCGGAATGGGATCAGGCATGTTGCGACGAATGGCGCCGGGTGCCTGCGCGAGATCAAGCCCGCCCGAAGAGAGGCAGGAATAACCGACAACGCGCGCGTCTTCCGCCACCACATAGGTACGCGACGCGCCGCTGACCTGGTTGGCTCGCGCCCTCAGGCGAAGCCATTGGTCGAGACTTTCCGTCCCGCTTCGAAAAAGGTCGAGATCGTGATTTTCGGCCAGAGGCGCGGGCGCCGATAGTATCATCCCTGCCACGGCCTGGGCACGTTCATAAGGCGTGCAAAACCTTCACCGCTTGGCGTCTCATCGAGGATGTCGAGATAGTGCCGATAGCTCTCGGGATCCATCTTGATCAGTGCCTGGTCGAGCAGCGTGTCCTCGGCCGCACGATATGCAGCATCGACCATAAAGTCGGAGCGGGTCTTCCCGCGTATTTTCGCAGCACGGTCGATCAATATGCGCACATCCTCTCGGATGCGCAGATTGACAGGCTTGGCGTGGGTCTCGGGTGTGGTCTTTGTCATGGCAGCGCTCCTTGTCGCTCCCGTAGCACACCTGCATACACAATGTGTATCTTTTTTCGGAACAGTCAAACGAATTGGAACGATCGGCGTCCACCGAGGCGAAGTCGCACTTGAAAGAAAAAACTACGAACCTTCTATTCCGGGGATAGGTTTTCTAGAAGCGATGCATTGATCCCCGGACCCATGCCTCGTCGCACACCACGCACCCCGGCTATGGTCCGACCATAAACACATTGCATCGGAGCCTGTTTTCATGAAGCGATTTTTCCTCGGGCTTGCCACCGTCGCCGGCCTGTTCCTCGCATCCTCCCCGGCCTGGTCGGCTGACAAACTGCTCAACGCATCCTATGATGTCGGCCGCGAACTGTTCGTGCAGGTCAACAAGGCTTTCATCGCTCAGCATCCGGGCGTCACCGTCGACCAGTCGCATGCCGGCACTTCGGCGCAGGCGCGCGCCATCGCCGAGGGCCTTGGCGCCGATGTCGTTACCTTCAACCAGGTCACCGACATCGACTTCCTGGTCAAGAAGGACCTCGTGTCGGCAGACTGGCAGAAGAACTTTCCCGACAACGCCTCGCCCTTCTATTCGCTGCCGTCCTTCCTGGTACGCGCCGGCAACCCCAAGCATATCAAGGACTGGAACGATCTCGTGCGCGACGACGTGCAGGTGATCTTCCCCAATCCGAAAACCTCCGGCAATGCGCGCTACACCTATCTGGCGGCCACCGCCTACGCCAAGGAGGCCTTCAAGGGCGACGACGCCAAGGTGAAGGAGTTCATCACCAAGCTGTTCAACAACGTGCCGATTTTCGACACCGGCGGCCGCGCCGCGACCACCACCTTCGTGCAGCGCGAGATCGGTGATGTGCTGATCACCTTCGAGTCGGAGACGCGCGGTATTCGCAAGGAGTATGGCGACGGCAAGTTCGAGCAGGTCACGCCTTCGGTCAGCCTGCTGGCCGAATTCCCCGTCGCGATCGTCGACAAGGTTGCCGACGAGCACGGCACGCGCGATCTGGCCAAGACCTATCTCGACTTCCTCTACACGCCGGAGGGCCAGGACATCGCCGCCCGCAACGGCCTCAGAGCCCGCGACGCCGCTGTGGCGGCAAAATACAAGGCCGATTTCCCCGATATCCGGCTGCTGACGGTGGAAGACGTCTTCGGCGGCTGGGACAAAGTACAGAAAGAGCATTTCGCCGCTGGCGGCCTGCTCGACCAGACCTACGGCAGCCGCTGAAGGCCGCGATATCTGCGGAGTAGACGGAAAAGCCGGCGCCCTGCCGGCTTTTTTCGTTTTTGAACGCCGAAAACCTGGTTATCAGCAGAATATCCGCCTTCTCAGTGCAAAACGTTACAAAGAATCAACGCGTTTATGCCTAACGTGCAATTTGGTGGCTGTTTGCGAAACATCATCGCAGGGCGAAGACGTCATTATTTGCACACAAACAGTCGGCAGATGCGAGTGGTTGGGGCTTTTATGGGTTGATCTGGGCATGCTGACAAAAAAAGGCAAATACGGCCTCAAGGCCCTCGTGCATCTGTCTGGCCTGCCGGCCGGCCAATTGGCCTTCGTCAATGACATCGCTGTGGCCAACAATATCCCGAAGAAATTCCTCGATGCCATCCTGGGCGAGTTGCGCAATGCCGGCTTCGTCCAGAGCCGCAAAGGCAAGGAAGGCGGCTACCGCCTTGCCCGGTTGGCCTCCGAAATCAAGATCGGCCATGTCGTGCGCGTGCTTGACGGGCCGCTGGCGCCGATCCCTTGCGCCAGCCGCACGCAGTATCAGCGCTGCGAGGATTGCGACGAGGCGACCTGCCAGGTCCGCCACATGATGCTGGAGGTGCGGCAGGCTATCGCCGAGGTGCTGGACAATCGCAGCCTCGCCGCCATGCGCGATGCGGACAATGACGATTTTCCGGTCGAGCTGACGTCGCAGATCTAAACCACCGACTGCAAGCTGACCGCGCTCAGACAGACATGAGATTCTTCCATTGAAGAGGGAGTTCTCCAAATCCCGGGTTGCGAAGACCTGAAATCACAGGAGAACCCCATACAGTTTGGCCTACCCGTTCAAATTGGACGCAGCCTCGAATACATCGCGTGCGGACGTCGTACCCGCCACGTGCTCCGTACCCGCCACACCGAGGTCCATCCATCCCGCATTCACGGCCTCGTACATTTCTTCGGCAGGTCCGCTGTGGCCCTTCGGGATGCCGAATTGCTCGAGCGCTTCCGCCCACCCGCACGCGGGATTGCAAAGGCTTTCACGTCGAGATTCAGGACTTCGCCCAATTGCTCGGCGACGTCGTCCGCGCTGACCATCGAACCAAGCTCGACGATGCGCTGCCCTGACCACATTGGCCCGGTCAAAAGCGTTGCGAATTCCGCGCCGATGTCGTTCGTCGCGACCATTGTCGATTTCCGGTTTGTCGGATTGTAGAAAGCCGGCAGCGTTCCGCCCTGCGCGACCTGCAACCCGAAAAGAAAATTCTCGAAGAATCCGCCTGCGCGCACAAAAGCAACTGGCGATGTCAGGTCGCGAAAACCTTGCTCCAGAAGGGACAAGGCCGCGATTACCCCGTGCCCGCTGGTTCTGTTCGCCCCCATAGACGAAAGCGCAACCACTCGCGGCGGCGCTGTCTTGGTGAGCGCCTCGACATAGCTTGCAATCACGCCCTTTGCTTCCTTGTAATCGGGCGAAGGCGCCCAGACAGGGGGCAGCATGACGAACGCGCCTTCGACGCCTTCGAGCGCTCGCTCGATGGCTGCCGAATCGTTCCAATCGCCGTCAACGAGCTCCACGCCCCGGTTCGCCCAGCTCAACGCCTTCTCGCGGTCGCGAACCAGCGCGCGCACCTTCTTGCCTTGCGCTAGCAAATGCCTTGCCGTCGCGCCGCCCACGTTTCCCGTGATTCCCATTACTAAGAACATGTGTTTTCTCCTGATGTTTAGGGACAGAGCTGCCCCTGTTGGTTCAATGGATGAGCGGCAGAATGGCCCGGATACGGGGATCGCGCAGATAGAGGCCGCCCCAGGTCATCGCGCCCAGAAGCAGGGAAATGATTTCCGGCGGCGACCCCAACTCACCGATGCGGAGATGGGCGCAGATGGCACCTCCCAGAAAGCCAGTCACCAGGATCGCGCCGAGGACGGCGGTGACCGGGATGGCATAGAGGATGGCGCAGGCGAGTATGATCGGACCCACGACACGGGTCAGGTCCATCGCGAACCCGGTTTCCTGCAACATGCTCGCGATCCGTGCCGGCGCGAAAAGCTGAACAGTGCCGTCTGCCATCAAAGCGATAACGACAAACGCGCTCATTATCCGGCCGGCCCACAGGGCGCGATGCAAGGTCATAGTTTCAGGTGTCTGATGCAGGTTCACGGTTTCCGACACTTGTCATTCTCCATTGGGAAGATCCCATGTTCCAAGCTTACTGTGCCCCAAGACGTGATAAACACCGAGGAAATGAACCGACTGTTCTCTTTTCGGGAAACAATACCGGGGCACGAAAATGCAAAATCTCGAACCCATCCTCATTTTCATAACGGTAGCGGAAATGGGGAGCTTCACCCGCGCAGCCGACAGCCTGGGCATCCAAAAGGGGAGAGCCTCAACGGCGGTCCGGAAGCTGGAAGAAGATCTCGGTGTCAGGCTCCTGCACCGGACGACGCGCAGCGTGCGGTTGACGGAAGACGGACGCGCATTTCATGCCCGTGCCCGCGATCTGCTTGCTGAAGTCGATGATCTGCACTCGATGTTCGCCGGCGATCGCGTGGCACTTCGCGGGCGTTTGCGGGTCGACCTTCCAACCGAAGTGGCGCGCACAACGATCGTGCCGGCCTTGCCGGATTTCATGGCGGCGCACCCCGAGTTGGAGCTGGAGGTGTCGAGTACGGATCGGCAAGTCGATCTGGTTCAAGAGGGGTTCGATTGTGTATTGCGGCTTGGACCCATTCGGGACGAGACGCTGATTGCCCGCCCACTGGGCCTGTTGCGCATGGCCAACGCTGCCAGCCCCGCCTATCTGGCGCGCCATGGCGTCCCTCGGTCGCTGGAAGATCTCCAGCGTCAGGAACATAGGACAATTCACTTTTCGACGGTGCTGGGCGCGAGACCCTATGGATGGGAATATCCGGACGGCGACAGCTACGCGACGCTTCAGTTGCCAGGTGGGCTACACGTCAACAGCGCGCAGACCTACGAAGCCGCCGCCCTCGCCGGCCTTGGTGTGATTCAGGCGCCACTCTTGGGCATTGGCCGATACTTGGAGAGTGGAGCGCTTGTCGAGATCATACCCGATTTTCGTCGCCGGGCGCTCGCCGTGTCCCTCGTCGTTGCGCATCGGAGCAATCTGTCGCGCCGAGTCCGCGCATTCATGAAATGGATCGAAGATGTGCTGACGCCATATATGGAATAGCGACACGAATATCTTCGTCCGACCCTCGAAATCAACATTTCTGAAGTTGTGTCTGCCGATCGGCGGTCCGGCGTCGCGGGCGCCGGCTCAAGCACGGACATGAGTACCGGGCCGTGCTCAGCCCCGCGCTGGCGCCGGAGGCGTCTGTCACCCCGGCAACGGACACCGCCAGGGATGGCGCCAAGAACATGGCCGTGCAGGCTCACTACATCCTGCTCAAGCGTGACCGCCTGCTGGAGGCGCTGAGGCTCTACCCCGAGCAGATGCTGACGTGGTCCCGCCGGCAGCGGCTGACCGAGGCCCAGGACAGCACCGGCATCGGCACTGACGATGAAAGTTCATGACCGGCGTATCAGTCGGACCGCGGCAGCGACGAGCTCACCGACCGGGCGCGTCGCATCGAGCGTCAGGGCCCGCTCCTCCACTGCCGGCGGCTCGAGGATGGCGAACTGGCTGTCGACCAGGCTTGCCGGCATGAAATGGCCCTTGCGGTTGCCGACACGCTGCCTGGCCGTGGCAGGGTCGATCTCCAGATAGAGGAAGACGATTTCCGGGCAGAAGCCGCTCAACCGTTCGCGGTAGCTGCGCTTCAGTGCCGAGCAGGCGGCAACCACGCCCTGTCCGCCGCCCACCGACTCCGCGATGCGCTCGCCGATCGCGTTGAGCCAGCCTTCGCGCAGTTGATCGGTAAGCGGTTCGCCGCTTGCCATGCGTGCGACGTTTTCCGGCGGGTGCAGCCTGTCGCCCTCGATGAAGGTAACGCCCAGCGCGGCCGCCAGCGCAATACCGACGGCCGACTTGCCGCAGCCGGCGACGCCCATCACCACGATGGCCGGAGGCACCGAGCCGGGAGCGCCCGCTGGCGCCTGTGCTGCCTTTTCGTCCACTGTCAGCGGCTTGCCGGCGCGCGGCCGTAGAGCAACAGCATGGCGACAATGACGACGCCATAGATGATCTGCCGCCCCGCCTCCGGCATCTGCATGACGGAGAGGATGGACTGCAGCAGCGTGATCAGGATGACACCGGCGACAGTGCCGAGATAAGAGCCGCGTCCGCCCAGGATCGAGGTGCCGCCAAGCACCACCGCGGCGATCGACGGCAGCAGATAAGCGTCGCCCATCGACTGCGCCGCCTTGGAGGCATAGCCCGCCAGAAGCACGCCGCCGAAAGCCGAGAGCCCGCCGGAGACGGCGAAGGCGATCATCACCACGCGCCGCGTATCGATGCCGGAGAGATAGGCCGCGCGCTCGCGGTTGCCGATGCCGTAGACGGTGCGGCCGAAGCTGGTACGGGTCAGCACGAACACCATCGCGGCTCCGATCAGCGCCCAGATGATGACCGCGTTGGGCACGCCCGGAATGGCGAAGCCGGTCGCCAGGTAGCGCATCGCGCCCGTCGCCGAATCCTGCGGCGAGAAGCCGCCGGTGTAGACCACCATCAGCCCTTGCGCGACGGCGTTGGTGGCCAATGTGATGATCATCGAGGGGATGCGCAGATAGGCGACGCCGATGCCGTTGACGACGCCGATCAGCATGCCGCAGAAAATACCGAACGGAATGGCCAGCGCCACGCCGACCGGGCCGTACGCCGCCGCAGCGCAGGCCATCATGGCGCCCGCCGCCACCGCCCACGGCACCGACAGGTCGATCTGACCGAGCAGGATGACCAGCATCATCCCGGTGGCGATGACGCCGAGGAATGAAGCCACCTTGAGCTGCTGCAGAAGATATTCAGGCGACAGGAAGCTTCTGGAATAGAGGCTGCCCAGGAACAGCAAGAGAACGATGCAGGCAAAGGCCGTCAGCACCGCCGGATCGGCACGGCGGATGAATCTGGGCATGCGGCCGGCAATGCCGCCAAGCGTCGTTTCGCTCACAGGAACCACTCCAGCCGGTTGCGGACCCGAAACAGGGCGAAGGCGCCGAGGCTGACGGCGACCAGCAGGATAACGCCCTGGAACAGCGGCTGCCAGAGCGGATCGAAATCGAAGACGAACAACAGGTCGCCGATGGTGCGGAAGGCCAGTGCGCCGAAGATGGCGCCGATCGCGCTGCCCTTGCCGCCGAACAGCGAAACGCCGCCGAGCACCACGGCGGCGATCGAAAACAGCGTGTAGGAGTTGCCGCTGGCATAGGCCGCTTCACCCGTATAGGTGAAGAAGGTCAGGAACAGTCCGCCGATCGCCGCCAGCAGGCCGGCCAGCGTGTAGGCGGCGAACTTGCCGCGCCGGATCGGCACACCCGACATGTAGGCCGCCGTCTCCGATGAGCCTGCCGCGTAGGCGGCGCGGCCGAGCACCGAGCGGCTGAACGGCACCCAGATCACCAGCACGACGGCCAGCAGGACGACCAGGCTCGCCGGCACCACGCCAAACACACGGCCGGTCAGCGCATCGGCCAGATCCTCATTGACCGAGCCGCCCGGGAATGGCCGCAGCAAAAGGCCGATGCCGTAATAGACGGCCCCCGTGGCAATGGTGGCGACGATCGGCTGCAATCGGCCATAGATGACGATGGCGCCGTTGATCGCGCCGCACAGCAGCCCTACCGCCAGCACGGCGATGACACCGAGCGTCGTCTGCATCGGCGTGCCGACCACCAGCCAGGAGGCCAGGCAGTTGGTCAAAAGGAAGATCATGCCGACGGACAGGTCGATGCCGGCGGTGATCACCACCAGCGTCTGCGCCATGGCGACAAAGGCGAGCAGCACACCCTTGTTCGACGCCGTCTGCACGACATTGGCGGTGAAGCCCGCCGGATGGTTCGAGGTGTAGATGACGAACATGACGATGAAGATGCCGAACGCCAGCAGCGTTCCGCGCTGCTCGGCCAGCCAGTAGCGCCAATCTTTCACGCGCTTGCTCCCAGGCCCACTGGGCTCTCCTCGCCATGGATGTTGAGCGCGCTTGATATCAGCGCCCGTTCGGTGATCTCGGCACCGACCAACTCGCGCTTGACCGCCCCGTCATAGAGCACCAGCACGCGGTCGCAGCAGCCGATCAGTTCGTCATAATCGGTCGAGTAGAACAGGATCGCCGCACCCGCGTCGGCCAATTTGCGCATCAGCTGGTACAACTCCTGCTTGGTGCCGACGTCGATGCCACGCGTCGGATCGTTGAGCAGGATGATGCGCGGCTGGCGCATCAGCCATTTGGCGATGACCACTTTCTGCTGGTTGCCGCCCGAAAGCGCGCCGACCGGAATGTCGAGGCCCGCCGTCTTGATCGCCAAGAGGCCGACCATGTCGTCGATCAGCCGCTGCTCGGCGGCGCGATCGATGATGCCGGCTTTCGACAGCCGGTCGAGCGCCGCGAACGACAGGTTCTCGCGCACCGTCATCGGCAGCATCAGCCCTTCGGTCTTGCGGTCCTCGGGAATGAGCGCCATGCCGATGCCGTCGTCGCGCGCAACGGATGGACTGGTGATCGAGACAGACTTGCCGTCGATCAGGATCTGGCCGCTGAGGCCCCGCAGCACGCCGAAGAAGGCGAGCAGCAATTCGCGCTGGCCCTGGCCGTCGAGGCCGCCAAGGCCGACCACCTCACCTGCCCTGACGGTCAGCGAGATATCGTGCAGCCGGTCGGCCCATGAGAGCTTGCGGGCCTCGAGCCTGGGGGCCGCGGTGGCAGGCACGGCCGCCGGCTTGGGCGGAAAGATATGGCTGTATTCGCGGCCGATCATCAGTTCGACCACCTCATTGTCGCTCTTCGAGCCGGCTGCATAGCTGGCGACATTGCGGCCGTTGCGGAACACCGTGCACTGATCCGCCAGTTCGGCGATCTCGTTCATGCGGTGCGAGATGTAAAGCAGCGCCAGCCCTTCCGAGCGCAGCCGCTTGAGCACCGCGAAGATCTTCGAGACATCCGCGGCGGTCAGCGCGGAGGTGGCTTCGTCGAGGATGAGGATGCGCGGCTTGCGTGCCAATGCCTTGGCGATCTCGACCATCTGGCGGCGCGACAATGGCAGGTCCTTGACCAGCGCCAGCGGGTGGATGTCGGCGGCGCCGGCGCGAGCAAGTGCTTCTTCGGCGATGCGGCGCTGCGCCTTGCGGTCGATCATGCCGAAGCGTTTGGGCGGATCGGAAATGACGATGTTGTCGGCCACGCTGAGCTCAGGGACCAGCGACAGTTCCTGGAAGATGCAGACGATGCCGGCCTTGTTGGCGGCCCCCGGAGAAGCGAAGGTCGCCTCGCGCCCGTCCAGCGTCATGCGGCCCTCATCGGGCGCCACGACACCTGCCATAACCTTGATCAGCGTCGATTTGCCGGCGCCGTTTTCACCGAGAATGGCGTGGATGCTGCCGGCTTCGACGACAAGCTCGGCCTTCTCCAGCGCCCGTACGCCGCCATAGCGCTTGGATATGCCTTCCATACGAAAGAGCGGAGCCGCACCGTCCATCGGCCCTCCCAGGGCGATTGTGGGATTGAGACAAGCGCCGCGGCTAAAGCCGCGGCGCCAGGTGACAGCCAGCGATGATTTACTGGTTTTCCTTGGTCTGACCCATGATTTCCTGGGCGCTGAAATTGATGCCGCAGGTCGGGAAGGAATTGCCGACGAAGAAATTATCGGATTCCTTGGGGAAATAATCCGTGCCTTCCTTCAAGTTCGGGTCTTCGGCGATCGCCAGCGGCAGCTTCACCTCTTGTGGCACAACCTCGCCTTCGAGTGCGGCGATCGCGGTCTTGATGGCGACGGCGACCTGAGCCGGACCCGAGCCTGCGGACGAGCACTTCAGCCCGTCGGCCGAATGCGCGGCGCAGAACTTGCGGAAGCCGTTCTCGGTCTCGCCGCCAAACGGCACGAACGGATGCTTGGCGTCGATCATCGCCTGCACGATGCCGGTGTCGCCGCCCTGCCCGGTGATGCCGTCGAACGGACCGTTGGTGGCGATCGCATCCGCGGTCACTTTCTGTGCCACGCCGTCATCCCATTTGCCGGCGACTTCGGTCACGTCCCACTTCTTGCCGGACGCGTCGAAGACCTCGTGGATGCCGTTGTGACGATCGGTGTCGACCGAGGTGCCGGCGACGCCGCGCACTTCCAGGATCTTGCCGCCGTTCGGAATCTTGGCGACCAGCCACTTGGCCCACAATTCGCCAAGGCCCTTCTGATCGACATTGACGTTGATGGCGTCCTTGGTGTCGAGGATGTTGTCGAAGGCGACCAGCACGATGCCGGCTTCCTTGGCGCGCTTGATGACCGGACCGAAGGCCGTCGGGTTCTGGGCGTCGGTGACGATGGCGTCATAGCCGGAATCGATGAAATTGTTGATCGCCGAGATCTGTGCCGGCACGTCCTCGCCCGTCGAGACGACCTTGAATTCCTTGATCTTGGCTTTGACTTCAGGTTGTGCGGCGTAGGCCTTGGCCGTCTGCACCATCTGGATGCGCCAGGTATTGGCGATATAGCCATTGGCAAAGGCGATGCGGAACGGCCCTTCCTTCTTGGGATATTTGAAGAATTTGGTCTCCGCGCTCCACGGCGCGAAACAGTCCGCCTGAGCGGCGGGACCCGACACGATTTCGGGTCCGGCGGCCATGGCGGCCGAATTGAGCATGACGAATGCAGTGGCGGCAACGACGCCACCAACAAGTGACTTGATCATCGATAATCCTCCCGATTGCAGTTCAGATTGTTCGTTTCGCAACGCGAATTTTCGCGCGATGGACCGGCACCTCCCGCCTCGCCATGCGCGTCCTTGGCCGCCCGTGGTGGCCGACCCGGTTCCTCCCTTGTCGCCCCCAGCGGTACGAAAACTATCATATTATCCATAATAAACAAGTATTAGTTGTCGCTTATGTATAATAAACAGGTACGCCCTGTCGTTTATGCACCTGCCTGCGGGAAATGGTAGCGCTACCAAATTGGCGTGTAAACCGGCATTTGCACAGTCGCTCCTGTGCGTTTCAACGCGCCGTGCTCTCGCGGCGCTTGAGCTCGAAACCGAGGTCGACGATCCGTTGCTCCGGTCTGTTGCCGGCGATCGCCGCAAGCGCCATGGCAACGGCACGCCGGCCGATCTCATAACGATGGGTGCGGATGCTGGTGACCGAAGGAAACGCCACCTGCATCATGTCGAGATCGTTGAACCCGACGATGCCGATCGTCTTCGGTACCGCGATCGAGGCGCGATGGCATTCGAACAAGACGCCGAGCGCGATATCGTCATTGTTGCAGAAGACACCGTCGAGTGTCGGCACCTTGGCCAGCGCATCGCGGAACATCTCGCGGCCGAGCGAGACGCTGGACAGCACCGGCGTAGTGGTGACGAGGCGCGGGTCGAACAGGCCCGCGGCCTCCATCGCCGCGCGATAGCCGGCAAGGCGCCGCTGCGAACGCGGATCCATGCGCGCGCCGATGAAGCCGATGCGGCGATAGCCCGCCTCGATCAGATGCTCGCTCGCCGCCCTGCCGCCATCCAGATGCGAGAAGCCGACCATCATGTCGACCGGATCGGGACCCGTTTCCATGACCTGCACCACAGGGCAGCCGGCACTTTCCAGCAGCTTTCGCGAAGCCGGTGTCTGATCGATGCCGGCGACGATCAACGCTGCCGGCCGTTGCGAACCGAACACCTGCAGCAGCCGCTCTTCCTCGAGGCCGGAATAGTGGGTGTTGCCAAGCTGGATGCGGAAGGGGCTGGCCGACAGGCTGTCATAGATGCCGCGCACCACCTCGGCGAAGACGTTGTTGGTAAGCGACGGCACCAGCACGCCGAACACCTCCGCGCGCGCCGAGGCCAGGGCCCGGGCATTCGGGTCCGGCACATAGCCCAGTTCGTCGACGGCGGCCTGGATCTGGCGGCGCAGCTCTTCGGACACACGCTCCGGCTCGCGCAGGGCGCGCGACACGGTGATCGCACCAACGCCGGCCTTGCGCGCGACATCCGCGATGGTAGGGCGGCCGCCGCCCCGGCGCGAGCGCGGCTTGGTCAAGGGCGCACTCCTGGCGACGGGCTTGTGCAGCCAAGCGCCTTTAGAACCATATTCAGGGTCTTTGCCACCGTCGTCATGCCAAATCGGCCTGTTGCCGCACCCATCCGCCTTCCGGCGTCGCGCAGCCTTGGGTGGTTGTCAAGCCGCGCAGCTCCCGGACCATTGGGCAGGGTGAGCTCAGGCCATCACGGCTGTGCTGCGCCGTGCCTTCCACAACAGCAGCCCGATCGCCAGTATGTTCAGCAAATTCCAGGCGATGCCGTTGAGGAACGCAGCCGCATAGGAGCCGGTCAAATCGTAGATCCAGCCCGACATCCAGCCGCCGATCGCCATGCCGAAGATCGTCGCCATCAAGACGATGCCGATACGCTGGCCAGCCTCTTTGGCCGGCATGTAGTCGCGCACGATGATCGCGTAGCAAGGCACGATACCGCCCTGCGACAGGCCGAACACCAGCGACACCACATAGAGCGAGGCAAGCCCGTCGAATGGGATGTAGAACAGCAGCGACAGGCATTGCAGCACCGAGCCGATCATCAGTGTCCACACCGCGCCGATGCGGTCGGCGAGAAAGCCCGATGCCAGCCGACTGACGACGCCGCCTGCCATCATGATCGACAGCATGTCGGCGCCATGTGCGACGCCGTAGCCAAGGTCCATGCAATAGGCGACGATATGCACTTGCGGCATCGACATCGCCACGCAGCAGCCGAGGCCGGCGACGACCAGCAGCACCTGCAACGCCGCCGGCGACAGCGGCATCGACTGCACCGGCCGGCTTCCGGGCGAACCGGCGGCAGCCGCAACTGGGGCACCGCGCCGCAGCATCAGCACCAGCGGCACCATAGTCACCAGACAGAAGATGCCGATGGCGGCATAAGTGAAGCGCCAGCCTTCCGCCTTTATCAGCGTCGGCATGATGGTCGGCCAGATCGCTCCGGCGAGGTAGTTTCCGGCGGCCGCCGCGGTCACCGCGACACCGCGCCGGCGGTTGAACCAGTGCGAGATATCGGCGATCAGCGGCCCGAAGATCACCGACGTGCCGATACCGATCAGCACTCCTTGGGCAAGCGTGAATTGCAGGATCGAGGTCGACAGCGCCGCGAGAAGCAGGCCGGCGGAAAGCGCAATCGAAGAGAGCAGCGCCGGGATCCAGTATCCCATCCGGTCGATGGCGCGGCCGACCAGCACGTTGCCGGCGGCAAAGCCGACCATGGTCGCAGTATAAGGCATGGACGCCGCTGCGCGGTCGACGCCGAACTCGGCCTGCACCGCGGGCAGCACGACGACGACTGCCCACATTCCGACGGCGCCGATCGTCGCCAGCAGCATCGAGATGGCAAGCCGCATCCAGGCATAGGAGCTGTCGATGCCGGGGCCGGGCTGGATGCTGTCGGTTCGGGTCAAGGCGTTTCCTGTCGGCGGTCTCGGAGATCGGCTGCCGTTTGCGCCACTATCGGCGCATTCTCGGGTCGCAGCAGCGCCACAGCTGGCAAATCCGTGGCTCCAGAGCCAGGGCGGAACCGATGCCGATGTGCGGAGTTTCCTGGCAGCCTACCCTGCAGAGGAGTCCTGCGATGACCGCCACCAGGAAAAAATGGTCGGCCGAGGTGACCGAGCACAGCGACGCGATGGATCTTGAGGATCACGTCTTCGAATCCGACGACGCCAGGAAGATCGCCGCCTCGCTCAAGCGATCCGCCGAACACAGCCACCGGCGCAAGGCCGAGCCGTTCCAGTCGGCCATGTCGATGCTGAACTTCTACATCAACCGCGCCGGCAAGAACTTGCCTGCCGCGCGCAAAAAAGTGCTTGAGGACGCCAAGGATGAACTGCGCAGCGCCTTCGGACGTGACAAGGATGATTAGCGGCGGCCGGCCCTACCGGGCGCGGATGACGCCGTCTGTGTTGGCGAGCAGTTTGCGCACTGCATTGCGCGCCGCGTCGGGGCGCTGCAGGCGGATGTTCTTCTCGATTGCCTCGTGCAGCTTCTGCGCGTGGTTGAGATCGTCGATCTCCCGCGTCGTATAGGCAAAGAGGTGATCGAAGGCGGATTCGATCAGTACGCCGAGCGGCACCAACAGGTCGTTGCCCGAAGCCCGCAGGATGGCAAGATGGAAGCGCGTGTCGGCGCGGGTCCGCTCCTGCAGGCTCGTCGCCTCTCCCATCTCCCGGCAGGCCAGGCTGATCTCGGCCATCTGCTCGTCGGTTCTTCGCATGGCGGCAAACGCGGTCGCTTCCGGCTCGATGATGTGGCGGAATTCCTGCACCGTCTTGAGGAACACTTCGCGATCCGGCGACGTCGCGTACCAGGCAAGCACATCGCGATCGAGCAGGTTCCAGCGTTCCTTCGGCTCGACCCAGCTGCCGATCTTGGGACGTGAGGCCAAAAGGCTCTTGGCCATCAGCATCTTGATCGCCTCGCGCACCGCCGAGCGGCTGACGCTGAAGGTCTCCGACCATTTCGCTTCATTGGGCAGGATGGTACCAGGCGGATAGTCGCCGCGCACGATCCTGAGGCCAATTTCGCTGGCCAGCGAGGCGTGGACGCTGGAGCCAGGAATACGGGCGGCGTCCGCCCGGCGAACGCCGCCCGGACGGTCCCCGGAGGCCGCTTTCCCCAACGATTTTTCCTTGTTCGGCTTCGCGTCCCGCATGGGTTCCAGAAAGTCCGTATTAAGCAGGCTGTCAAGCGCGGCAAGCGGCTTGCACCGCAAAGCCGCCCGCTGTGCACAGATCAGCTCGATTGCTTCGCGGATCAGTCCTGCTTGACGTATTTGCGCCAGCTATGCTCCGGGCGGAAGCCCAGCACGTCGCGCGCCTTGCGGTTCGACAGCAGCGTCTCGTATTCGCCGAGCTCGGCCTTCACCGGCACGCCGGGGTAGAACCGCTTCAGGAGTTCGGCAGTCGGCAGGTCGGATGAGGTGTCGTCATTGGCGGCGTTGATCACCTGATAGCCGAGGCCGTCCTTCTCGATGGCGCGCAGCGTGATCTGGCCAAGGTCGCGCGCGTCGACATAGCTCCAGGCGATGCGCTTGCGGAAACCCGGATCGGCGAACCATTTCGGAAACAGTGAATATTCGTGCGGCTCGATGACGTTGCCGATGCGCAGGGCATAAATGTCGGTGCCGTTGCGCTGGGCGAAGGCCCGCGCCGTCTTCTCGTTGACGACCTTGGACAAAGCATAGCTGTCCATCGGGTCGACGTCATACTCCTCGTCGAGCGGGAAATATTTGGGATCGCGCGGCTCGTTGGCGAACACAAGCCCATAAGTCGTCTCGCTGGAGGCGATGATAATTTTGCGGATACCGAGCTTCACCGCCGCCTCGATGACATTGTAGGTGCCGAGCGCATTGATGCGGAACACCTCGTTGTCGGTGGTGATCATGATGCGCGGGATGGCGGCGAAATGCACCACCGCATCGACCGGCTGCGGGCGCAGCGAGGGGTCGAATTCATGCAGGCCCATATAGCTCGACAGCGCGTTGAACACCTGCCCGCTGTCGGTGATGTCGGTGATCAGCGTGCGCACCTTGGGATTGTCGAGCGGCCTGGTGTCGATGTTGAGCACCTGACAGCCTTGCTCGACCAGATACTGGACGACATGGCGTCCGGCCTTGCCGCTGCCGCCGGTGAACATGATCCGTTTTGTCATTTTGCTCTCCACATCCTCAGGGATTTATGTGTATTGTCAGACAATATCGCCATCTGCAACCACCCTCGCCTGCAAAACGGCAGCGCCTGACATCAATCATTGGAACAGGACTTGAAGACATGAACACGACTGCCGCGCGCGAAAAGATCGGCTTCATCGGGCTTGGCCTGATGGGCCACGGGATCGCCAAGAACATCGTCGACAAGGGCTACAGTCTGACCTTCCTCGGCCGCAAGAACCGCAAACCGGCGGAAGACCTGCTTGGCCGCGGCGCCACGGAAGCATCGACCTCGCGCGATGTGGCGGCGGCATCTGATATCGTCTTCATCTGCGTCACCGGTTCGCGCGAGGTCGAAGCCATCATTCGCGGCCCCGGCGGCCTCAAGGAGGGCTTGAAAAAGGGCTCGGTCGTCGTCGACTGCTCGACCTCCGATCCGGTCTCGACGGTGGCGCTGGCAGCGGAACTTAAGGCGCTCGGCATCGATTTTGTCGACGCGCCGCTCAGCCGCACGCCGAAGGAAGCCTGGGAAGGCACGCTCGACGCCATGGTCGGCGCGCCGGACGCCCTTTTTGCCAGGGTGAAACCGGTGATCGAAACCTGGGCCGGCCGCATCGTCCATATCGGCGACACCGGCGATGGCCATCGCATGAAGCTGCTCAACAATTTCATCTCGCTTGGCTACGCAGCGATATATTCCGAGGCACTGGCACTGGCTGAGAAGGTCGGCATCTCGCCGCCGCGCTTCGACAGCGTCATTCGCAATGGCCGCATGGATTGCGGCTTCTACCAGACCTTCATGCGCTGGACGCTGGAAGGTGACCGCGACGCGCACAAATTCACCATCGCCAATGCCTTCAAGGACCTGACCTATCTGGAATCGATGGCGGGTGCGGCCGGCATTGCCAACCCGCTCGGCAACGCCACCAAGAACTCCTTCGCCGGTGCCCATGCAACCGGCCCGGCCGAGCAATTCGTACCGATGCTGGCGACGCATATCGCTGGGGTGAACGGTGTCGACCTGATGCCGATGAAGGATGGCAAGAAACAGACCATTTAACCGATTGCCCAACGCCGGCGCCGATCACCGCCGCCACCGCCCTATCCCATCGTCGGTATCTGCAAGCAGCTTGTGCACGGCGTTGCGCGCAGCGGCTGGGCGCTGCAGGCGGATGTTCTTTTCGATCGCCTCATGCAGCTTCTGCGCCTGGCGCTGATCGGCGACCTGCTGTGTCGTGAATGCGAAGAGATGGTCGAGCGCCGATTCGATCAGCACGCCGAGCGGCACCAGAAGGTCGTTGCCGGAAGCGCGCAGGATGGCCAGATGAAAGCGCGTATCGGCGCGGATACGCTCCTGCAGGCTCAAGGCCTCGCCCATGTCGCGGCAGGCCTGGCTGATTTCCGCCATTTGCTCGTCGCTGCGCCGCATGGCGGCAAAGGCCGACGCTTCCGGCTCGATGATATGACGAAACTCCTGCACGGTTCGCAGGAACGCCTCGCGGTCGGGCGCCGTCGCGTACCAGGCCAGAACGTCGCGGTCGAGCAGGTTCCAGCGCTCCTTCGGCTCGACCCAACTGCCGATCTTGGGGCGTGAGGCCAACAGGCTTTTCGCCATCAGCATCTTGATGGCTTCGCGCACCGCCGAACGGCTGACATTGAAGATCTCGGCCCATTTGGACTCGTTGGGCAGGATGGTGCCGGGCGGATAGTCGCCACGCACGATCCGCAGGCCAATCTCGCCGGCCAACGAGACATGGACGCTCGCCCCCGCAAAATGCGCGGCACCAGCCTTCCGCATGACAGCCGGACCGTGGCTCGCTTGTGCCTTGGTTAGGTCGGTTCGCTTGCTTGACTTCTCGTCCGGCATCCACGTTCCAATGCGTCGACCGTCTGTCGTCCGGACTGGTCCGAACCGTACGGGCGCCGATCTCGTTGCCGAAAAATCCAGATCACGGGCGCGGCAAAGCCGGAGCCGATTGCCCCAACTATTGCGTCCGTTCGGGAATTACCGCTTCCGTTCAGGAATGACGGGGCGCCCGCAACCGGGCGCCCCGAAATCGAGAACCTACTTCTGGATGCAGGTGTCGACCGTATCCTTGGTGCACTCGTCGAGGCCGGTGAACACCGGATCGGCGACCGCCTTGCCTTCGATCAGGTCGATCATCACCGACGGTGCCTTGTAGCCCATTTCGAACGGCCGCTGGCCGACCAGAGCCGTTACAAGGCCGTCACGAGCGATCGCCACTTCGTCGCCGATCGTGTCGGCGGCGCCGATGACGAAGTCGTTGCTGGCGATCCGGTCCTTGAGCGGCCCGAACAGATCGCGGTAGGGCTGCGGCGCGCCGAACAGCGGCCAGCCGCCCATGATGCCGAAGGCGTCCAGCTTGGGGTTGGCGGCGAGGATGTCGGTCATCGCCTGCACGCCCTTGGCGCCATCGTCATTGGTGAACACCGGGCAGCCGGGAACTTCGGTCCAACCACCTTCACCCGCAAGTGCGGCAAGGCCTTCCTTGCCCGACAGTGCGTCACGCATGCCTTGCGCACGGCGCAGGATGTTGTCGGCTGCCGGGTTGCCTTCGATGGTGCAGATCGTGCCACCATTCGGCTTGCCCTTCTTGATGTACTCGCCGATCTTCTTGCCCATCAGGTAATTGTCGGTACCGAGATAGGTCTTGCGAAGACCTGCGTCTTCCTTGCTGAGATCGGCATCGACCGTCATGATCGGGATCGTCGGATTGGCGCTCTTGATCGTCTGCGCGATCAGCGGCGCGTTGGACGGCGAGATCGCCATCGCGACCGTGTCGGCCTTGCTCAGCATGTCCTGGACGATCTGCGCCTCGCCGGCCTCGTCCGAAGTCGACGCCGGACCGGTGTAGAAGCATTCATACTCCGAGCTGGCGTTTTCCTTGTTCCATTTCTCGCAGCCCTGGTGGATGGCCTCGAAGAACGGATTGTCGAGACCTTTCACGACAATGACGAGCTGTTTCTTGGCCAAAGCCGGCCCGGCACCCAACGCCATTGCGGCGACGGCGGCGAGCAAAAGTGTTTTCCTCATGTCAGTCCTCCCTTGAAACAAACGGACACGGCGTGCCCGCCATACAGATCGACCGGATGCGTGATGACCGAGGGTCGTTTCGCGAGCGCTCGTGTCGCCAGGACAGATCGATAAGCATTTCCAGATTCGGCTTCAGATCAACTCACACACAGGTGCCGCTTGATCTTGGGCCGTCAAACCTCCGCCGATTCCGGCCGGCGAACCGCCAGCGGAGATCGGCATAATCTCCTCCGACGCTTAGCTAATATCGGCTTGGCGCCAACGTCAATGCTATTTGTCCTACAAAACGGATTTTTAAAATAGTCCTGGCCCAATTCGTCCGACAATTGATTGACGTGCGCCGGCTTTTGCGTAAAAGAACGCTAACGCCGTCTTCGGGAGGAGCCGGGGAGAGCGAGGCCAAAGCAGCGTCGGCATCCACGCCGGGAACAGCAGCAGGTCGCAAATCACGGGGAGGCAAAGGCTGGTGGCGGTTCTCGAACTCACCAACATCTCAAGGCATTTCGGCGCCATCCAGGCCGTCAACGACGTGTCGCTGTCGATCGAGCCCGGACAGGTGGTCGGCCTCATGGGCGACAACGGCGCCGGCAAGTCGACGCTGGTCAAGATGATCGCCGGCAATTTCCGCCCGAGCCATGGCACCATGCACATGGACGGCAAGGAATTGATCCTGCACAAGCCGGCGGAAGCCCGCCAGCACGGCATCGAGATCGTCCACCAGGACCTTGCGCTCTGCAACAATCTGACCGCCGCCGCCAACGTCTATCTCGGCCGCGAGTTGCGGCGCGGCGTCGGGCCGTTCCGCATCCTCGACTATGCCTCGATGTACAAGCGTGCCGGCCAGCTCTTCGCCGAATTGAAGTCCGAGACCCGTCCGCGCGATCTCGTCAAGCAGATGTCGGGTGGCCAGCGCCAAGCGGTGGCGATCGCCCGCACCATGCTGTCGCAGGCCAAGATCGTGCTGATGGACGAACCGACGGCCGCTATCTCGGTGCGCCAGGTCGCCGAAGTGCTGAACCTGATCCGCCATTTGCGCGATCAAGGCATTGCCGTCGTGCTGATCAGTCACCGAATGCCTGACGTCTTCACCGTCGCCGACCGCGTCATAGTCATGCGGCGCGGCCGCAAGGTCGCCGACAAGACGATTGCGTCGAGCTCGCCCGAGGAAGTCACCGGGCTGATCACCGGCGCCATCGAACAGGTTTGATTTCAGCGAATTTCACCACGCACAGCAGATGAAGGTCGACGATGGCACTGACAATTGACCAGCCGATCGAACACAAGCAGCAATCCCTGCCGGCAAGAGTGTTTGCCAGCCAGACCTTCTGGGTGGTGATCGCCGTTATCCTCGCCTGCGTGTTCCTGTCGTTTGCCACCGACGCGTTTGCCACGTCGAAGAACCTCTACAACATCACCCGCAACATCACCTTCGTCGCCATTATCGCGCTCGGCATGACCTTCGTCATCATCACCGGCGGCATCGACCTCTCGGTCGGCTCGGTGCTGTGCCTGTCGTCGATGATTTTGGCCGTCACGATGCATGCCGGCTACTCGATCGAGGTCGGCATCCTGGCCTCGATCGCCACCGCGCTCGCCATTGGCGCCTTCAACGGCGTGCTGATCGCCTATCTCGGCTTTCCACCCTTTGTGGTGACGCTCGGCATGCTGTCGATCGCCCGCAGCCTAGCCATGGTCGCCTCCAACAACACGGTCGTCTTCCAGTTCGGGCCGGACCACGCCAAGCTTCTGTCATTGGGCGGCGGCGCCTGGGTGTTCGGCATCGCCAATCCGGTGCTTTACATGATCCTTCTGGCGCTGATCACCGGCTTTATCCTGCGTTGGACGAAGTTCGGCCGCCACATCTTCGCCATTGGCGGCAACGAGCACGCGGCAACGCTGACCGGCGTTCCGGTGCGCCAGATCAAGGTTGCCGTCTACATGATCTCGGCGCTGTCGGCCGGCATTGCCGGCATCATCCAGACCGGCTGGCTGGGTGCCGTCACCACCAATCTCGGCACCGGCATGGAGCTGCAGGTGATCGCCGCAACCGTCATTGGCGGCGCCAATCTGGCTGGCGGCGTCGGCACCGCCTTTGGCGCCATCGTCGGTGCGGCCCTGATCGAGGTGATCCGCAACAGTCTCGGTCTGCTCGGCATCAATGCCTTCTGGCAAGGTGTGTTCATCGGCGGCGCCATCCTGCTGGCGGTGCTGTTCGACCGCATCCGCAATTTCCGCCGCAGCGACTAGAACCATGATCCCGAAAAGTGGAAACCGGTTTTCAGGCAAGATCATGGTCAAACAAAAGACTGTTTGATGGCCAACTCCCTGTTCAGCCTCGAGGGGCGGGTGGCGCTGGTGACTGGCTCCGGTCAAGGCATCGGCTTTGCGCTGGCTCGGGGCCTCGCCGGACACGGTGCAAGCATAGTGCTGAACGGTCGCGACACCGCCAGGATCGACAGCGCCGTCGAAAAGCTGCGCGATGTCGGCTTCAAGGCGCACGCCTCGGTATTCGACGTCACCGATTTTCAGGCGGTCAACGCGGACATTGCCCGCATCGAGGCCGAGATCGGCGCCATCGACATCCTCATCAACAATGCCGGCGTGCAGTTCCGCGCTCCGCTCGAGGACTTTCCCGAGGAGCAGTGGGAGCGCCTGTTCAAGACCAATGTGTCGGGCGCCTTCCATGTCGGCAAGGCGGTCGCCCGCCACATGATCCCGCGCGGCAAGGGCAAGATCATCAACATCGGCTCGGTGCAGAGCGAGCTGGCAAGGCCGAACATCGCACCATACACCGCGACCAAAGGCGCGATCCGCAACCTGACAAGGGGTATGTGCGCCGACTGGGCGAGATACGGCCTGCAGATCAATGCGATCGCACCCGGCTATTTCCGCACCGAGATGAACCAGGCGCTGGTCGACAATCCGGAATTTTCCGCCTGGCTGGAAAAGCGCACGCCCGCCGGGCGCTGGGGCAATGTCGACGAGTTGATCGGCGCCGCCGTGTTCCTTGCCTCCGACGCATCGTCTTTCGTCAACGGCCATACGCTGTATGTCGATGGCGGCATGACGGCTTCGGTTTGAAGGGCGTTCTTCCCTTGTGGGAGAAGAGGAAACCTATCGCTCAGTCTGAAAATCCGGCCGCATCGGCCGTCATTGGCCCTCGCCGCCCCCGCGCGTCTTGACGCGGCCCCGAACTCCGCCGCACAATCCCTGTTGCAGGCGAAGGGAGGCCAGTCGTCTGCGGGAGGATATACCATGACGGAAGCGATCAGGCTCTACTGGGGCCGGTTCGGACATGTTTCTATCCTGAATGTCGCAAGCGACTTCGTCACTCATGCCCATGTCGAGGCCCATCTGATCATCTGGCTGGAAGGTACGGCCGGCGAAATGACCATCGGCCGCGAGACCGTCCGGCTTGGACCTGGAACGGCCGCCGGCATCAACTCCTTCCAGCCGCACAGCCATGTTCTGTCGCAAAACGGGACGCCCGGTCTGTTTCTCGCCTTCTACATCGATCCCGACTGGGCGCGGCGCCGCCGCGACCTGCCTTCGTCTGCGCCGCTGTTCTCACAAGCCGCGATCACGCTGGAACCGTGGCTGCATCAGGCCGCCGCCAATCTGCTCGACCACCTCAGCGACAATGAGAGCGTCGACGATATCGCCAACTACGAGATCGAGCGTTTCATCGATAGCGTGCTCGACGCCGCCGACGCCTCGGCGCCGCAGGAGGCCCGTGTCCGCATCAACACCATGCAGGATTTCCGTGTCCGCAAGGCAATCCAGCTGATGAAGGCCAATGTCTGCGAGCGCATCTGCTTCGACGACGTGGCGCGCAGCGTCGGCCTGTCGCGACCGCATTTCTTCGCTTTGTTCAAGGAACAGACCAATCTGACGCCCAATGTCTACTGGAATACGCTGCGCATGGAGGAAGCGGTGCGGCAGCTGCAATGGTCGCGGGAGCCGCTGATCTCGGTCGCCTGCAATCTCGGCTTCACCACGCAGGGCAATTTCTCGCGCTTTTTCCGCGACCATGTCGGCGTGCCGCCGACGCTCTACCGCGAGGCCGCGCGGGCGATTGCCTGAACCTGTCCTCGTTTAGTCAAGGTCGACTGTTTTTCAGACTCCTTGATACACGCTCAAGACGCATTGATAAGCGTCGCTGAAATGGCCGCCCTACCCTTGCACCGGATCGCTTTTGCAAGGGAACATTTGAATGGCCAAAGTCACCATATCCAGCGTCATCGACGCGCCGGTCGAAAAGGTCTGGGCGCGCATACGCGACTTCAACGGGCTGCCGGGCTGGCATCCGCGCATGGTGGAAAGCCACATTGAAGACGGCAAGGATGCCACCACGATCGGCTGCGTGCGCAATTTCCAGCTCGCCAGCGGCCCCCGCCTGCGCGAAAAGCTGCTCGATTTTTCCGATCAGAATTTCCTCGTCAGCTACTCCATCCTGGAGACGCCGCAGCCGCTGACCAATCACAAGGCGACGCTGCAGTTGCGGCGCGTGACCGATGGCGACCGCACCTACGCCGAATGGACCGCCAGCTTCGACGCCGCGCCCGAGGAGGCAGACAAGCTGGCCGAGGGCATGGGCGCCAATGTCTTTCAGGGCGGCTTCAACGCTCTGAAAAGCCATTTCGCCGGCCAGAGCTGACAGGAGCCAAACCATGGCGCTGGCACTGCAGACCTTTGCAACGGTGAAAGACGCGAACGCGGCACTGAAAGCCCAGGGCACACGCTATCTCGGCGGCGGCACGCTGGTCGTCCGCGCGGCCAATGAGGGCGATGTCTCGGTTTCCGGCCTTGTCAGGTCGACCGAGCCGTCTTTGTCCACCATCGCCGTTGCCGGTGGAAAAGCCCGTGTCGGCGCTTCGGTGACGATGGCGGCGATCGCCGGCCATCCGGAGCTCGGCACGCTCGCCAAGGCCGCCCGCGCCGTCGGTGGCCCGGCCATCCGCAACATGGCGACCGTCGGCGGCAATCTTTTTGCCCCGGCCCCCTATGGCGATTTCGCTGTTGCCCTGCTGGCGCTCGATGCCATGGTCGGCACCGATGGCGGCGAAACGCCTATCGAGACTTTTCTGGCCAATCGGGACGGCAGCCGTGCCGTCGTCACTTCCGTGAGCTTCACGCTTCCGAAGGCCGACAGTTTCCGCTTCCTGAAAGTGTCGAGGGTCAAGCCCAAGGGCGTCTCGGTGCTCAGCATAGCCGGTGCTCTGGAACTGTCGTCGGATGGCACCGTGACCTCGGCGCGGATCGCGCTCGGCTGCATGGCGGATCGGCCAATGCGCGCCAGGGCGGCGGAAAAAGCGCTGATCGGCCGAAAGCTGACCGCTGACGGCATCGCGCCGGCCTTGGCCGCGGCCGGTGATGGCACCTCGCCCATCACCGACCCGATCGCCAGCGCCTGGTATCGCGCCGAAGTCTTGCCGGTTCATCTCGGCCGGTTGCTGCTCGCATAATATTTCGTTCGGGGGCGCGCGTCTGTCCGCCGGTTCGGGCAGGCGCGCTGGGAGGAAAACATGGCAAAGGTTCCGGTTCAATTCACGCTCAACGGCTCGGAAAAGGCCGAATTCATCGACAGCGGCACGACGCTGCTTCAGGCCCTGCGCGACAAGATCGGCGACACCTCACCGAAAGGCGGCTGCCATCAAGGGACCTGCGGCGCCTGTTCGGTCATCATAGACGGCGAACTCAGGCTCTCCTGCCTGACCTTGGCCGAGACCTGCGATGGCGCCGTCATCAGCACGACATCGGGACTTTCGGAAGCTGGCGTGCTGCACCCGCTGCAGCGCGCCTTCCTCGACACGTTCGCCACGCAATGCGGCTTCTGCACGCCGGGCATGATCATGGCGGCAAAGGTGCTGCTCGACCACACACCCAACCCCAGCCGCGACGAGGTGGTCGAGGCGCTGTCGGGAAACATCTGCCGCTGCACCGGTTACGAGCCGATCATCCAGGCGGTGCTGACCGCCGCCCGCGCCAATTCGCAGAACGCGGCCTGAGGGGTCCAAAGCAATGGAACTGCGCAAGAACTACTTCACTGATATCCGCAAGGACGATCTGAACGAGATCGGCCAGCCCCGGCCGCGCTCGGATTCGCCAGGCCATGTCACCGGCAAGACCGCCTTTTTCGCCGACCGCAATTTCCCTGGCATGCTGCACCTGAAGATGGTGCGCAGCCCGCATCACCATGCCCGCATCCGCTCGATCGACACCTCGGAAGCGGAAAAGCATCCGGGCGTGGTGAAGATTCTGACCGCCAAGGACGTGCCGCACAATGTCTACACCATCCTGATCCTGATCCAGGTCGGGCCGGAGGACGAGACGGTGCTTGCCGACGGCAAGGTGCGCTGGAAGGGCGAGGCCGTGGTGGCCGTGCTGGCCGAAACCGAGCGTGCCGCGCAGGAGGCCGCAGCCAAGGTCAAGGTCGACTATGAGGTGCTGCCGGCCGTCTTCGACATGGAAGAGGCGCTGAAGCCCGGCGCGCCCCTGGTCAACGAATATCACGGCCAGAATTATTACCTCTATGACAGCGGCGAGTGCCGCAAGGTGCGCTTCGGCGATGTCGAGGCGGGCTTCGCCGGCGCCGACCACATCCTGGAGGAGAGCTACCAGTCCTCGCCGATCGAGCACGCGCCGACCGAGACCACCGGCTGCGTGGTGGCACCCGAGGGCAATGACCGCTTCACCTGCTACACCAACACGCAGGCGATGTTCTTCACGCTCGACAACACCTCGATCATCCTGCAGATGCCGGGCAGCAAACTGCATTTCGTCGGCGGCACCGTCGGCGGCGGTTTTGGCGGCAAGGTCGACGTCATCGTCGAGCCCATCGCCATCCTCGGCGCAAAATTAACAGGACGACCAGTCTGTTTTATCTACAGCCGCGAGGAGGAGATGCAGATCTCGTCGCCGCGAGCGGCCGAAAAGGTCGTCATCAAGGACGGCGTCATGAAGGACGGCCGCATCGTCGCGCGCAAGGTCACCGGCTATACCGACGCCGGCGCCTATTCGCGCCACTCGCCCTATGGCGCGCAGAAGGGCGCGGGGCACTATCCCGGCCCCTACACCATCCCAAACGTCTGGATCGACACCTACTGCGTCTACACCAACCGCACGCCCTCCTCCGCCATGCGCGGCTTCGGCGTCACCATCGGCGACTTCGCGCTGGAGGTGCAGATGGACAAACTGGCGCGGCTGATCGGCATGGATCCGCTCGAATTCCGCTTCATCAACGCCTATCGCGACGGCGACATGAAGGCGCATCGCCAGCCGACCGAGGGCGCGGCGCTGATCGAATGCATGCAGGAAGCCTCGCGCGCAGCCAACTGGCCGGTGGCGGAGAAATACATGGCCATGTCGTCTTACGTGAAGGGAGCTTGAGATGGCGATCAGGCGTGGACGCGGCGTTGCCGCGATCAACTATCCCACCGGCATGAACCTCGGCGGCGACCCGACGCAGGCGCTGGTGCATTCGACGCCGACCGGCAATTTCATGGTGACGCTTTCCAGCGTCGATCTCGGTCAGGGCATGAAGCAGATCATGGCGCAGATCTGCGCCGAGACGATCGGCGTGCCGACCGACCGTGTCGTCGTCGACACCGCCGACACCGACACCGGCCCGCACTGCATGGGCACATTCGCCTCGCGCGGCACCCACCGCGCCGGCAACGCCGTCATCCAGGCGGCAAGGGAAGCGCGCCAGGTGATGCTGGAAGTGGCCGCCGAGGAGTTGGAGGTCAACGCCTCCGACCTCGAGACCGATGGACAGGGCAACATCCTGGTCAAAGGCGCACCGCAAAAGTCGATCTCGATCTTCGATGTCGCGCTGTCGGCGCATTTCAAGCGTGGCCGCTCGATCTCCGGCCGCGGCATGTTCCTGATCCCGCGCTCCTATCCCGAGAAGGAAACCGGCGCGATGAAGCCGTCGACCTGTTATGCCCATGCCTGCACGGTGGCCGAGGTCGAGGTCGACGACGAGACCGGCGAGGTTACCGTGCTGACGGTGAAGAACGTCTTCGAGATCGGCCGCGCGCTGAACCCAAAGATGGTCGAACAGCAGCTGGTTGGCGGCTCCTGGATGGGCATCAGCCATGCGCTCTATGAGACAACCGAGCCCTATTATCCCAACCGCGACCATGGCGGCACCGACTTCAACCAGTATCTGATGCCCGGCCCCGGCGATCTCGCCGAGACCGAGATCATCGTTCTGGAGCGGCCTTCGGCGGACGGACCATACGGCGCCAAGGGGCCGGGCGAAATGTGCGCCAACCCGCAGATCCCGGCCGTCGCCAATGCCGTCTTCGACGCCGTCGGCGTGCGCATCGACACTCTGCCGATCACGCCGGAGCGCATCCTGCGCGCGCTGAAGGCGCAAACGGCGAATTGAGGGCTGGAATGACAGGGACAAGCGCCGAGACTGTCGCGACCTCGCCGGAGGCGGTGGCGCAGCACCTGGCCGCCTCGCGCTACCTTGCCGACGAGAGCCTTTCGACCGCGATCTTCCTGGCAATCCGGCTGGGCAAGCCGCTGCTGCTCGAAGGCGCGCCGGGCGTAGGCAAGACGGAGGCGGCGAAGGCGATCGCCGCGCTGCTCGGCCGTGATCTGGTGCGGCTGCAATGCTATGAAGGCATCGATGCCGCGCATGCGCTCTACGAATGGAACTACCAGCGCCAACTGCTCGCCATCCGCCATGCCGGCGAGCATGAGATCGACATCTACGACGACCGTTTCCTGATCGCCCGGCCGCTGCTGCAGGTGCTGAAGGCGCCCGAGCAGCGCGTGCTGCTGGTCGACGAGATCGACCGCTCGGACCACGAATTCGAAGCGCTGCTTTTGGAATTCCTCTCCGACTTCCAGATCAGCATTCCCGAGCGCGGCACCATCCGCGCCACGGCACAGCCGATCGTCATCCTGACCTCGAACCGCACCCGGGAACTGGCCGAAGCACTGCGCCGCCGCTGCGTATACCACTGGATCGGCTATCCCGACGCCGAGCGCGAGGCCGCCATCATCATGCTGCGCGCCGGCGATGTAGCGCAAGCCACCGCACGCGCGGTGGCGGCGGCCGTGCAGACCATTCGCGCCCGCCCGCTCGCCAAGCCGCCCGGCATTGCCGAGGCGGTCGAATGGGCCAACGCCGCGACCATCCTGGAAAAAGGCGGCAGCCCGTGGCCGGAAGCCTTCCGCCGCGCCATCGGCGTGCTGATCAAGGACGAGGAGGATCTCTCCTACATCGAGCCCGAGCTTGGCCGGATTGTCGAGGAGGCGCTGGCGTGAGCCGAGACCTCAACGGCACGTTCTCCCCGTTCATTCCGCAACGCTGGCGGGACAGCACCCCCTTCTGTCCTGCCGGACATCTCCCCCTCAAGGGGGGAGATTGGCTGTCATTCCGGCTTTCGACAATCTCCAGCGTCGCAGAACGGAGCGAAGCATCGAAGCTGCTGATCTCCCCCCTTGCGGGGGAGATGTCCGGCAGGACAGAGGGGGGCGCCACGCAATGATGCGGGAAACAAGCTTACCCCGCGCGGCAGCGCCCTTGCTCAGCTTCGGTCGGCTGCTGCGCCGCTACGGCTTCGCCATAGCGCCCGAGCAGGTCTCCAGCTTCATGCAGGCCGTGACATTGCTCGGGCCGCGCTCGATGGCAGACATCCGCGAGGCGGCGCTCGCGACGCTGGCGCCGCCGCCCGACCGCCACGACGAATTCGAAGCGCATTTCCAGAGCCACTTTTATGGCAACACATCCGCCGTGGTGGAAGGCGACGCCGACGAGGAAACCCGCATCAAGGATGATGGCGGCGCCGACGACGAACGGATCGAAGCCGAACAAACCCAAGAGGGCGGCGAGCTGTCCTCGGCACTGGAGCAGTTGAGCAGCCGCGCCTTCCAGCGTGACGATGACGGCCTTGCCGCTTTCCGCCGCAAGCTCGCATCCGCCCTGCCCGCCCGCCGTTCCTTCCGCACCGTACGCACCCACTCGCGCGGAAAGCTCGATCTGCGCCGGTCGCTCAGGGAAATCGTCAGTGCCGATGGCGACGTCCCCTCGCCGCTGCTGCGCCGCCGCCAGACCGTGCCGCGCAAGCTGCTGCTCTTGATCGACGTTTCCGGCTCGATGAAGCTGCACACCGCGGACTATCTCAAGCTGGCACATGCGGCCGTGCAAGGTGCCGACCGCGCCGAAATCTTCACCTTCGGCACGCGGCTGACCCGCGTCACCGGGGCATTGCGCATCCGCGACCGCGGCCAGGCGCTGGCGCGCGCCGCGGCCCAGGTCGACGATTGGGACGGCGGCACCCGCATGGGACCGACGCTGCTCGCCTTCCTATCGGTGCCGCGCTTCTCGTCGTTTGCACGCGGTGCCACGGTCGTGATCCTGTCCGACGCGCTGGAGCGCGGCGATCATGGCGAGTTGGAGACAGCTATGCGACGGCTGAGCGCCCGCGCTTTCCGGCTGTCGCTGGCCACACCGCTAGCCGGCGACCCGCGCTTCCGGCCGGCAACGGCTGCACTTCGTGCCATCCTGCCGGTACTGGACGACCTCGTCGACGGCTCGTCGGTGAAAAGCCTCACCGATTTCATCCTGTCGCTCGCCCGCCCTGCTTCAGCGGCGGCGACAATCTGGAAGAGGGTTTCGTGATGCAGAAAGCCATCGACGCGCATTTCCACATCTGGCGCCAAAAGGACCAGCCCTGGCTGGTCGGGCCGATGGTGCCGCGTATTTTTGGTCCCTACGAGTCGATCCGCCGCGACTATCCGATCGAGGAGTTTCTCGAAGACCACAAGGGGTCGGGCGTCGAGAAGGCCGTCTATGTCCAGACCAACTGGGCCAAGGAGGATTTCGAGAAGGAAGTCGCCTTCCTGCAGAAGACATCCGACGAAACCGGCTGGCCGCATGCCATCGTCGGCTACACCGACATGACCGTCGACGATATCAGGCCCCAGATCGATCGGCTGATGAAATACAAGCTGCTGCGCGGCGTGCGCATGCAACTGCACTGGCACGAAACGCCGGCCTTCCGTTTCGCCGCCTCGGCCGATCAGGTCATCGACCGCAAGGTGCGAGCGAATGTAGCGCGCCTGAAGGACTATGACCTGTCCTTCGATCTGCAGCTTTTCCCTGCTCAGATGAAGGACGGCCTGACGCTGGTCGGCGAAAACCCCGAAACGAATTTCATCCTCACCCACGCCGGCATGCTAACCGGCATGGAGCCGGAAACCACCGAAGCCTGGAAGACCGGCCTGCGCACGCTGTCGGCCGCACCCAATCTCTATGCCAAGCTCTCCGGCCTCGGCACCTTCGTCCACCGCAACGACCCGGCGCTGATCGCCTACATCGTCGACAACACGATCGAGATCCTGGGTGCCGACCATTTGATGTTCGGCTCGAACTTCCCGATCGAGAAGCTATGGACCAGCCACGCGGAGCTGATCAAGGCGCACCGCAATGCGGTGGCCAACCATGGCGCGGCGGCGGAGGCGGACATCTTCTGGAACACGGCGGAGAAGGTTTACCGGCCGGTGTGAAGGGGGGCTCCATCTCTCCTGACAGGGGGGTAGAAAATGATGATACTACGCAACTATGCCACTACCTCTCGGCGAGAGAATGACTTGGCTGTTGGTCAAGCTCCCCCTGCTTGGAGAAATCGCTCGAGGGCCGGAACCTTCTTGCTTCTCAAATACATCGAATAACACAGTTGTAGAATACCATTCATCTGAATAAATAGACTTATATACCACACCTGCTAGCAATACAGGTATAAGCGTGTTGTTGTTAATAGATGTAAATGAACTAATTTCCTCCTGTTCGAGTAGACAACCCCAGCGCTGTCCGAAGGGCCTACCTGGGAAAACAACGGCAGGACTAACGTTGCCGGTTTGTCGCTGAGTGACGAGGGAGTCGCGGTACTCGCTCAGTCTATTTTTGTCAGTAATATCAACAAAGCGAACTATTGTCGGCTGCATCCAGACTTCTATGGCCGGTGTTTTCCCGTAGTTCGTTGCAGCTACTGCAACCATAAACATCGCGCCGCCGTTACCAAATTGAACTCCATCGGTGAGCTCGACAGCGAGAGATAACCAAGGACGTTGTTCGATATTGGCGCTCTCGACGGCAATACGGTTAGTTTCTTTAGCTTGATCGACTGAAGCACGCGCATGATCGGCGCTATCGAAGGCTGCCCGGGTAGTCTTCCGCGCCTCATCTAAAGTAAACTTCACGAAGAAAATACCCATAGAAGTAAGAGCGATGCCGACAAGCGAAACGACAAGCATCCAAAACGCCCATCGTTCCATACCGCGTTGGGCTGCCAAGTCCTGCTCGCTGCGCTGCTCCGCGCGGAAAGCCGCTACCATCTGACCTACACACTCGGTCGGGGTAGTTCCCTGACTGTTCGCGCAGTCGTGTTCTATCCGCTGTCGAGTCAATTCGTCGGAATAGCTGGCATTGTCCTCGGCTTGGACCTGATCGCGGGCGGTATTTAGCGCGATGCTCCAGATCATGGCGACAATCAAGAATGCCAGTGTAAGGGCGAATATTGCCGTTACAATTGAATGGGATGTGCTCCGAAAGCCGCTAGACATTCAATAGAAAACACCGCCCTAAATTCACCCCAGAAAGCTTATTGCACACGCTGCTCCCCTTTCGTCAACACGAATTGCATTGAACTGGCAGTACAATCGCTCAACCCTTCACCTCAAACTGTGGATCGACCGGGATCTGCATCGCCGTCACCAGATGGTTGGTCTGCCCAGCCAATCCGATGATCGACACCAGCTCGCCATGCTGCGCATCGGTCATGCCTTTGGCGCGGGCCGCCGCCGTGTGCGAGTGGACGCAGTAAGAGCAGCCATTGGCGGTCGAGACAGCGATGTAGATCATCTCCTTTGTCAGCGGATCGATGGCGCTGTCGGCCACCATCACCACCTTCAACTGTTCCCAGATCCGCTTCAGCGAAGGAGGATCATTGGCCAGACCGCGCCAGAAATTGTTGACGAAATCGGATTTGCGCGTCGCACGGATGTCGTCGAACACGGCTTTTACGGCGGGGATCTTTTCGACCTCGGCATCGGTCAGGAGTCTTGTGGTGGCCATGGTGGTGGTCCTTTCGCTTCGATCGATGAACTGGTTCGTTGAATCAAGTTTCGAGCAAAGGCGGCTAACCAGCTTCTTTGACTCAGTTTTTGCCCGCAATAGCGTTGAAGATTAGCCGAGGCACCTAAACTTCGTCATCCACGGGCGAAGCAGGCGCGAAGCGCCGTCGCGGAGACCCTGGGATCCATTCCGTGACCTTAGCCGAAGAGTGCAGCGGAGCAGAATTCTGCACCGCAGCAGCGCCATGGAGTCCCGGCATGGATCCCTTGGGCTGCGGAGCAGCTCCAGGGGTCTGCGCCGCGTCGCTACGCTCCTTGCTTCGCCCGTGGATGACGAAGGGATGGACGTGCGCGCCAATTATCGACGTACGCACCGGCCAGAACCCTAATGCACCGCAGCGTACATGATCTTCTCCTCCGTGGCCTCGGCCGGCGAAAACTCCTCGACGATACGGCCCTGACGGCAGACCAGGATGCGGTCGGACAGGTTCATGATCTCCGGCAGGTAGGACGATATGACGACGACGGCCAGGCCCTCGTCCGCCAGCCGGTTGATGATCTGGTGGATCTCGGCGATCGCGCCGACATCGACGCCGCGTGTCGGCTCGTCGAAGATGACGATGCGCGGCTGCTGCACCAGACCCTTGCCGATCACCACCTTCTGCTGGTTGCCGCCGGACAGTTCGACCACCCGCGCATTGTCGTTGATCGCCTTGATGTTCAGCATCTTCGTCCATTCGGCTGAGAGCGCGCGCATTTCCTGCGCATTGATCACCCAGGCCTTTTCCCGGCCCGCCGCCAGCAGTCCGCCGAACAGGTTTTCGGCAATGCCCATCGTCTCGAAGATGCCTTCGCTCTTGCGGTCCTCGGTGACGTAGACGATGCCGTCCGCCACCGCTTCGCTTGGTACGAGATAGCGCACGGGCTTGTCGTCCAGCTCGATGGCGCCGCCGCGCAGGAAATCGCGCTTGTAAATGCCGGAAACGATCTTGAATGTCTCGGTGCGGCCGGAGCCGATCAGCCCGAACACGCCAGTGATCTGGCCCTCGAAGATCGAAAAGGATGTGTTGCGCACGACATTGCTCATCGAGATGTCCTGCACCGACAGCACCTTCCGGCCCGCCTTGCGCAGCTTTGCCTCGTCACGCTGGCGGTAGATCTGCCCCGACAAAGTGCGCCCGACCATAGCGGCGACGATCCGGTCGCGGTCGAAGGCTGACGTGTCGTCGGTGATGACAAGCTCGCCGTCGCGCAGAATGGTGATGCGGTCGGCAATATCAAGCGCTTCTTCCAATGCATGGCTGATGAAGACGATCGACACGCCGCTCGCCTTCAGCCGGCGGATCAACGCGAAGAAGTGCCGCTTTTCTTCCGGCGTCAGCGTCGCCGTCGGCTCGTCGAAGATGATGATCTCGGCATTGTGGTGCACCGCGCGCGCGATCTCCACCATCTGCCGCTTGGCAGCACCCAGCGTCGCCACCATCGCGTTCGGGTCGACGGGAAAGTTCAGCGATTGCAGGAATTGCTGCGCCGAAATGTAGGTGCCGCGCAGCCGGTTGAGGAACTTTTCGGTGCCGAGATAAAGGTTCTGCGCCACCGTCATCGACGGCACCAGGCTCGTCTCCTGGAACACCATCGCGATGCCGGCTTCAAGCGCTGCGTGCGGCGAGGCGTAGGCGATCTCTTGTCCCTTGTGGAACATCTTGCCTGAAGTGGCGTCGACCACCCCAGCGATGATCTTGGTCAGCGTCGATTTTCCCGCGCCATTTTCGCCGAGCAGCGCATGGATCTCACCCTTGCGCAGGTCGAAGCTGACATTCTTCACCGCGGGCACGCCGCGGTAGTTCTTGGTGACATTCTCCAGACGGACGATCGGTTCCATCAGAAACCTCCCGTGGCGACGGAAAGGATGCAGTCGCCCCCTTTGGAGGCGACGAACAGAAGGCCGTCTTTTTCCGCAACACTGCAGATGCCGTGGCGCGTGCCGTTGGCGCGGCTGTGCAGGCTGAATTGCGGCTGCATCTTCTGGTCGAGCCTGACCACCAGCCCGTAGGAGCGGCTCGGCGACCATGGCTTGTGGATGCCCATGGTGCGGATGCCGCCGCATTGCAGCGGCTCGAGGAAACTGCGGCTGGACGCCAGCGCCGGCGCGATCCAGTAGGCCGGCGGCACCTGGTCGAGCATGTCCTGCCGGTAGTGCGTCTCCTGCAGAACAAATTCGATCAGTCGGTTGCGCGGCGCAAACAGCGTCAGCCAGGCGCCGCCACCGGCGGAGGACGACAGCCGTGCCGGATAGCCCGGCAGATGCGTCAGCACCGTCGAGCGGTTACCAGTCGCGCCGTCGAAACGGATGAGCTGGTGACGCCAGCTTTCGCTGACCAGCACATCCCTGCCTGCAGGATGCAGCCCATAGGGAAAGGCAATGTCACCGGCGACCTTGCGGAAATCACCGCCTGCTGCGTCTCGCTTCCAGAGCGAACCGGAAGCCCCCTTGTTCATCAGATCGGCGGCCCATTGCGATGGAGCATGCTCGGCCGAGCCGTTGGCCAGCCACAGCGTGCCGTCACCGGCATAGGCAAGTGCAGTGATGCAACCGACATCAACCGGCAGCGAAACCTCCTTGCCTGATATCAGCAGCTTGCCGCTCTCCAGCCCGACCGTCAGTTCGCCGGATGGCGACAGCGCCAGCGCGGTGACGGCAGACGGAAAGGTCTCGACCACGGTTGGTGTTGCGCCGGCAGCAGCCGAATAGATGGCGTTGCCGCTGGAGGCCAGCAGCTTGTCACCGGAGACCAGCAGATTGTCCGGCTCGGTCAGCTCGGCAAAAGCCGGCGCGTCATCCAGCCGCGTGTTGGGGCGAAAAGCGCCGTCGAGCGGCGGGATGGTGACCGCCTTGCCGCGAAACAAGTCGAGCACCGAATCGAGGATCATGGCTTCGCTCCCCAGTAGGAAGCGGGGCTGGTCCAGTTCGGGTCGGCGCCCGAAATCTTGTAGCGGCCGATGCGGTTGTTGAGGATGCCGCCGACGAAGAGATATCCCTTGTGCTCGCGCATCGAGGTGACCATCGGATGCGCGCCGCCGGTGAGGTCGCCCATCGCCTCGACGATGCCGCCCTTCTCGTTGAACTTCACCACGCCGCCGGTGTTGATGTTGGGGAACAGCCATTCGTCCTGCGGCAGGCGGCGCGTCATACGCTTGCGCATGTCGGGGTGGCGCAGGGACAGGTCGAAACTCGGCGTGCGCATGCCGAGCCACGCCATCCAGTAATTGCCGTCGGAGGCGCGGTTGATGTTGTCGGGATAGCCCGGCATGTCGCGGATGACGCATTCGGCGGTGCCGGCCTTCGGCCCTTCCAGCCAGTAGCGATGTACGCGGCAGGCCCAGCTTTCGGCGAAGAACAGCGACTTGCCGTCATGCGCCATGCACACACCATTGGTGTAGCGGTAGCCGTCGAGCAATGTCTTCGTCGAGCCGTCCTTCGGATCGTAGACCAGCAGCCGGCCGGTGGCACGGTTCTCGATCGAGTCCAGCGCCCAATCATGCGCATCATAGCGCTTGGTCGAGTCGGTGAAATAGATGCGGCCGTCGGGTGCGATGTCGCAGTCGTTGGGGTCACGCAGCCTCGCATCGTCGACGATCGAGGTCCACGAGCGCGACGTTTCGGCCGACAGGCGTTTGACCTCCCGATCCGGCGAGACCGAATAGAGCCCCATGGCGCCGACGCAACTGATCAGATTGCCTGCCTTGTCGAAGGCAAGTCCGAGCGGAAAGCCGCCGATATGGGCAAACACTTCCGATTTGACATAATCCGGCGCGAAGAAGCGGACGATCTCGCCATGACGCGTGCCGCAATAGAGATTGTCGTCGCGGTCGAGGATGACGTCTTCTGGCCCCTCCAGCTCGCCAAGCCCGATATGTTCTGCGGCCGACAGCCGGTTGTCGAGTTCGTATGGCGTGCCCGAGCCGGGTGCGGCCGACTGTGTCTCGCCCATCTTGAGATAGACCGGGGCGACATAGACCTCGTTCAGCACCTTGTGCCGGTTCTTCAGCCAGCGAATGTCGATGGTCACCGCCACCGCCAGCATGATTCCCAGCACCATCTGATTGGTGCCGGTGCCGTAGCCCAGCCGGATCAGCCCATTGGTCATGGTCAAGACGATGATGGCGCCCATCAGCCCCTTGATCACCGAGCCGCGCCCGCCGCCGAGGCTGACGCCGCCGACCACCGCCGCCGTCAGCGCCATGATCTCGAGGTTGAGGCCGGTGCCCGGCCCTGCCCCGCTCAACCGGCAGGCGATCAAAAAACCGCCGATCGAGGCGCAGAAGCCTGAAAAAACGTAGGTCATGAACACCGTGCGGCGCACGCGGATGCCGGCATTGTGCGCCGAGCGCCTGGAACCGCCGACCGCCAGCACATGCCAGCCCGGCCGTGAACGGGTCAGCGCGATATGGGTGACGATGGCCAGGATGATCGCCAGCCACACCGAGACGGACAGCCCCCAGAACGTGCTGTCGCCGATGAAATCGAGCACATCCGATGTCGCGGTCGAAAGCTGCACGTCGGCGGCATAGGTGGTGACCAGGATATCAAACAGCGCCCGCCCGAAGATGAAGGTGACCAGCGTGGTCAGAAAGGCGCGCAACCTGAGATAACCGACGAGATAGCCGTTGATGGCGCCAAAGATGAGACCGGTGGCCAGCGACGCAGCCAGCGCCAGCCAGATCGACTGTTCGAGGATGAAGAAGACATAGACGGCGGAAAAGCAGGACAGCGCGAAGATCGAGCCGACCGACAGGTCGATGCCGCCACCCAGCATCACCACCGTCATGCCGGTGACGACCATCGAGAACTCGCCGAGCTGGCGGGTCGATTCCTGCAGCGCTGTCAGCTTGAAGAAGCCCGGAATGATCGAGCCGAAGGTTGCCAGCGTCGCCACCAGCGCCAGGAACGGAATGGCGTTGTCGGTCCAGCGTTTGGTCAGTATCTCGCCGACGACATGGTCGGGCACGAGATTGTACCGCCAGGACTGGAGGCGTTCGCGAAAGGACATCGGCTGCTGCTATTCCATGAGAAAGAGGTGGCCGGGCAATCCGGCCACCTCGTTGATCGGTGTTGGCAAGGATCGGCTTATTTCGCAGCCGCTTGCGCCTGCAGCGCCTTCAGGTCCCAGCAGCTGTCGGGCTTCAGGTCGGCCTTGGTCGTCGCCTTCTCCAGCGTGTAGATGTAGGTGTGCGACGTGCCGGCCGGCTGGCCGCTCTGCAGCAGGAACTTGATGATGGCGTTCATGTCGCCCGACTGGCGGGCAAGATCGGTCATCACCACGGCGCCATAGGTGCCGTCCTGCAGCTTGTCGCAATCGGCCGCCTTTTCGCCGCCGCCCGTGGTGACTAGGAACACCTTGCCGTCGAGCTTGGCGTCGCGGATCGCGGCGGAAGCGCCGGTGGCGTCACCATCCCAGAAATCGATGATCGAGCAGATGTCCGGGTTCTGCTGCAGCATCGTCGTCGTCACGTTGCGCGAGGTCGTCGCATCCCAGTTTGAATCGGGCTTTGCCACCACCTTGAAGTCGGGATTCTTGTCCAGCACCTTCATGATGCCGGCATACTGATAGAGGCTGGAGGAGTTGGCCTGGTCACCCTGCACAAGGCCGATCTTCTTTGACGAGTTCGGGCCGCAGCCCTTGATCGCCGCTTCGGCCTCGAGTTGGCCGAGCCGGTCCCAGTCGCTGCCGACAAAGGCATCAGCCGGGAAGTTCGCCGGATTGTCGACCAGTATCACGTAGGTGCCCGCGGCCTGCGCCTTCTTCATCAGCTTGGAATAGGAGTTGAGGTCCGGCGCATGGATGATCAGCACGTCCGGCCTGGTGTCCGACGAGATGGCGTCGGTGATCGCCTGCGCGCCGGCATCGACGACCCAGTTCGGGTCACGCGTCTCGAATACGCCGCCCCAGGCCTCGACTTCTGTCTTCAGGTAATGCGACCAACCCTGCGCCAGGTCGAAGCCCATCGCCAGCGGCACCAGCATGACGCGCTTGCCCTTGAGCGCCTGCGCATAGGCGGCCGGGCCGGGATCATCGGCGGCAAAGGTTGGCGCCACGAAAGTGGTAACGGCAAGCGCCGTGGCGGCGGCCATAAGTGTCTTGATCAGTTTCATGTCAGATCCTCTGTTTTTGCTGTTGCTGTTCACGGCCGGCCCCAACCGTCCGCGGTAGGTTTAGATATCGCCTTGCTGGGCGGTCTGCTCGTCACGTGGATTGATGATGCCGTCGACGATGATGGCGCCGAGCAGGATCGCTGCCTTGATCAGGTTCTGGTAGAGCAGCGGAATGTCGATGATGGTCATGGCGTTGAGCAGGATGCCGATCAGTGCCGCACCGACCAGCACGTTGCGCACCCCGCCGCGCCCGCCGGACAGGCCGATGCCGCCGATCACCGCCACCAGCACGATATCGTAGAGCAGCGTTGAGTTGACGACCCGGGTGTTGATCGAATGCAGGCTCGCCGCCGTCAGCAGGCCGGCGACCAGTGCGACCAGGGCGGAAAGCACATAGCGCAGCACCAGCATCGGCCGCACCGGAATGCCGATGTTGCGGGCGGCGACCGGATTGTCGCCGGCGAAATAGATGTAGCGGCCCCATTTGGTGTAGCGCAGGAACAGGAAGAACAGGAAGGCCAGCCCCGCGAAGACGAACACCTCGACCGGAATATCGAGGAAGCGCAAGCCGCCGAGCAACTCGACCCAATGGCCCTGCGGCACCGGCACGGCATCCTGCGTGATCAGTTGCGAGCGCACATAGCCGAAGACGAAGGAGCCTGTCGCCAGCGTCACGAAGATCGCCGGCACGTCGGCATAGGCGACGAGAAAGCCATTGAGCAGGCCGATGGCCAGCACACCGGCCAGCACATAGGCGAAGGCCAGCCCGTCCGGCGTCCCCGAATTCAGAAGTTGCAGATACCAGGCGACAGACATCGCCATGATCGCGACGGCGGAGAGGTCGATGCCGCGGCCGATGATGACGACAGCCATGCCAAGGGCCAGAATGCCGAGCACCGACACCGAGCGGACAATGGCGACAAGGTTGTTGGGGTCGATGAAGCCCGGCAGGCCTATGGCCGCTGCAACGAACAGCACCACCGCTATGGCAAAGACAATGCCTTCCTGATTCAGGCTCCTGTAATTCGGCCAGCCGATCGTGTTCATGTCTGCGTTTGCCCCGATGGCAGCGCTGCCATCCCTGGGAAAGAACGCTAATCGGCCCAACGCCGGTTCGTCAAATGAATCCGCGCTCGGAACCCAGGCCGGCAGCGATATTTACCGAGTGGACGCGTCGATTGCCGAAGCTGGCGCAATGCATGGAAAAGCCTGCACTTTGGCAATTGGTTGCGCCATTGCGGCCGCTCGCGAAAGCGCTGCACTACGGCGAAAGGACGAGACGGAATTTATCTCCGCATCAGGCGGAAAAATCGATCTCAATTTCCCGGCGAGTGGCCGGAAACCTCCGCGCCCGCACTTGGCGGCAGCACGAGAAAACGCAACGCCGCCACCAGCCCGATGGCGCCGATCGCCAGGAAGGCGATTCGAAAATCCACAAGGTCGAGAGCGGGGCGATCCCTGACGATCTGCGACAAATTGAGGATCGCCGCCGCCACCGCGACGCCGAACAGCATCGCCACCTGCTGCAGCATCGAGGACAGGGTCGCCGCCGAGCTTCGTTGCGCCGCATCGATGTCGGCGAAGGCCAGTGTGTTGAGCGCGGTGAACTGCATCGAGCGCGTCAGGCCGGCAATCAGCATCAGCGCCACCACCAGCGCCTGTGGCGTCTGCGGCGAGATCGCCCCGCAAGCCATGATCGAGGCCGAGGCGATGATGCCGTTGACGACCATCACCGAGCGGAAACCGAAACGCCGCAGCGTTGGCGTCGTCACCGTCTTCATGCCGAGATTGCCGAGGAAATAGGCCAGGATCATCAAGCCGGCATCGACGGGCGAGAGGCCAAAGCCGACCTGGAACAGCAGTGGCAGCAGGAACGGCGTGGCATTGATCGCCACCCTGAAAATGGTACCGGCGGCCAATGTCGAGATGGCAAAGGTCAGCACATTGAACGAGGAGAGATCGAGCAGCGGATGCGGCGCCCGCCGGAGATGCCGTACCGCCAGCCAGCCTATGACGATGCCGGCAACGATCAGCAGCGCTGTCGGCAGCACGCCGTCCTCCGGATGAGCAATGCGTTCAAGGCCATAGAGCAGCAGGGCAAGTCCGGCCGATGTCAGGAAAAAACCCGGCCAGTCGAGCGGCTTGGGGTCAGCCACACGGTCGCCCGGAATGAAGCGCGCGACCAGCGCCAGCCCGATCACGCCGAGCGGGATGTTGATGAAGAAATTCCAGTGCCAGGACAGATAGGTGGTGATGAAGCCGCCGAGTACCGGCCCGACCACCGGCGCAAACAGTGCCGGCCAGGTGATCAGCGCCGTGGCGTTCAGCAGCTCCGACTTCGACGCGTTGCGCAGGACGAGAATCCGCCCGACCGGCGTCATCAGCGCGCTGCCGAGCCCTTGCACGACACGGGCGGCGACGAACTGGGTCAGGGTTTGCGAGAGGCCGCAGGCGAGCGAGGCCAGGGTGAACAGGACGATCGCCAGCAGGAAGATGTTGCGCGCCCCGAACCGGTCGGCGAGCCAGCCCGACAGCGGCACGAACACCGCCATGGTCAGCATGTAGACGGTGATGCCGATGCTCATTGCCACCGCCGACACGCCCAAGGAGGCACCCATCTGCGGCAGCGATGTCGAGATGATCGTCGAATCCAGCAACTGCATGAAGAAGGCGATGGCGACGATCAGCGCCACGCGCCGCGCATTGGTGGCCGTTACGGGTAAGATTTCGGTATCGGGAATGGCGGTCATGACGGAACCGGTTTGAACAGCATCTCACCGGCCGCGTCCAGAGACGGCGCAACAAACTTTCGTGTCCCGCTATGGCCTGCTATGGGATGGACGGGGTGGCCGAGGAAAGTGTCTGCGTAAAATGAAGCCCATCTATATCGACTACCTCAATGCCCTCGACATCGATGCCCTTGCCATGACCGATGGTGAAATCATTGCCGCCGTCGAGGCTGGCCTGGTGGCGCAAGGCAACGGCCAGACGGTGATCGAGCCGCGCGTCCATCTCGAACCGGACCCGTCCTTCCACGGTCATTTCAATGTCTTGCGTGGCTACGTCGCGCCGCTCGACACGGCGGGCGTGAAAATCGTCGGCGACTATGTCGACAATTACCTGCACGGGCTGCCTTCCGAATTCGGCATCCTCAACCTGTTCGACCCGCGCACCGGCGCGCCCCGCGCCATCCTCGACGCCACCGTCATCACCGACATGCGCACCGGCGCCGTCACCGCCATCGGCGCCAAACATCTGGCGCGCAGGAATTCGAAGGTGCTGGCCCATATCGGCGCGCGCGGCACCGCCTACTGGAACGTGCGCCTGCTCGACCATCTCTTCGACTTCGACGAAATCCGCGTCCATTCGCGTCGGCCGGAAAGCCGCGACGGTTTTGCCGCCAAACTCTCCGCCGATCTCGGCAAGACGGTTATGGCGGTGGCCGACTGGAAGAGCTGCATCGAGGGCGCCGACATCGTCGTCGAAGCCTCGCGGCTGCCGGAGCCGCAGCCATTGCTGAAGACCGAATGGATCAAGCCCGGCGCGCTGGTCGTACCCTATGGCACGATGAGCGCGGTCGAACTGTCGCTGACCGACATCATGCAGAAAATGATCGTCGACGATTGGGGCCAGTGCAAGGGCGGCAAGTTCGGCTCGCTGCGCGCCCATGTCGAGACCGGGCGGCTGAGCGAGAAGACGCTGCATGCCGAGCTCGGCCAGATCGCCGCCGGTCTGAAAGCCGGGCGAGAAAGCGACGACGAAACGATCCTGTTCTGGCATCGCGGCCTGTCGCTGTCCGACATTGCATTGGGCAAGGCGATGCTGGCCAAGGCCCAAGTGCAAGGCATCGGCCAGAGGCTGCGCTTCGCATGACCGCGGTCGTCCTCACCGGAACCGGCGTCAGCGTTGGCGATGTCGCTGCGGTCGCCCGCGATGGGCGCAAGGTGGAGATCGGACCCGATGTCATCGGCAGGCTGCAGAAGGCACGAAAAGTGCTCGACCAGGCCGCCGCATCCGGCCAGCAGATCTATGGCCTGAACACCGGGCTCGGCGCCAATCTCGGCACTGCTGTCGAGGGCGACGCCGGCGCCTTCCAGCGCCAGTTGCTTGAAGGACGCAGCGGCGCCGTCGGCGAGGTGCTGCCGGTTGAAGCCGTGCGCGCTACTATGCTTGCCCGCGCCGCGATGCTGTCGGTTGGCGGCTCCGGCCTTTCGCCCTCCGTCTTCGTCGCTTTGGTCGACGCGCTCAATGCCGGCGTCCATCCCGTCATGCCGTCGCTCGGCTCGATCGGCGCCGGCGACCTGGTGCTGATGACGGCACTCGCCCGCATGCTCACCGGCGAAGGCGAAGCCGACTATCAGGGCCGTCGCATGCCGGCAGCCAAGGCGTTGATGATGGCGCGCCTCGCCCCTATCAGCCTGGCGCCCAAGGACGGGCTGTCGCTGATCAACGCTTCGGCGGTATCCGCCGGCAGCGGCGCGCTTGCGGTGACGGATGCGCTGTCCGCCCTTGCCCAGCAACAGCAGGCCGGGGCGCTGACCATGGAAGGTTTTGGTGCCAACCGCACCATCCTCGATCCGCGCCTGCATATGGCGCGCCCGGCGGCCGGCCAGCAGGAAGCAGCCAAGGTGCTGCACGATCTGCTCGTCCGCGACGAGGCGCTGGTGCCGACCACCTTGCAGGACCCGCTGTCGATCCGCTGCATGCCGTCGATCCATGGCGCGCTGATCGAGGCGATCGGTCAGGCGAGACAGGCTGTCGAGATCGAACTCAACGCCGCCGCCGACAACCCGCTGGTGCTGGGCGATGATGAGCTGGTGCTGTCGACCGGCAATTTCCACACCGCCGCACTGGCGCTCGCCTTTGAGACGCTCGGCCTGGCGATCGCCCAATGTGCCGCGGCCAGTGCCGCGCGCTTCATCCAGCTCACCGGTTCGGGCCGCAATGGCCTGCCGAAATATCTGTCGCCGGTCGGCGGCGCCTCGGCCGGCTTCGTGCCGCTACAGAAGACAGTGACCTCGATCCTGGCCGCCATCCGCCACAAGGCCAATCCGGTGATGCTCGACTTTCTTCCGGTTTCGGAGGGCGTCGAGGATCACGCCACGCAGACACCTCTGGCGGTTGCGAAATGCGCCGGGATGATCGCGCTATGGCGCCGCCTGATCGCTTTCGAGCTGATGGCGGCCGCACAAGCGGTCGACCTGCGCGACGGTTTCACGCCAGCGCCACGCACCGCCGCAATTCACACGGCGATCCGCGCGCTGGTCCCTGCTCTGAAGGAGGACCGGCCGCTCGGCATCGACGCCGAGGCGCTCTACGCCGCGCTCGCCGGTGGAAATTGGCCGGCCTGACGCGGCTTCTCAGAAGACGACGGTCTTGTGGCCGTTGAGCATGACGCGGGCTTCGAGATGCAGCTTGACCGCGCGCGCCAGCACCCGGCTTTCGATGTCGCGCCCGACGGCGACGAAATCCTCGGCGCTCATCGCATGGGTGACGCGTTCGGTCTCCTGATCGATGATCGGGCCCTCGTCGAGGTCGGACGTGACGTAATGCGCCGTCGCACCGATCAGCTTGACGCCGCGGTCGAAGGCCTGGTGATAAGGCTTGGCGCCCTTGAAGCTCGGCAGGAAGGAATGGTGGATGTTGATCGCCCGTCCGAACAGCCGGTCCGACAGGCTTTTCGAGAACACCTGCATGTAGCGCGCCAGGATGACCAGTTCGGCCCCTGTTTGCTGCACCAGGTCCAGCAGCTTCTGTTCCTGCTCGGCCTTGTTCTCCCTGGTGGTCGGCCAATGGTGGTAGGGAATGCCCTCCAGCTCGGCGAAGCGGCGGGCATCCTCGTGGTTGGAGACGACGGCGGCAACCTCCGCGTTCAGCCAGCCGACCCTGATCTGGTACAGCAGATGCAGAAGCGCGTGGTCGAACCTGGAGACCATGACGATGATCTTCGGGCGGCGTCCCTGATCGACCAGCGCGGTCTTCATGCCGAAGCGATCGACGCTTGATTTCAGGGCTCGTTCCAGACTGTCCCTGGTCGAGCCTGGCGGGCTGATGAAGGCGATCCGCATGAAAAAGCGATTGGTCTGCCGGTCCCAGAACTGGCTGCTTTCGGCGATGTTGGCGCCGTTCGCGGCAAGCTCCGCCGTGACCGCGGCGACGATCCCCGGCTGGTCCTCGCAAGAAAGCGTAAGAATATGAACCGGCGCGGCGTCGTCCGTCGCATCATTGCCTTGAGATTTCACGCCCTGTCGACCCTTTTCATGAACAGGCTGAGCTCAGCCGGATCCATATGCACCACATGCTTGTCTTCGGGATAGGCAAGACTGTTGACATCGGCAACATATTCCGAGAACGCGGCGATACGCTCGGCCTGCAAACGATCATACTCGGCGGCGAAGTTGCGGTAGACCTTGGAGTGACGGGGCATGTGGCCACGGTTCTGGCCGAGGATGTCGTCAGCGAACAGATATTGCGCATCGCAACCGGTGCCCGCTCCCATCGACAGCATGATCAACGATGTCCGTTCAGAGATCGCCTTGGCCACCTCGACCGGTACGACCTCGATCTCGGCGCCGATGGCGCCGACAGTTTCCAGCTGCTTCACCGCCGCGAAGACCTCCATGGCGGTGTCGGCGGTCTTGCCGACCGCCTTGAAGCCGCCGGTCCAGGTGGCCCGTGACGGGATCAGCCCGACATGGCCGATCACCGGGATATTGTCATCGGCCATCCGCTTGATCGTGGCGTAGCCGGCGCTGCAATAGACCGCGTCGGCGCCGGCCTTGTAGAGCAGGAAAGCCCAGCGCACGAAATCGTCCGCCGTGCCGATCTCGTAGAAATTGTCGCCCGGCATGGTGAACAGGCTGGGTGCGGCGTCCCGGTATTGCGGGTTGAGCACCAGTTCGGGCGGCACCGAGACGATGTCGACCCCCGCGCGCTCGGCGGCCTCGGCCTCGTCCATCGTCAGCACGCGCAGCATGGTCAGCTGTCGCTTGCCCTTCATGGCGCGCAAATCCGCCACCGTTGGTCTTTTTCGGCTCATCAAATGGGTTCCCTCAGTTGCATTCGGCGGCAGGTCAGCCGATCTGGATCATCACTTTGCCAGCCTCGACCTTCACCGGATAGGTGGCGAGATTGACGCATACCGGTGCGCCTCGGGCCACACCCGTCTTGTAGTTGAAGCGGCCATTGTGCTTGGGGCATTCGATGATGTCGTCCATCACCAGCCCATCGGCCAGATGCGCCTTCTCATGCGTGCAGTATCCGTCGGTTGCGAAGTACTCGTCATCGGGACTGCGATAGATGGCGAAGGTACGGCCGCCATGATCGAAGCGGATGACATCCTCTTCCTCGACATCGTCGACGCCACACGCTTCAACCCAGTCGGCCATCTGCTTCTCCCCTATTCCGCCGCCGCCGGAACGGTCAGCGCATGGAACTCGTCCCGGTACGGCCTGGCCGTCGGCGGCAATTCACGCTTGAGGAAATAGTCCTCGTACTGAAGCTGCTTCAGCAGCACCGGCCAGACCTCGCGGTAGGCATGCCACATCGAAGGGTTCGGCGCGGGCAGATCATGCTTGATCAATTCATGCAGCCTCGGCAGCGCGTGATACGGCACCATCGGGAACATGTGATGTTCGACATGGTAGTTCATGTTCCAGTAGATGAAGCGGCTGATCGGGTTCATGTAGACGGTGCGCGTGTTCAGCCGGTGGTCGGTGACATTATCGGCCAGGCCGATATGCTGCAGCAGGCCGGTCAGCACCATGTGCCAGCTGCCATAGAGGCGCGGCAGGCCGATCAGCACCAGCGGCAGGAACGACCACAGATAGAGCGCCAGCACGATCGCCGCGACATAGATGGCGACATGCCAGCGCGCGGCGGTGACCACCTTGTGAAGCTCCATCTCGGGGATAAAGCTTTTCTCGTCGGGCGAGATGCTGCCGAACGCATTGCGCACCAGCGTCGGCAGCGAATAGCGGAAATCGAGAATGCCGGTGAAGGCGAGTGCGGCGCGCAGCAGGTCCGGCGGACGCATCACCGCGATCTCGGCGTCGCGGCCGACGATGATCGTGTCGGTGTGATGGCGCGCATGGCTCCAGCGCCAGGTCACCGGGTTGCGCATCAGCATGAAGCTGGCGATCTGGTAGACGGCATCGTTCATCCAGCGCGTGCGGAAAGCGGTGCCGTGGCCGCACTCGTGCCAGCGCGAGTCGCTGGACGAGCCGTAGAGCACGCCATAGACGAGCAGGAACGGCACCACCCACCACGTGCCCCAGAACCAGGCGATCCCGGCGGCAGAGCCCAATATGGCAACGATCCAGATGATCGTGTCGCGGATCGCCGGCCCGTCCGAGCGTTGCATCAGCTCTTTCATCGCCTTGCGCGGCACATCGGTGTGATACCACTCGGCCGAGGCCAGCCCGGTCTCGATCGCGGTGCGCGTGCTTTCCCCGACCAGGCTGTAGTCGCGCTTTTTCGCCATCACATCGACCTCCGATTTCCGGCCCGCCAGCCGGAGCATTCGTTTCGCATCATGCCCTGTCCGCCAATCCCGGAAAATTGCCCGACGGCGCAGGATAATCCTGTTGCGGTTGCCTGGCGATCGAAGCGATCCTCTCTTCCGTCGCGGCGATCTCGCCGGCACCGTCGAGCACTCGGAACATCGCGTCGTAGGAACGGCTTTCGCCATGCTCCAGCCAGATCATTTCGCCGCGCTCACGTGCGGCGAGATTGCCGAGCACATGGTGCGTCGAGGGCTCGATGCCCAACGCATACTGCCCCGCCTGGAAATTCTGCCATTGATAGGCGCAAGGCAGCTGGTCCTTGCGCGTGATCACTTCCAGGCCAAGCCCTATGCCGTCATTGACCACCGCCACCGGCACCTCGCCATTGGCGTCCGCCGCCATCTCGTGCTGCCAGACCTGCTCGCTGAAGCCCAGTCGCGGCGCCGGCACGGTGCGGTAACCGACCTTCTGCGCCTTGTAGCGTTCGCCTGCATGGCCAGCCCAGACGACGTCGCGGATCGGCGCCAGATAGCGCGAACCCTCGTCGAGCAAGGGGTGGCTGACATTGACGTGGTAAAAATACATATGCGGCGTGCGATTGAAGCCATGGTTGACGACGCGGTCCGACAGCCGGATCTCGTTGCCGCCGACATCGGCCTCGATACGCCGGATCAGATGCAAATCCTCGCCGAACACCGCCGATTGCTGAACGATGCCTTCGGCCCAAAGCACGCAGCGGTCGCCATCCCAGGCCTCGCCATAACCGGTCAGCCGCGCTGGAATGGTGCCCACGCGGCCATGCAGCGAATGGATCACGGTCTTCTTGCCCGGGTAGTTGTAGCTATCGGCAGGCACCTCTTCGCGGCCCAATATGTGGTCGAGGCCGCAGGTGACAAGCAGCCCAGAAAACGAGCGTGCCCAGGCGAGCCCGCCCTCCCCCTCGTAATCGTGCAGGCCGGGATGACGAAAGCCGCTCGGCGAATGCCAGCCGATCGCCTGGCCCTTGAAGTCGCAGTCGGCGATGTCGAGCGCCCGGTCGACCAGCGCGGTGAAGCGCAGCCCCGTGCCAGTACGGAACTCCAGCATGCGAATGCCGCGTTCCACCCCGTCGCCAAGCGTCATCAGCCGCACGCCGGCAAATTGCGACAGCATGCCCGAACGTTCCGACACCTGCCGGCGCGAAAGCGTCTTGCCGTAAAGTTCTACCATGTGACGGCCAACTTCTTCACTTCGCTCTCGTCTCTTTCAGCAGGGCCGACATGTCGGCGCCGGTGATGATGCTTTCCACGGTCAGGAGATCGGTATCGGCAACCGTCTGCTCGGCGACGATCTCGCCGCGGCGCATGACGATGATACGGTCGGCGACCTGGAACACGTGATGGATGTTGTGGGTGATCAAGAGCACCGAATGGCCGGCGTCACGCACCTCCTTGACGAAGCGCAGCACGCCATGGGTTTCCTCGACACCGAGATTGTTGGTCGGTTCGTCGAGGATAATGACCTTGGCGGCGAACTGCATGGCGCGAGAAATCGCAATCGACTGGCGCTCGCCGCCCGACAGCGTTAAGACCAGCGCATCGGCGTCGAGTTTCTTCGAGATGCCGACGCGCTTCAACAGCGCCGACGCCGCGTCGCGCAATTTGGCGAAATCGAGCGGCGCGAACACGCCCAGCCATTTCAGCTTGACCGGTTCGCGCCCAAGGAAAAGATTGCGCGCAATGCTGAGATCCGGCGCCAGCGACGTGTCCTGGTGGATGGTCTCTATGCCGAGGTCCATCGCATCGCGCGTCGAGCGGATCGAAACCTTTTCGCCGCGCACATAGATGTCGCCCCGATCGGCTGGAAACACGCCCGAGATCGCCTTGATCAGCGTCGATTTGCCGGCGCCATTGTCTCCGAGCAAGGCCACCACCTCGCCCTCCTTGAGGGCAAAGGACGCATTCTTCAGCGCCCGAACGCTGCCGAAGGATTTTTGCAGATTCTGCAGCCGGAGAACTTCCATGATCAGCCCCTCGCAGCGTTCTTCTGCAGCAAAGCGTGCAGGATGAGCATGGCGAGGATGATGAGGCCGACGAAGATGTTGTAGGCGAGGCCCGGCACGCCGATCAGCACGATGCCGTTGCGGATCGCGCGCAGCATCAGCGCGCCGACGATGGTGCCGAGGATCGTGCCGCGTCCGCCGGTCAGCGCCGTGCCGCCGACCACCACCATGGCGATCACTTCGAGCTCGTAGCCGGTGCCGGCCACCGGTGAGGCGGCCGAGATGCGGAAAGCGCTGATCATGCCGGCCAGTCCCGCCAGGACCGAAGTCAGGATGAACAGCCACACCTTGACTGCGTCCGCCGGCACGCCGCGCGCCACCGCCGCGTTCCGGTTGGAGCCGATGGCGCTGATCCAGTTGCCGAGCTTGGCATAGCGCAGCACGTAGATCGCCAGCAGCGAGAGACCGATGAACCACCACAGCGAGGTGTAGAACCTGAACGAACCGACATTGAAGCTGCCGGCCAGCAGCGTGACGAAAAAGCCTGGCTGGTCCCAGGATTTCAGCGGAAAGCCCTGCGTGATGTAGAGCGCCGCCCCGCGCACCACGAGCAGCATGGACAGCGTGACCAGGAAGGACGAAATGCCGATCTTGGTGACGATCAACCCGTTGATCGCGCCGATGGCGACGCACAGCAGAAGCCCGGCCAGAAGCGCGAAGCCGATATCGACGCCTCCGTTCTGCACCAGAAGCATGACGACGACCGGCGCCAGCCCGAACACGGCACCAACCGACAGGTCGAATTCGCCCGCCGTCAGAAGCAGCGTCATGCCGAGCGCGATGATGCCGAGCTCGGGGAGGAACGCCATCATGTTGGAGATGTTGAGCGGCGACAGGAAATTGGCATCGGCGATGGCGAAAATCGCGAGCAGGACAATGAGGATGACGAGCGAGGAGAATTGCGGCGAGCGTATAAGGCTCGATCTGCGTTTCCCGACAGGCATTTCGTCTTCTGCGGCGATCATCATGACTGCTTGAACCATGCTTTGAAATGGTGCCCGCGGCCTGCGCCGCGGGCACCGGTTTTCACTTCGTGTCGTAGAGTTTCAGGATCGGTTCGACGCTCGAGGCGTCGTAGAGGCTGAAAGTATGGATGTCGTAGCCGATCGGTTCGCCCGACGCGGCGAGCCCGAGCAGCGCCACCGGCATGAAGCCCTGCGCAGACGGAAACTGCCAGGCGGCCGCGTTGACGAAGCCGGATTTGACGGCCTCGGCGGTTTCCTTCGAATTGCCCCAGCCGACGACCGGGATCTTGCCGGCCGGCACACCTGCGCCGTCGAACACCCGTTTGACGCTGGCCGCCACGGAATCGCCGAGCGCGATGATCGCCGGCGGATTGTTGGCCACCATATAGTCGGTCATCTTGGCAATGATGCCGGCCGGGTCGGTGCCGCAATCGACCACATCATATTTGATCCCCAACGGATCGAAGACGCTGGCGATGCCTTCGGTCTCCAGCTGCTGATAGCTGGCGCCGGGCACTTCCACCGGCAGGAACACCTTGTCGCCCTGCTTCACCATCTTGCGGTCGACGAGATACTTGGCCCAGATGACGCCCGCCTCCTTGAGATCGGCGCCGACATAGGCCTGCCGTCCGGTCGCCGGATCGTCTGTGTTGAAGAACACGATCGGGATCCCGGCCGCCTTGGCAGCCTTCACTTCCTCGGTCCACAAGCCCGGCTGGGCCGAGGTGGTGGCGATGCCGTCGGGCTTGGCCGCAAGCGCGGAATTGAAGGCCTCCTTCTGCGCCGCCATGTCGCCGCCGCTGAAGGAGATCTTGCAGGTCACCTTGAGCTGGTCGCAGGCTTTGGTCGCGCCGGCATTCCAGTCGAGCCAGAACGCATCCGAGGGACCGCCATGCGACAGCAGGTAAAACGTCTTCTGGCCATCCTGCGCCATTGCCGGCGAGCCTAGCGCGACGCTGGCGAGCAGCGTTGCGGCAGCCGCCAGTTTCAATGCGAACTTCAACATTCTTTCCTCCCTTGCTTTTGGGCCGCGCCGCCGCGAACCGACAGCGCGCAGTGACCGTCACAGACCGTTGGCGCGGAACTTCCCATCGAGGAATTTCTTGGCGCGCGGCACGTCGTCTTCCGAGAGATGCTCGATAATCACAGGAATGTTCGGATGCTTTTCCGCCAGCCGCTGGAGGTAGAGATCATAGTTCAGCGAACCGAGGCCCGGTGCCGGTAGCTCGATCTCGCCGACGCCACGGAAGGTGTGGCTCTCCAGCGCGTCCTCGTCGCCGATATCGGCGTGCTTCTCGGACTTGTCGCCGCCCGAACGCTTGACGTCCTTGGCGTGAGCTATTCTGATCTTGTCGGTCAGCGTGTCGAACACCTGGTTCAGGATCTGGTCCATCCTGTCGATGTTATGCGTCTCGAAATAATTGGTCGGGTCCATCAGCAGACCAAGGCCGGGATGGTCGACCTGCGCGAACATCTTCACCGTCTCCTCGACCGAGCCGACGACGTTGTTGACGTAGGTTTCGAGCAGGAAGACCGCGCCGTGGTCATAGGCCGTCTGGGCGAGCTCGGCGACCACCTTGCGGCACTCCTCGAACCCTTCCTCGGTCTTGTTCTTGGGGTGATGCACCCAGTCGGATTCGGTGTTGTAGGTGCCGGTTTCCGAGATCACATACGGGCTGCCGAAATGGCGGGCGTTGCGGATGATCTCCTTGAGATAGCCGACACGCTTGTCGCGCTCGGCCTTGTCGGGATGGATGATGTTTGTGTAGCCGGAAATGCAGCACACCGGCAGGTGATGATCGCGGAAGACGTCGCGCACCTTCTTGGCCTTGTCCTTGGTGATCTGCCCCGCCGACAGGTCGACGTCCTTGAAATGCAGGTCGAGCTGCACCGTGTTGAAATCGAGCCCGCGGATATTCTTCGCCGTCTCTTCGAGGCCGTACGGGAAATAGCCCGTGAAAATACCTGCCTGCATCATGGTGTGAATTCCTCCCTGTAAGCGATTCAGTTGTCTGGTGTTTCAGTTGCGGTGATCAGATAGCGATTTCGGAAAGCTTGACAGTGCGGCCCTCGTCGATCGAGCGATAGCCCGCCTCGACCAGCGCCATGGTCTTGACGTTGTCGGCCACCGACAGCGCCGGCGGCGTGCCGGTCTTCACCGCATGCTGGAGCTGCTCCATCACGCCGATAAAGGCATGCGGGAACCACATCGTGTCCCAACTCGGGCTGACCCATTCGCCGCCGGTCGTCTCGGTCGAGGCATAGGTCAGCGTCGAGGCCGCGCCCGTCGGCCAGCCGATGGTGCCCTTCGCGACGCCCTTGGTGCCGTCGACGCGCCAGTTGATGTGCTGGTCGTCCTTGTAGCCATCCTGGCGCGGACCGGACCAGACATCCTCCAGCGACACGGCGAGCACGCCGGACGGGAAGCGCAGCGTCGACACGGTGATGCCGTCGGAATGGTCGAATGTCGTGCGCGGATCCTTCCGCGTCAGCGTGGTGATCTCTGAGGGGTCACCGAACAGGAAGCGCAGCACATCGAGATGATGCACGCTCATATTGGCCAGCGTCAGCCGGTCGTAATCCTCGAGGAAGCTTTGCCAGTGGGGGATGGCGTGCATGTCGATCTGGGCGAAGACGATGTCGCCCAGCGCGCCGCTGTCGATGATCTGCTTCAAGACGCGCATCGACTGGTCGTAGCGCATGTTCTGATTGACCGAGAGGATCTTGCCGGCCTTGGCCGCCTCGTCACGCAGCTTGACCGCTTCATCGACCGACAAGGCCAACGGCTTCTGCGCCAGGATTGCCTTGATGTGCTTCTGCTTCAGCGCGTGACGGATCAGCGCCGGCTGCAGGTCGGGCGGGAAAGCAAGATCGATGATCTCGACATTCTCGTCCTCGATCAGTTTTTCAGGCGTGTCGTGGACCGTGGGGATGCTCCAGCGCGTCGCCACCTTCTCGGCGCTGGCCCTGGTGCGCGAGGCGATCGCCACCACCGGGAATCCAGCTTCCTTGTAGGCGGCGAGATGGCACTCGGCCATGATCATGCCGGCGCCGACGCAGCCGATCCTGTATTCCTTCGTGCGGACCTTCACGTCCGGCTCGAAGCCCTTGTTTGCCATCTCTTCCTCCCGAAAGTCTTTCCTTGCGGCGGCCGTCATCGTGCCAACGCCCCGCCGCTCTGTTCGAAATAATGCACTCTGGCCGGCTCGCAGGATATCGCCACCATGGCATCCGGCCGAATGTCGGGCTGGCCGCGCAGCAATGCCTTCAGCCGCGCCTGCCCGGCAGCGAGCGTCACCACGGTGTAGCCGCCAAGCGGCTCGACCTCGAACACTCGCGCCGGGCGGCCCGGGCCCCCATCCGCCCACGGTCTGACCTTGATGTCTTCCGGCCTCAGGCCGATCTCCACGGCGTCGGCGGGCGCTGTCTTGTCTTCGATGCGGATCGTGCCTTCAGCCGCTTCGACACCGCCCTCGCCGCGCGCCGATCTGAGAATGTTCATCATCGGCGAGCCAAGCAGCCTTGCCACATAGGTGCTGGCCGGGCGGTCGTAGATCTCTGCCGGCGTGCCGATCTGCCTGACCTTGCCGTCCTCCAGGATAGCGATGCGGTCGGCGACCGACATCGCCTCTTCCTGGTCATGCGTGACATAGATCAGCGTCTTGCCGAGTTCGCGCTGGATGCGCTTCAGCTCGACGCGCGTTTCCTCGCGCAGCCTGGCGTCTAGCGCCGAGATCGGATCGTCCATCAGATAGGCATTGGGATCGCGCACCAGAGCCCGCGCGATCGCCACGCGCTGCCGCTCCCCGCCCGAAAGCTGTCCCGGCGGCTTGTGCAGGATATGGCCGATATGCAGCTTCGCCGCGACGTCCGTGACCCGCCGCTTGATCTCGACCTCGGCCACCCGGCGTTCGACCAGGGGGAAGCGGACATTTCCGAGCGCGCTCATATGCGGAAACAGCGCCAGGTTCTGGAACACCATCGCCACGTTGCGCTCGGCCGGTGACATCGCGTTGACCGGCCTGCCTCCGATCAGGATTTCTCCGAAGTCAGGTGTCTCCAGCCCAAGCACCAGGCGCAGGATGGTCGACTTGCCCGACAGCGGCGGTCCGAAGAAGCAGAAGAACTCATTGTCGTTGACGGTGAACGAGGCGTCGTCGACGGCAAGTGTGTTGCCGTAGCGTTTGGTCACGTTGCGGAAGACGATATCGGCCATCTCAACCTGCCTTCATCGCAAGGCCGGCAGCGGCGTCAAAGACGCGCACCGACGACGTAGTGGGGGCGATGACAGCGGTGTCGCCGATAGCCAGTCCGACATCATTGTCGAACACCGTTTTCACAGCCGCCTCGCCCTGGCCGAGATGAACGATGGTGCGCGCACCGATCCGTTCGACAAAGGTCACCGGCATTGCGAGGCCCTGCCCATTCTGCACCAACGTCGCCTGTTCCGGCCGGAATCCGTAAAGCACCTCGCCGCGGGCACCGCGCATGGCCGCCGCGAGTTCGCCCGGCAGCGGCGGCGTGACGCCCAACGGCCCGAGATCGACGACCAGTCCGCGATCGCTCTCCGCCAGCCTGCCCTTGAGCAGGTTCATGCCCGGTGCACCGATAAAGCGGGCGACGAAGACATTGGCTGGATCGTTGTAGACCTCGAGCGGCGTGCCGACCTGCTGCAGCACGCCATGATCCATGACCGCGATGCGGTCGGCCATGGTCATCGCCTCGAGTTGGTCGTGGGTGACGTAGACCATGGTCTGGCGGAACTGCCGCTGCAGCTGCTTCAGTTCGGTGCGCATGACGGCCCGGAAAGCGGCGTCGACATTGGAGAGCGGCTCGTCGAGCAGGAAGATCGCCGGCTCCATGATCGCCGAGCGGCCGATCGCCACCCGCTGCAATATGTTGACTGACAGCCTGTCGGCCTTGCGGTCGAGCAGCGGCGTCAGTTGCAGCATCTCGGCGATGGCGCCGACACGGCGATCGATCTCGGCTTTGGCAGCCCCTCGCATTTTTGGCCCATAGGCAAGGTTCTGGCGCACCGTCATATGCGTGAAGATGGCGTAGTTCTGGAAGACGAAGCCGACGCCGCGCCGGCCCATCGGCACACCGGCCATGTCGCGCTCGCCGAACAGGATCTTGCCGCCGGTCGGCTCTTCCATGCCGGCGATCATGTTCATCGTCGTCGACTTGCCGCAGCCCGACGGGCCGAGCAGCGCCATGAACTCGCCATCGGCAATTTCCAAATCCATGGTTTTCAGCGCGGTGAAGTCGCCGAATTTCTTGACCAGGTTTTGCAGGTGAATTGCGCTCATGCCGCCACCTCGCGTGCCCGCGCCATGCGCTTCATGGCGAACACCGCGACGATCGACAGCACGACCAAAATGGCCAGCGCGATCGCCGCCACATAGCCCCAGATCAGGTCCTGCGTGGTGAGCTTGTAGATGTAGACCGAGATGGTTTCGGTGGCGACGCCTGGACCGCCGCCGGTCATGATGTAGAGCGTGTCGAAGATCTTGAAGTTCTCTATCACCCGGATCGCCAGCGCGATGATGATGATCGTCTTCATCTTCGGCAGCACGATGGTGACGAAGCGCTGCCAGGGATTGGCGCCGAGCAGCGTCGCCGCCTTGATCTGGTCCTCCGGCACGCCGACCAGGCCGGCGAGCAGGATGAGGAACATCAGCGGCGTCCATTGCCAGATGTCGGCGATCATGACAGCGATCAGCGCCAGCGTCGGATCCGACAGCCAGGCGATGGTGACGGGAGAACCGGTCAGCGACGACAAGATGTCGTTCACCGGGCCGCCTGACTGGAACAGCATGAAGAACATGTAGCCGGCCACCGCCGGCACCACCATCATCGGCATCAGCAGGATCGAGTAGAAGACGCGCTTGCCCGGGAAATCGTCGGCAAACAGCGTCGCCAGTGCCAGGCCAAGCAGGAATTCCGCCGGCACGCAGACGATCATGACGATGGCCGTACGCTTCAGCGCGCTCCAGAAGCGCGCGTCGGCGGCGAGATCGGTGTAGTTGGCAAAGCTGTTCCACATCGACCAGGCGTTCCACCAGCCGGTGCCCGACAGAGGCGACCAGTCGGTGACGCTGATGTAGAGCTGCATCAACAGCGGGAAGGCCGAGATGAACAGCACGAGGATCTGAGCGGGCAATGTCAGCCGGAAACCCAGCCTTGCGCCCTCGTCACGCGAACCCGGCCTTGTTCCGACGGCTTTCATCTCATCCTTGGAAGTCATGACAGTCACCGCGCTCATTGCTTGAGCGCCCCGAACGTCAACCCGCGCACCAGATGGCGTTGGATGACGATGCCCATGATGACCGGCGGCACGGCCGCGATCAGGCCAAGCGCCGCCTTGGCGCCATAGAGCTGCCCGGTCATCGAGGAGGACAGAGAGGCCATGTAGACCGGGATGGTCACCCATTCGCGTGTCGTCAGAAGCAGCGCGATCAAATAGTCCGACCAGTTGAGGATGAAGACGAAGAGCGCCGCACTGGCGAGCGGCGCGCGCATCATCGGCAGCGTGATGCGCGTGAAGACGCGCAGCCGCGAACAGCCTTCGACAAGCGCCGCCTCCTCGATCTCGCGCGGCATGTCGTCGAAGAAGGTCTTCATCAGCCAGAAGGCGAACGGCAAGGTGACGATGCCGTAGATCAGCGCCAGGCCCCACCAGCTATCGGTGAAGTTGAGGAAAGCCCACATGATCATCACCGGGATCATGACCGCCATCGGCGGAAAGATCCGGAGCTGGATCAGCGCCAGCGGCAGGTTCTGGCCGGAGCCGAAACGCGACAGCCCATAAGCCGCGGCAGTGCCCGCCGACATGGCGATCACCGTGCCGAAAACCGCCGACAGCAGCGATGCGAGGATCGGCTTCAGCGCGTTACGGTCGAGCGCGACGATCAAATTGTTGGTCGACTCGCCGAAGACGAAACGGAAATTGCTGAGCGTCGGGTTCTTCGGCCACCAGGTCAGGTCGGCGCCGGTCGCCGACCATTCGGCGATCGGCTTGAAGGCCATCGATACCATCCACAGGATCGGCACCAGCGTCACCGCCATGGCCGCGAAGATCGCGGCATAGCGGAATATCAGGAAAGGAACGGAACGCTTCATCTGGCGGCTTTGCTGGTGGCGTTGTGGGCGGAGGGGAGAAGCAAGCTCCTCCCCTCCTTCGATATGATCCAGGGAGAAGGATCAGACGATTGGATCGAGAACTGTCGGCCAGGCCTCCTTGTTGGTCTTGATGGCTTCGAGCAGTTTGTCCTCGCCGGTGCGCCGTGCGATCTTTTTCCACTCTGCCTCGGTATCGGCCATCGCCTGCTCCGATGTCTTGGCCTTGGTCAGCGCCGCCATCAGGTTCTCGTCGAGCGCATTGTGGAAGGCTGTCGCGCCGGGATAGTTGATGGTCGGCACGGTGCGGGCGACCGTCTCGCGCACGACGTCCATGTGGTAGGCATGATAGGTCTGGCGCACCAGCGGATCGGAGAAGTCCGAAAGCCGGAACGGGTCCAGATAACCGCCGGGGTTGGCGCTCATCCATGCGTAGATACGGGCCGAGCCCAGCCATTGCAGCAGGAGATAGGCGACCTCCTGGTTTTTCGACTGCGACGAGACCATGCCGGTCAGCGAGAACCACAACACGGAACGGCTGATCAGCTTGCCGCCGATCTCGCGGCCGGGCGGCAGCATCGAGCCGATCTTGCCGGTGACGGCTGAATCCTTGTTGCCGGCATTGTCGAGGAATTTCGGCAAGTTGGAGAAGGCGCAGGTCATCGCCGCACCACCCTTGGCGAAGTTGCCGTATTGCTCCGGCCAACCCCAGGAGATCGCATCCGGCGAATGATGCGCGAGCGAAGCGACATATTCATTGGTGGCGGCAATGCCTTGCTCGGAATTGATCATCGGCTTGCCGTCATCGCCAAACAGGAACTGGTTGGGCGAAGCCATCGAGACATAGCGCTGGTACCAGTTCGTGTAGCCCCAGCCCTGGTTACGCAGGTCGGTCGAGCCGAACAGGCCCTTGTCCGGTCGCTGGAAGAAGGCGGCTATGTCGCCATGCTGCTTCCAGGTCTTCGGCGGCGCCAGATCGTAGCCGTATTTGTCCTTGAAGGCCTTCTTCTCGGCTTCGTCGCCGAACAGGTCGGCGCGGTAGACCCAAGTCTGGAAGTCGCCGTCCAGCGACACGCCATAGTTCGAGCCGCGGTATTTGTTGAGCAGCGACACGCCCTTGGCGCCGTTGACATAGCCGCTGACCGGATCGTCCCATTCAGGCTTATGCTGCGCGACAAAGTCGTCGAGCTTGGCGATGCCGCCGGTTTCGGCGAGGTCGCCAAGACGGTTCCATTCGGTCGAGTAGATGTCGTAGGCCCCACCCTTGGTGGAGATGTCCTGCATCGTCTTGGTGAATTCCTGGCCGTTCGGCAAACCGACGATTTCGATCGCGATGCCGGTTTCCTTTTCCCACAGCTCCTTGATCGACGGCGCACCGGCCGGGAACGGCTGCGTGAGCTGGCCGATCGAGCCGTCGGACAGGCCGAGCACGATCTTGGCCGGCGCCTTGCCGGCGCCCTTCAGCGCCTTGGCCGCCTCGATGGCGCGGCCTTCCGGCGTATCGGCGCCATACTGGTAGCGCTCGGCCCCTTCGAAGCCCGTCGGGCCGCCGATCATGCCGGGCGCCAGCGCGTCGGCCGCATAGGCACGTCCGGGACGAATGAATTGGGGTGCGATACCAGCGGCGGCCATGATCACAGCCGCCTTTCCTCCGGATGCCAGCAGCCGGCGCCGCGAGATGCGGATCAAGTCAGACATTGAAACTCCTCCCTCAGGGCCACGTTTCCTCCACGGCCCTTATGAGGGATATTGACGGCAGCATGGCAAGGCTGTCAACATCATAAATAATCAAAACACCTCATAACGTTGCAACAAGGCAAGGAAATGCACAAAAACGGGATCCATGCGTCACGCCGAATGCCTCAATTTGAGGGCACCCGGCCCTTACCGGCCCTGCGCAGCCCTGCCGGACGATTTGATTTAGCGCGGCGGCTTGCACATCGGCCAAGGGCGGATACATCATTTCCCATCAGAATCGCCGATGGCGGGGAAGCCGTCACCAGCCGATCTGACGCATGCAGGAGATGAAAGACGGTGCGTTCCACCCTGACTGACATAGCCCGGGAGGCCGGCGTCTCGGCCGCCACCGTCGACCGCGTGCTCAACAACCGACCCGGCGTACGGGCGCGCACACGGGAAATCGTGCTCGAAATGGCGCAGCGCCTCGGCTACATCGCCGAAGGCCCGAACGGCGCGCCGCCACGACCCTCGCCCGGCGAGGTCATCCGGCTCGACTTCGCCCTGCCGGCCGGCACCAATTCCTTCATCAAGATGCTGCACCGCCAGATCGAGGCACAGGCTCTGGCGCGGCCCGACCTCGATGTCCATATCGCCACCATCGAGGGCTTCAATCCTGACCGGCTTGCTCGCCTGTTGCAGGATCTGCGCGGACAGACGCAAGGCGTCGGCGTCATCGCGCTCGACCATCCGACGGTGCGCGAAGCAATCCGCTCCCTGTCGGCCAACGACATCAAGGTGGTGACCATCGCCTCCGACATCCTGCATGTACCCAGGGTCGCCTATATCGGCATCGACAACCGCGCCGCCGGGCGGCTGGCCGGCTATCTGCTCAACCGCTTCATGGGATCGGGGCGTCCGGGCAAGGTGGCGCTGTTCGCCGGCTCGCTGTCTTATCGCGGCCACGAGGAACGCGAGATGGGGTTCCGCCACGTATTGACCGAGGAATCACCCAATCTGCAGATCGTCGAGATGCGCGAAATGCTCGACGACCGCGAGAAGGCCTATTCGGAGGCATCGGCCCTGCTGGAGCGGCACCCCGACCTTGCCGCGATCTACAATGTCGGCGCCGGCAACACCGGCATCGCCCGCGCGCTCAAGGAGCGCGGCCGCGCCCAATCCATGGTCTTCCTCGGCCACGAAGTGACGGACGGCACCAAGGACCTTCTGCTCGACGGCACGCTCGACGCGGTGATCGACCAGAACCCGCGCGTCGAGGCCCGCGAAGCGCTCAACACCCTGATCCATGCGGTCCGGGGGCTGCCCTACGAATTGCACCAGCCAAGGCTGCAGGTGGTCTTCAAGGAGAACATTCCGGAGATTTGACCTGTACGAGGCGGCGCCGCAAAGCGCCGCCCGCTCGATCTTTCCGGGCCTATTGGACGGCAGCGACTTCAGCCGCGGCGCCATCGACAAAGCTCTTGTCGACCCATTTGCCATAGTCGATCGAGCCCTTCAGGAGCCCGGCGCTGGCCATGAATTTCTCCTCGCCCTGCAAGGCGGCGATCGCGTCGTCCGTGAGTTTCGGATCCTGATGGAACACCCCGTCGGCATAGGTCTTGCGGACGGATTTTTCCGACGACTTGGTCGCCTCGACAAAGGTCTTGATCGTCTGGTCCGGATGGGCGTCGGCCCAGCGCGAAATCTCGATATCGACCTTCAGCAGCCGCTTGACCAGATCGGGATATTTCGCCGCGAAGGCGCCGTTGACCGAGATGACGTTGGGCACGTTCCATTCCGGATGGGTGCTGGTGTCGAACAGGACGCGCGCCTCGCCGGTGTCGACCAGCTTGGCCGCCGTCGAATCGGTCTCGACAATGGCGTCGATATCGCCGCGCAGCAGCGCCGGGCCGGATGCCTCGAAAGGCAGGTTCAGACCTTCGACATCATTGGTGGTCAGGCCGACGCTGTTCAGCGCCTTGCTGAAATTCGAATGCCGCACCGTGCCGGTCAAATAGGCGACCTTCTTACCCTTGAGATCCTGCAGTGTCCTCAGCGGCGAGTCGGTCTTGACGACGATGTAGGAACCGCCGGCCTTCACATAGCTCGACAGGCCGATCAGCTTGACGTCGGCGCCGGACGCAGCAACCCGCAGCGCTGGATTGTTGCCGGTATAGGTGAATTCGATCGCGCCGGTGGCCAACGCTGTCGTCGCCTCCGAACCGCCATTGAAAGTCACCAGTTCGACCTTGATGCCGTCCTTGGCGAATTCCTTCTCCCACCAGCCGTCCTTCTGGGCGAGGATGAATTTGAGATGCCCCGGCGCGGTACTGCCGATGCGGATGATTTCCGGCTTGTCCTGGGCGAAGGCAGGCATGCCGCCAAGGCCGATGACGACGGCAATGGCGCCCTTCAGGAGCAGTCGGCGAAGTGCATCGAATGGAATGCTGGGCATGGGAAAATCCTTCCTGATTGGAATGAATGGACGGCTCAGATGAGCGAGGTCTCGGACTGGCCTTTCCAGGCTGTCGCCCAGCGCTCGAACCAGACAAGCAGGTAGTTGACGGTCAGGCCGATGACGGTCAGCGTCAGGATGCCGGCATACATGTCGGCCGTTTCCATCATCAGCTGCGAGTTCTGGATGAGGAAACCGAGGCCGGATTTGGCCGCCAGCATCTCGGCGCCAATGACCGCGAACAGCGAGGATTTCACCGCCAGCCGCGCGCCGGCGACGATCGAGGGAATGCTGGCCGGCAGGATGACTTTCCGGAACAGATCGAAGTCGGACGTGCCCATCGAGCGCGCCGCCTTGATCAGCAGCGGATCCACCGACTTGACGCCGCTGATCGTGTTGACGAGGAGAAAGAAAACCGAGGAGTAGAAGGTGATCGCCACCTTCGATTCCTCACCAATGCCGAGCAAAAGGATGAACACCGGCAGCAGTGCGAATTGCGATGTGTTGCGCAGCGTCTGCACCAGAAGGTCGGAAACCTTCTCGAACAGCCAATAGCGCCCCATCAACAGACCGAGCGGGATGGCCACCACCACGCCGAGTGCGAAGCCGATCGCAGCGCGCTGCAGGCTTATGCCGATATGCTCGATCAGCACGCCCGAGGCGAGCAGCGCCCACCAGGCGACCAGCACCTCGCTCAGCGGCGGAAAGAAGATCCGGTTCAGCCAGCCGAGCCGGGGCGCGATCTCCCACAGCAGGAAGAACAGGCCGAGCAGCGGCAAGCCATAGAGGAACGTGCCGTGGCTCGCTTTCTTGCTCCGGTTCTTGGCGCTGGCCTTGATGGCCGGGACCCTAGCGACGGCGACCGTTTCGCCAGCGCCGGCAAACAGGTGGAGCGCTCCAGCGGAGCCAAACTTCTCGGTCAGATAGGCCATTGGTCCAGCTCCTCAGTGACTGAAGGCTGGTGACAGGGTCCAGTCCTTCTGCGCCTTGTTGACCTCGTCGCGCAGCACGTCCCAGACGCGGGCGCGATAGGCGTTGAATTCGGCGCTGGCGCGGATGTCGCCGTCGCGCGGCCGTGGCAGGTCGATATCGATGATCTCCTTCACCGCGCCCGGCCGCGCCGTCATCACCACCACGCGATCGGCGAGGAAGATCGCCTCGTCGATCGAGTGGGTGACGAAAATGACAGTCGTGTTGATCTTGCCCCAGATCCGCAGCAGCTCGCCTTGCAGCAGTTCACGCGTCTGCTGGTCGAGCGCCGCGAACGGCTCATCCATCAGCAGCACTTCCGGGTTGCTGGCCAGCGCACGCGCGATTGCCACACGCTGCTGCATGCCGCCGGACAGCTGGTTGGGAAAACGGTCCTCGAAACCAGCAAGGCCGAACAGCGCCAACAGATGGCGGGCTGTGGCGGTACGCTCGGCCTTGGCCACGCAGCGCACTTCCAGCGCATATTCGATGTTGGCGAGCGCCGTGCGCCAGGGAAACAACGCATATTGCTGGAAGACATAGCCGGTCTTTGGATCGGGCCTGGTGATGCGCCTGCCGTCGAGCTGGACATTGCCGCCGGTCGCCTGCGTCAGCCCGCCAATGATATCGAGCAGCACCGACTTGCCCGAGCCGCTCGGGCCGACCAGCGTGATGAACTCGCCTTTGCGGATCGAGAGATCAACGCCGTCGAGCACGGTGACGCGGTCGGTCGCCTCGCCATCGACGGTGACGAACTGCCCCGGCTTGAGCTGGAACGTCTTGCTGATGTCGCTGACGACGATCCGGTCCATGTTCGGGCGATCCATATCTGTCTCCGATCGGTTCACTGCGCCACGCGGATGCGGTGCGTCGGGTCGAATTCCGAGCCGCCCGCCTTGCCGCGCTTCCAGCCAAGCGCGCGGGCATAGGAGCCGAACAGCCGTCGGGCGTCGGCCTGAGCTTCCGTGATGCCGGTCGGCCCTTCGGCGAACTCGGCCACATAAAGCGCGTCGGTCGGGCAGTAGATCTCGCAGAGAAAGCAGGTCTGGCAGTCCTCCTGGCGAGCGATCACCGGCACGCCATTGTCGGTCGCGTCGAAGACGTTGGCCGGGCACACCTTGACGCAGATGTCGCATTCGACGCAGCGCGTGGCCGAGACGATCTCGATCATGACGCCAGCTCCGCCAGCCGCTCAGGCGCACCTGCGATGCGGAACTCATCCACACCGGTGATGACCAGCCGGTGCGCGAAGGCCGGGCTCTTGCCCGGTAGGTCGGTGCGGCGATGCATGCCGCGGCTCTCGGTGCGGTGCAGCGCTGCGGCCACGGACCAGCGCCCGGCAGCGGCGATCGATGCCGCCTCGCGCGTGCGGACCCGATCCAGCCCCTCGCCTTGCAGATGGTCGCGCACGTCGCGCCAGACACTCTCCAGCCGCTCGCCGCTTTTCTCCAGGCCCTCGCCGGTGCGGAAGAAATTCTTGCCGAGCGGCGTCACTTCGCTACGCACCACCTCGATAACTTCGCTCGCCGAGATGTCGGCACTCGCCGACGATGCCGGACGCAACCCGGCTTGGCCGAGCGACTGCACCGCACTGCGGAACGCCTTGCCGGTGCGGCGCTTGGCATGGGTCGAGGCGCCCTTGCCGGCCCACCAGCCGCTGGCCAGCGCCCAGGATGAATTGACGGCGCCGCCGCCCGACACGGCCCCGGTCATCATCTCGCGGCTGGCGGCATCACCGGCGACGTAGAGGCCGGGCACGCCGGTGGCGCAATCGTCGGAGACGATGTCGATGCCGCCGGTGCCGCGCACCGTGCCTTCGGCGCGCAAGGTGATGCGGAACAACTCGCTGAACGGGTCGATGCCGACGCGGTCATAGGGCACGAAGCAATTCGGCTGGCCCTGGCGCAGCCAGCCTTGCAGCGCCGGTTCGGCCTGATCGAGCCGCGCATAGACCGGGCCGTCGATCAGCGCGCGCGCCACTTCCTCCTCGCGGTCGCCGATGCCGTTACGCAACGGCTCGCCGGTCGGTCCGACGATCGGCGAGCCATCTTCGCGATGGAACGAGGCCCAGCGGAACGGCAGGCCCTTGTTCAGCGATGAGCCATAGGGCGCCAGCGTGTATTTGCCGGTGAACTCCATGCCCGACAGGCTGGCGCCGGCTTCGGCCGCCATCAGATAGCCGTCGCCAGTCAGCCCGGTGGCGCCGAGGATGCGTTCGCGAAAGGCGCAGCCGCCGGTCGCCAGCACCACGGCGTTGGCGTCGACGCGCCAGTCCTGGCCGATCTGTCTCGCAACACCGGCGGCGCCGACAATGGCATCGCCGTCGGACAGAAGTTCGAGCGCCGGATGATGGTCGAGCACGGTGACGCCGGCCAAAAGCACCCGGCGGCGCATGAAGCGCATGTAGTCCGGGCCGCGCAGATTGGCGATGTAGAGCCGTCCGTCATCCTCGCTCGGAAAGGGATAGCCCCATTCGGACAGCCTGAGCAGGTTGCGGTAGGCGGTGTCGACGCAGCGCAGCATCCAGCGCGGGTCGGCGAGTTCGCCGGTGCGCTGCCAGCGTCGTTCGACCACGGCGTGCCTGTTGTCACCCGGCGGCACGCACCAGGTGCCGGTGTTGGACGGCGCGGTGGCGCCGCTGGTGCCGAGATAGCCCTTGTCGGCCAGCACCACCTTGGCGCCGCCCTCGGCCGCCGCGACTGCCGCCCAGGCGGCCGACGGGCCGCCGCCCAGCACCAGCACGTCTGCCTGGAGCAGCAAGCTGTCGGAAGCGGATTTTTGCGGCTTGTGCATGGACACCTGGCGAATGCGTCGAGGCCGGCGCTAGGCCGCGCGCGCCGCGCTGGAAGACCAGACCGGCTCGTTGCCGGCACTCCATTTGATGTTGCAGCCGATCGACGGCACTTGGCTGGCAATGGGCCTGCCGCCCTCCAACACCGTGTCGACCGCCGCTCGCAGATCGGCACCCGTCACCGGCTTGCCGTTGCCCGGCCGCGCCTCGTCGAACTGGCCGTGATAGGCGAGCCGCCGGTCGGTATCAAACAGGAAGAAGTCGGGCGTGCAGGCCGCGCCATAGGCTTTCGCCGTCTGCTGCGACGCATCCTTGAGATAGGGGAAGGAATAGCCAAATTTTTCGGCCTCTTCGCCGATACGGGCAAGCGTTTCTTCCGGATGCGCTTCGTGGTCGTTGGCGTTGATCGCCACCACTTGCAGCCCCTTGCCCGCATAATCCCTGGCGAAAGCGGCAAGCTGCTCGCGGATCAGCACGACGAACGGGCAACGGTTGGAAATGAAGGCGACGAGCAGGGCCGGCTTGGCGTCGAAATCGGCGAGGCGGTGCAGCACGCCTTGCGCGTCGGGCAACAGGAAATCGGCCGCCCTGGTGCCGAGGTCGATCGGATTGGACTCTGTCTTCGGCATCGATGCGCTCCCTTGTGCAACCATTTTCACAGGCCAAGGTGCGAGCGCCCTGAACGTCCGCAGTTAGTCTATGAATTTAGTATAATTATAGGCTGGATAGCGCATTCGCGGTCAACCGCGCGGCTTAGAATATCGTGCCAATGTTTCAGGCCGAGCCGCCAAGTTTGTTCGGGCGGAAGCCGATCCGGAGAAATCCGGACGGACAGGATTTATCAAGCTCAACTGGTTCGCCGACGAATTGGTACTGCCCAGCCGAACCGCCTTGCGATTTTACGGCGTCATTCCCCTTCCGGATAAAGCGCCTTCGCCAGATCGCGGATCGCATCTGATGTGCGCGGCCCGAAGCCGATCATGTAGGCGCCGTCAAGCACGACCAGCGCCTTGTTGGCCGCCGCCGGCGTTGCCGCCAGCGCGCGGTTGCCGAACACCTGCTCGGGCGTCGGCCCGCTCTTGCCGTCGCTCATCATCAGGATGACGTCAGGCGCCATCTCGATCAGCTTTTCCTCCGATGCCGCCCTGTAGCCATGCACGACATCCATCGGGTTGAGGCCGCCGGCATAGCGAATGATGGCGTCGGCAGAGGTGCCGGCGCCGGCAGCGCTCAGCTTCACGAGGCCATGGAAGAACACCACCTTCTTGCGCCGCTCCGGCGGGATTTTTGCTGCCAGATCGGCTGCCGTCTGAAAGGCGGTGAGCACCTCGGCGGAAACCACCTTGCCCTTGTCCTCGAGCCTAAGGCTGGCGGCGATCAGGGTGATCTTCCGCTCGATGCCTTGCGGGCTGTTGTCCTGCGGGACGAAGACGATCGGGATCGCCAGTGATTTTAGCACCTCGACCGCCTCCGGCGGTCCGCTGTCCTCGGCCGCCAGGATCAGGTCGGGACGCAGGCTGGCCAGCCCCTCGACCGAAAGCTGGCGGCGGTAGCCGACATTGGGTTTTTGCGCGACTTCAGGCGGATATTTGCTGCCGCGATCGACGGAGATGATCCGCTCGCCGGCGCCCAGCGCGTGGACGATCTCGGTGACGTCGGAGCCGAGCGTCACGATTCGGGTCGCCGCGCCCGGCACGACGGTTCGCCCCAGCGCGTCGACAACGCCCTCGGCGGCCAGCGCCTGGAAACCACAGGAAGGCGCCAGCACCGACAGCGCCAGAAGCAGCACCGCCGCGATCCTGCCAGGTTGCGACCAGTGGGTCGTCTTGCCTTCGCCTAAACTGCCGACCATGCCGCTGTTCCCGTGCCAGATGCTTCTCGATGATGGTCGGCTATAAATTTAAAGTTGACTTGTGTCATCATGTTTTAATATGTGACCCCTGCCCCGGCCCGCCTGGTCGAGGGATTCTCGATCATGCCAGCCAAGGCCCTTCAGCCACCGCCAGCAGTTTTGCTTTTGCTTGGGGGCTGCATGACGATGACAACGACAACAAACACGACCTTGATGGCGAGCACCGCGCTCGCCTTCGTGCTCGGCCTCTGCGCCGTGCCTCTTGCCAGCGCGCAGGAACAGGACCAGGAGAAAAAGGCCGCCGCCAAGGCCGGCCGCCTGGCGCCGGCCAGTGCCGCGCAGAATCAGCCGGCGACGATGCTCGACGTGATCACCATCTCGGCGACGATGATCAAAACGGCGGTGATCGAATCGATGGCCGCCATCAGCGCCGTCGATCAGGACGAACTCGACCGCATTCAGCCCGACACAGCGGCCGACATCTTCCGCACCACGCCCGGCGTCGCTGCCTCGATGAATGGCGACGATCCCGCAACCGCCATCAACATTCGCGGCCTGGAGCAATATGGCCGCGTCGTCGTGACGCTCGACGGCGCCCGTCAGGACTATTGGCGCGTCGGTCATGGCTCTGGCTCGTTCTATGTCGAACCGGACCTGATCAAGGAAGCCACCGTCATTCGTGGCCCGGTGTCGAATGCCTATGGGTCAGGCGGCATCGGCGGCGTCGTCTCCTTCGAGACCAAGGACGCCGGCGATTTCCTCAAGAAGGACGAGCGCTGGGCGCTGAGCGAGAAGCTCGGCTACGAGGACAATGGCGACGGCTTCACCACCAGCACCACCGGTGCCTACCGCTTCAGCGACGATGCCGACATCATCGGCAACCTCATCTACCGCGACCGCGACAGCTACACCGACGGCAATGGCGAGACCGTGCCATGGACCGGCGAGCGGGTGACCAGCGGCTATCTGAAGACGACGCTGCGGCCGGCCGATGACCATGAGCTGAAGCTCGGCGCCATCCTGCAGCGCTACAACGACCAGATCACCGGATCCAGCGGCTCGACCTCGCCGACGCTGAGCCGCTACGACACCAACACCACCAACCAGACCTACACCGCCGCCTACACCTGGAAGCCAGACGACAACGAGCTGATCGACTTCAGCGCCAATGCCTACCACAACCGCACCCGCACCGAGCAGACGCAGGTCGCGCCTGCCTCAGGGATCGGCAATTTCCGTTTTTACGATGTCGCCACATCCGGCTTCAACGTGAAGAACTCCTCACGTTTCGACGCCTGGGGACTAGCACATACGCTGACCTACGGACTCGATTACTACTATCTCGAGGCCTCCTCGGAAGCGGCGCATTTCGGCGCTGGCGAACAGCAGGGCTATGGCGGCTTCCTGCAGTGGCAGGGCGATTACGAGGACTGGCTGCAGGTCATCACTGCGATGCGGTATGACGGCTACCAGCTCGATGGCGAAACGCGCATCCCGTCGCCGCAGGAAGCCTCGATCTCCGGCGATCGTTGGTCGCCGCGCCTCACCGTCGGCGTCACGCCATTCGATGGCTTCCAGCTCTATGGCACCTATTCCGAAGGCTATCGGGCGCCGGGCCTGCAGGATGTCTTCCGCGGCGGCGGCGCGCATGGCGGCGGCGATACATACCGGCCCAATCTTCTGCTGCAGCCCGAGACGGCGAAGAACTGGGAGGCCGGCATCAACGTCAAGTATGACGATGTTCTGACGGCGGGCGACCGGTTGCGCGCCAAGCTCAACGTCTTCCACACTGCCGTCGAGGATTACATCGACGTCGACCTGACCGTCCTGCCGCGCACCGCGATCAACATCGGCGACGCCCGGCTGAAGGGCATCGAGGCCGAGATGGTTTATGACTACAACCGGGGTTTTGTGAACCTTGCCGGCGCGTTGATCGACGCCAAGGTCGTCAGCGGCGTCTATTCCGGCCAGGCGCTGAACAACACGCCGCTCGACCGCTTCTCGGCCACCATCGGCTTCCGCATGCTGGAGGACCAGCTCACCGTCGGCGCGCAATATCTCAGCGTCGGCAAGATCACCCGCACCAGCCGCACCAATCCCAACGCCGTGCCGGTCGTCGATGACGGTTTCGATCTGGTCAACGTCTTCGCCAACTGGCGCGTCAATGACAACCTCAAGCTCGACTTCGGCGTCGATAACATCTTCAACACCGCCTACACCGACCCGCAAAGCGCATGGTCGACCTCGGCGGCAACCGAACAGGGCAAGGGCCGCACCTTCAAGGTGGCGCTCACCGGCAGGATCGGAGGCTGACAATGAGCCAAGCATCGGTGCGTGAACTGGCCTGTGAGGCACAGCTCAACCTGCGACATCTGCCCGATTACATGGACAGCATCAGCGACAGACTGCAGAGCTTCGAGGCCGATGCTTCGCATCAGGGACAGCGCATCGATTTCCGCTTTGCCTTCGGTGGCGCCTCTTTCGACATGGAACGGCTGGTGATGCGGGCCAATGCCGCCGACCGCGACGGGCTGGCCCGTATCAAGGACCTGCTGGCCACGGCCGTACAGGTCTACGCCAAGGAGGAAAATCCCGAGATCGTCTGGACCGGCGATCTCTCAGGCGAAACCAGCCTCGCTCAGTTCCGCGAGATGGTGGTGACGGATATTCGCGACCTCACCCCGCATATGCGCCGCATCCGGCTGGCCGGCGAGGATCTCAGCCGTTTCGCCAAATTCGGCGGCATGCATATCCGCATGCTGTTTCCGACCAGGGAGGTGCCCGATCCGCTGTGGCCGGTGCTCGGCGGCAATGGCTTGCCGGTCTGGCCCGCCGATGACCGGCGCCCGGTGGCGCGCGTCTACACCATCCGCGCGCTCGACGTGGAAAAGGGCATCATCGATGTCGACTTCCTGATTCATACCGGCGAGAGCGTCGGCTCCACCTGGGCCATGCAGGCAGCGCCCGGCATGAAGGTCGGCATCATGGGACCGGTCGGCCGTCCGGTGCGGCAGGCAGAATGGTATGTCTTGGGTGCCGATGAAACCGGCCTGCCGGCGCTGGCGCGGCTGCTGGAGACGCTGCCGGCCGAGACAAAAGGCGTTGCCTTCGTCGAGATCGCCAATGACGGTGAACGGCAGAAGATCGCCAACCCCACCCGCATCGAAGTGCATTGGCTGACACGGGATGGCGTGGCGGCGGGCGAGGACAGACGGCTGGCCGAGGCTGTCCGCTCGGTGGCGTGGCCGCAGGACGGTTCGGCCTTCGGCTGGTTCGCGGCGGAAGCCGCTGCCGCCAAGATCGTGCGCGAATATTGGCGCGACACGCTGGGACTTGGTCGCGATCAGACGCTGGCGGCTGCCTATTGGCGGCGTGGCTCTGCCGGATTGATGGCGGGGTGAACTCTGATGATCGGCCCGCCGTCTTTGCCGATGCCGATATCAATTTGATCACCGGAGACAAGGTTCGAAATATCGCACACCACCAGCGGCATGCGGATGTCATAAAGAAACTCGGCAACGATGGCGCCCACCGCCAGGATCGGGTCCGGCCGCTCCAGAAGAAGACCGGCCGGCGCCGTGCCTCTGCGGATCGCCTCGGCCAGCACCGAGGATGAAGACGATGAGCCGCGCCCGCTCGGCATGACCAAAATCCTGCCGGCGACATTTTGGCCGAGGCCGGGATGCGAATGGTCTGTTATGTCGCCGGTCTCGGCATCGATACCGCCCCAGAAGCTGAGGGGTTGCGAGAACACCAGCGCCTGGCCCTTGGCTTCGCCGGCCAACTGGAAGGTGCCGGTTCGTGCCACCGGTCGCGTCATGAGGCGCTCCGCACGACATGCCCGACGGCAGCGGAGCGGATGCAATCCTCCATCTCGGCAAAGGCGACGGACACGCCGATATTGCCCGGTGCATAATGCGCCCATTTGCCGGAATTGGTCATCACGACGCCGTCGAGGCGTTCCAGGATCGATGTGACATAGGTGCAGGTGTCGGCGACCGGGACCAGACCAAACGCCTCCATCCCCGCCAGCGCGCCCTCCTCCTGCAGTCGCGCCAAGGTCGCACGGCCCGTGTTGACGTAGATCGGGATGCGCCTTCCGGGTGCTGCCTCGCGCAGCAACGGCAACAGTCGCATCCACTCCTCATACGAAAAATGCGGCGTGCCGAGCGACACGGCCGCCACCGGCGCGCCATCCCGTACGCTCGATAGCCTGGCCAGCGCATGGTCGATATCGGCGCGGGTGATGCGGATCGTTTCGTCAGGCGCATGACCCTGGAACGCCTCATCGAGCGTCATCGCTTCCGGCGTGATGCCGACCGCATGGAACAGCGCCACAGCACCCGTCGTTGCAGCCGCCGCGCCCAGCGCCTTTAGCTGGTCCTCATCGCGCGGCTGCGGCAGACCGGCAATCACCGGAACGCGGTCGCCGCTCGCTTGCCCGATGAATAGCCCGACGCCGACGAAAAGGCTGTCGCTCGGCTCGCCGTCCGGAACATCCAGCTCAAATAGGATCCGGCCGCGCCGGTTCTCGCTCAGATGCAGACCCCAGGCCGGCGCGCGGCCGGTCATGGCGCAGCACAGATCGATGAAATCGCCATAGCGGTTGGTGCGCGCGCCGATCACCGAATTGGCAAAGACGATGGCGTTGGATTCGCCCCAGGCGATCTGCTCGCCGAACTCCGGCCTGAACCGCGTCTGGTAAGGTGCGCAAGTGAAGGTCGCCTGGCAGCCGAGCTCCAGATGCGCCTTCATCAGCCGCCGCGCCGGCACCTCTTCCGCTGCCGGCATCTTCACCATGCCGGGATGGATGAGGTCGAATGAGCCGACATTCAATGTCGTCGGCACCTGGACCCGGCCACCGCCTTCGACCAGCCGCTCGACGAAATCGAGCCCTGCCTTGCCGTGGTAGAGACAGCCATCGATATGGGCGCCAGTGATGTCGAGCAGACCGCGCGCCCCAACCGCATTGGAAAATGCGACGAGGATTTTCATGGCAGCGGCGGCGGACGGGCCCTGCTCGCCGTCGAGCATGGATCGGTCCTTAGCCGTCAATTCCAGCGTCATAGATGTGCTCCCGGCCCTATCTAGCCCGATGGAGGGACAGCACCCCCCTCTGCCCTGCCGGGCATCTCCCCCGCAAGGGGGGAGATTAGCCGTCATACCTGCTTTCGCAAATTTTCGACGTTGCAAAAAGGGCAGTGACGCTCAAACCGCCAATCTCCCCCCTTGCGGGGGAGATGTCCGGCAGGACAGAGGGGGGTGCGAAGGAACGCCAACAGTCCCTGCTATCGAACCGCGTCGACTAGTTTGCCGCAATCAGCACGGTGCTTTTCGGCGACCAACTGAGCATTACCTCCTGACCCTCGGCCAGTCTTTCGGCACCGGTGTTCTGCACGATGACCTTCAACGTCTGACCAGCGTGCTCGACAAAGTATGTGCTGTTGTTGCCGGCGAAAATGCGCTTGGAGACCTGCCCCTTGAGCATGTTGGCGTTGCCATCCGAAGCCCCGCCATCAATAGCAATACGAATGCGTTCGGGCCGCACCGCACAACTCGCCTTGGCACCAGCAGCAAGGCGAGCACCCGCGCCGGCGGCAATCGCCGTGCCGTCCGGCAGCCGGATGCCATCGCCCGTCGTATCGCCGCGAAAAATGTTGGCGTCGCCGAGGAAGGTGGCGGCGAATTCGCTCTTCGGCCGGTCGTAGATCTCCTCCGGTGGTCCTTCCTGCACCAGCCTGCCGTCGCGCAATATGCCGATGCGGTCGCTCATCGTCAGCGCTTCTTCCTGGTCATGGGTAACGAAAATGGTGGTGATGCCGATCTCGCGCTGGATGCGCTTGAGCTCGATCTGCATATCGACGCGCAGCGCCTTGTCGAGCGCGCCGAGCGGCTCGTCGAGCAGCAGCACGCGCGGCTTGGTGACGATGGCGCGGGCGAGCGCCACGCGCTGGCGCTGGCCGCCCGACAGCTGATGCGGCCGCCGCCCACCGAGCTTGCCGAGTTGCACCAGATCGAGCGCGCGCTGCACCTCGGTAGCGATGATCGCCCTGGCCTCGCCGCGCACCGACAGGCCGAAGGCGACATTGTCGGCGACGCTCATATTGGGAAACAGCGCATAGTTCTGAAACACCATGCCGATGCGCCGCTTTTCGACCGGCACCCGCTCAACGCTTTCGCCGCCGATGGTGATGCGGCCGGAATCGGGAAAATCGAACCCCGCGATCTGCCTGAGCAGCGTGGTCTTGCCGCTGCCCGATGGCCCGAGCAGCGCATAGAAGCCGCCATCGGCGAAATCGATAGAGACATCGTCCAGTGCCTTGTGCGCGCCGAAACTGCGCGAGACATCAGATACCTGCACGCCGGCCATTATTTCTCTCCGCCGAATTTGAAGAACCGCGCTGTCAGCAGCATCAGCGCCATCGACACGACAATGATGATGGTCGAGACCGCGTTGATCTCGGGCGTAAAACCCTTGCGGATCGCGGCGTAGATTTCGACCGGCAGCGTCGTCTGGCCCGGCGTCGCCAGGAAATAGGACACGACGAACTGATCGAACGAAACGGCAAACGCAAACAGCCCGCCGGCGATGACGCCGGGCATGATCCAGGGCAGCGTAACGCGCCTCGTCACCTGCCACTGGTTGGCGCCGAGCGAGCGCGCCGCCTCTTCCAGCTCCGGCGCGAAGGTCTGCAGCCGGGCCGAGACGACGACGATGACATAGGGCAGCGCCAGCGCGACATGGCCGAGCAGGATCGCATGCAGGCCGCGGCCGATGCCGACACCGAAGAAGAAAATCAGCATCGCCGTGCCGGTGATCAGCCACGGTATGGCGATCGGCGGAAACAGCATCGCCTGCAGGAACTTCTTGCCGCGAAATTCGTAGCGATAGAGCGCCAATGATGCAGCCGAGCCGAGCACCACGCAGATGATCGTGGTGATGACCGCGATCTCGACGCTGTTCCAGGTGGCCGCGATCAGCTGGTCGTTCTGCCACAGCGAGGCGTACCATTCGGTCGTCCATTCGAACGGCAGTTGGTAGAAGGGCGAGACATTGAACGACATCAGCGCCATGATGATGATCGGCAGATAAAGAAAGGCGAGCAGCATAAAGATGTAGAGACGGCCGAGCCATTCGAGGATGCGGGTCGTCACCATCACGCGGCCCTCCGCAGCACCGGCGACGCCACCGCCAGGATGACCAGCACCACCGCCAGCAGGATGAAGGAGAGCGCTGCACCGAGCGGCCAGTTGAACACGGCGACGAACTGGTCCTCGATGACCGTGCCGTAGAAGGTGCCGGTGCGGCCGCCGAGGATGCGCGGTTCCATGAACGAGCCGACGACCGGCACGAAGATCAGCGCCGCACCCGCGACCAATCCGGGCATCGACAGCGGGATGATCACCCGCTTCAGCACCTGCAACCGCGATGCGCCAAGCGAGCGCCCGGCCTCGATCAGCGAGTCGTCGATCGCCTGCAGCGTCAGATAACAGGTCAGCACCATGTAGGGCACATAGGAGTGCACCAGCCCGATGATGACGGCTGGATAGGAATACATCAGGTCGATGTTGATCTTGAACGGCAGCACCGCGTTGAGCGCGGTGTCGAGAATGCCGCCCTCGCGCAAAACCATCGCCCAGGAAAAGATGCGCACCAGCCCGTTCGACCAGAACGGCAGGATGACGAGCAGGAAGATCGCCTCGCGGCTGCGCCCCTTCAGCACCTTGGCGAGCACGTAAGCCGCGGGATAGCCGATGACGACGCACCACAGCGTCACTTCGAGGCCAAGCCGCAGCGAGGCCAGCAGCAGCGTCAGATAGAGGCTTTGCGAGAAGAAGGCGGCATAGTTGCCAAGCGTGAACGCCCACGGCTTTCCCGACAGCGGCAGCTCGGTCATGAACGAGAAGAAGACCATAGCGGATAGCGGCAGGAAGATCGCCACCGTCAGCCAGAGATAGGCTGGCGCCAGCAGCGGCAATGCCGATCTCAGCCCGCTTCGCGACGCTGTCGCAGCTGCCATGGTACCCTCCTCCCAGTATTGGAAGAACCAGCCGACGCGAACCGCCGGCTGGCCTGGCTGTGATCTTAATTCACGTCGACCTTAAGCTGCTGCCAGAGCGCCAGATAGGCTTCGCGCTGGGCGTCGGTGATCGGCGCCTGGAACTGGATGCGCTTGGCCACTTCGGGATCACCCATGACCTTGCGGTTGAAGGCATCCTCGGGCAGCGCTTCCACCGCCTTGGTGTTGGCGGAGACGGGAGCACCGACCTTGGTGACCCATTCGACGTAGAATTTCGGGTCGATCATGTAGTTGATGAAGGCCTCGGCGCCGGCGACGTTCTTGGCGCCGACCGGAATGGAAAACGCGTCGAGCCAGGCGACGGCGCCTTCCTGCGGCACGACCAGCGAGACCGGCAGCTTGAAATGCGTCTTGGCGCGATCGGCCGAGCCGCTCCAGTAGGTGCCGATGTCGATCTGGTTGGAGGCGACCATCTGGTTCCAGTCGTTCTCCGAGCTCCAGAAGGTCTTGATCTGCGGCATCAGCGAGGTCAGCTTCGTCTTGACCGCATCCATATCCTTGATGTCGTTGATGTTCTGGCCAGTGGCGATGGCGCCGAACTGCACCGCTTCAACGGCGTCGTCGCGAATGACGACACGGCCCTTGTGCGCGGCATCCCACATCTCGGCGATGCTCGTCGGCGGCTTGTCGAAGGATTTTTCGTTGATGGCGAGCGCCGTCAGGCCCCATACCCACGGCACGCCATAGACCTTGCCGTCGTGGACGAGCATCGGCGATCCCGCCTTGTCCTTGCTGATGTCGGCGTAGTTCGGCAGCTTGGAAACGTCGATCGGCTGGATCAGCTTGCCGTCCATCGCCTGGTCGTTGAAGGCGGCGTTGATCATGACGACGTCGTAGAGGCCGGGATTGGTCCGGATCTTGGTCAGCATTTCCTGTTCGGAATTGAAGAAATCGTTGACGACCTTGTTGCCGGTCGCCTTTTCGAAAGCCTCGACGGCCCACGGCTCGTCGGCGCCGTAGCCCTTCCAGTTGAGCACATGCACTTCGTCGGCCTTGGCGGCGAACGTGAGTGCGGAGGTAAAGACGGCGGTCGCCGTCAGCAGAGCAGTCAAGTCAGGCATGCGCATGGTTGGTTCCTCTCTGTGGGTTTGCCCGCTTCCCGGGCTTGTCAGGCTTTCCAGCTGTTATGCATTGGCCTTCTGTGTCCGGCCTGCTCCCGATGGGTCGGCGGCATGGCTCAGGAATGTCTGGATTTCGCGGTTCGTCGGCGCCGACGAGCCGCCATGGCGGGTGACCGAAATGGCCGCTGCAGCATTGGCATAGCGCGCTGCCTCGAAGGGCGGGATGCCGTGCGCCAGCGCGCTGACGAAACCGCCGATATGGGTGTCGCCGGCGCCATTGGTGTCGATGGCGCTGACGTTGAAGCCGGCAATGGTCTGCGCTGTGCCGTCGGCCAGCCTGATATGGCAACCCTTCGCGCCAGCGCGAATGATCACGCCAGCAGCCTTGGGGCAGTGGTCGGCGAGAAGTCGTGCCGCGAGTCCCTCGACATCGCCTGGGCCGGCAATCTCGGCGGCTTCCGTCGTGTTACAGCTCAGCCATGTGGTGCGGGCAAGCACCCGCGACAGGATGGGACGCGGAATGTCCGAGATGACCGGCGTCGGATCGAAGACGAAGGGAATATCTGCCGGAAGTGCCTCGATCCAATCGGTGAGCGCATCGCGGCTCTTGGGATAGCTTAGCGTGTAGCCGGAGGTGAACACCCAGTCTCCCGGCGCCACCGCGACCGGCGCCATCAGGTCGCGGCTGAGCACGCTCTCCGCCCCTGGCCACGACACGAAGGTGCGTTCGGCGTCGCTCGAAATCATGGCGACGCAGTTGCCGCTGTCCGTCAATGGCGATGGCGGCGTCAGCGTCGCGATGCCCTCGGCGGCGAAAGCGGCACGCAGGAAATCGCCATTGGGTCCGCTGCCGAGTTGGCCGCCGAACACCACCTGCATGCCGGTGCGGCTGGCCGCGACCATCATGTTGAAGCCGCCGCCGGCGACCTGGGCGAAGCTCGACGCCGTCTTTTCCATGCCGGGCGCCGGCAGGGCGTCGATGCGGTAGACATAGTCGACCACGGCACTGCCGACATGGACGAGACGGCCGCTCATTCCGCCGCGTCCTTGCCGGAACCGATTTTCGCCACCCTTGCTGCCACGAGGTCGGCGGCAAGCGCGCGAACCTCTGACATGTCGAGGCCGACAAGCCGGGCGATATGCTGTTGCGGCAATCGGGAAAAACCGCTGCAGGCGCCGGCCATGCCGGCGGCGATGGCGCCGATCGTATCGGTGTCGCCGCCGATATTGGCGCTGATGATAGCTGCTTGCCATGGGTCGCCACGGGCGACTTCCAGCACGGCGAAGGCCGCCGGGACGGATTCCTGGCTGGCGACGCCGGTACCCACCAGATCGGTGATCAGCCGAATGGCATCCCTGATCGCCTTGCCGCGCACGATGTCCTGCGCCCAGACGATACGCGCGGCGATGTCGCCGCCGGTGACCCAATGACCAAGCGTCGCCCCTCGCCTCGCCGCCGCGACGGCGCTGGCGGAAGCATCGCGCCAGCCACCGCCGGCGATGCCGCGGCTGACGGCAGCGGCAACGGCAGCAGCGGAAGCGATTGCGATCGAGGTGTTGTGCGTCGCCCGGCAGGTCTCCGCCACCTTGGCGACGAACGCCTCCAATGGTTCGAGCGGCATCATGATGCCGACAGGCCCGATGCGCATGGCCGCGCCATTGGTGTCGCCGCTGCGTCCCGCTTCCTCGGCCGGTACGCCATTGTTGATGGCGTCGATGGCCCGTTTGGTCGACGGCCCCAAGAGATCATAGCTGCCGCGCGCCTTGACCTCGCGCTCCCAGTCGAGCAGCGCATTGACCCAGCGCGCGTGGTCGAAACGGTCGCCGGATTCGACCAGGATGCGGCCGAGCAGCAGCGCCTGTTCGGTGTCGTCGGTGATGGTGCCGGCAGCCAGTCCCTTCGACACCGGATGATCGGCGAAAGGCTCGATGAAATCCTCGACATGGCCGTGGAGTTCGGCAATGCGAACCGGCGACAAAAGCTGCGTCGGCATGCCGAGCGCATCTCCCAGCGCTCCGCCGACAAGCGCGCCCATGGCGCGATCGATGGCCTTGCTGGTTGCATCCGACATCGCTCAGAACCTCATATGCAGCGCAAAATGTGCCGGGTTGAGCAGGCTGGTGACATACTCGATCGGCCGATCGTCAGCCGCACGCGTCAGCCGGCGGCCGCGCAGGAAGGGCGTGCCTTGTGGGCAACCGAGGATGGCCGCATCCTCGGCATTGAGCATCTCGATCTCGACCCATTCCTCGCCATGGTCGGGAATGAGGCCGGCGGCGCGCAGCGTCTGGTGCAGCGAGCCCTCGCGCAGTCCGCGCAACGGTACGTCCTCAAGCTCGGAGGACAATGGCAGCCGGCTGCGCTCGATGGAGATCGCATGGCCGTCGCTGGCGTTGGTGCGCACCCGGTCAACGGCAATGAAGAACGGGCTTTCGATACCAAGCAGCGCAGCCAGATCGGGGTCTTCGATGACCTCCAGCCGCAGCGTCCGCGTCTCGGCATTGGCGCCGGCATCGGCCAGCGCGCGCGACCAACCGATGGAGTCATCGACCGGCTTGCCGTCGAAGGTGACGAACGAGCCAATACCAACCCTGGTCGTGATCAGCCCGCGGCTGGACAGTTCTTCGAGGCCCTTGCGGACCGTATTGCGACTGACGGAGAAGCGCTGGACAAGTTCATTCTCGCTTTGCAGGCGGTCGCCGAAGCCGAGAACACCGGAGCGGATTTCATGTTCGAGAACGGTGGCGATCTGCTCGGGTTTGCCCGTACCGGGAGACAGTTGAACCGCGCGCCGCTTCATATAGGTACCTGTTCAGTGAACCTGTATAGTCCTGTTCAATATCTGGATAGAAATGCCGTGTCAACAGATGCCGGAAACAGGCCCAATGAACCCCGAATTTCGGATTGTCCGCAGAGCGCGCCGAACTGGCCGGTTGCCATGGCCCGGAAAAGCCGGTGAAAGACCGAGATCAACCAAGAGGATAGAGCCGATCCTTGATTCAATTTCACCGGGCAGGCTACGGGATCGACACCTCACGCGGCTCAACGAGAATGTCCGCCTCGATAGCGGCGTTGATGAACGCCGCCCTTGCCGCCGAGACTTCTTTCTTTCCCTCTAGCACGGCCAGACAGACCTTACGGGCAACCATATGCTTTTGCCCGGTTGCAACCGGCCAGCGGTTCAGCAGGATGTCGGCAGCCTGAGCGACCCGCTCCACGTTGAAGATCGAGTTTCGCGATCGGCCGAGCGCAATCCTGACCGGCTCATCGAAACGCTGATCTTGCACGATGCCACTCCCCAAAGTCGGCATTCATCGATTCGCGGCCTTCAACCCCGCGCAATGTGATAGGTTCCGCGACAAAGGTGCAAGATGTCCGATTCCAGTGGCCAGAAAAATCCCAGGCTGATCGTCGTGGTCGCGTTCGATCGCGGTGAGGATGGCGAGTTGTTCCCAGCCTTTGGACCCGCCGACCAGCAGAGCGAAGACCGCGCCATACGCACCGCCAGGGCTCTAGCGGCAAAGCATGCCGGCGTCATCGCCTGGAGCCGCGAGGCCGATCCGACGCTGGGCGAATACGGCCCGCCGAACACGCTCTTCGTCAGCGGCGACGTACCTGACATGGAATAGTCGACTGGCGTCAGCTTCTGGATGCCTTGCCCATAGGGTTTGATGCGAGCCGGTTTCCCCTCGCCAGCAAGCAAAAGCCCGCTACGGTGAACCGGAGCGGGCCTTGGAGGAGGACAAGGGGTGGGACCCTCTCCTCTTGTTTCCACGGGGGGGTGTGGACCGCAATGACCATACGAAAGTTTTGCAGAGTGCAGGATCACAAGCCGGCTTGCCTGCATCACAATCCGGTGCACGCCGATATTGGGGGCGCTCACGAGATTGCGATCAGTTGCGATAACCCGGCTAGATACGCCCGAGCACGACAAGCACGATGGCGATGAGCAGCACGAGCCCAAGGCCGCCGCCGCCATAGTAGCCGGTGCCGTAGAACGGACCGCCACCGAGGCCGCTGAGGCCGCCAAGCAGCGCAATGATGATCGGTATGGTTCCAAGACTCATAGCGATGTTCAAAGACGAGCGCTCCAAAGGCTCTACCGTTCCGCGCGATTGTGGCGGGCATCGCGTGCGGAAGAGGTCTGCCGGCAACAGAAGCGGCCATCCAGATGATGGCAACCAGAATTTGATTCCGGCACGCCTGTGGACGCAGAAAGCCCGCCAGCGTGGCGGGCTTTCCTACCGGCCGGAGGCCAGGAGAGTGCGGTCGAGCCTCACGGCTGATTCGGCACTTCCAATCCCCGGCCCCTCCAGTATCAGCGACGAGCGATCAGGAGGCAGAGTTGCCGTAGATCGCGGTCGTAGGCGCCTTCGCTGCTGAGCACGTCGACGCAGCGCTTCTTCATTCGCGCCACGTTGCTATCCGACATCTGGGCCACGACACCCGGCAGGCTCGGCCTGCTGGGGTTTGACGGATTGGACGGATTGCTCGGGTTCGACGGATTGCCTGGATTGATGCCGCCACCAATACCCACGCCGACGCCGCTCGTCCCGCCTACATTGGCGCCAAGGCCGGCCGTAATGCCGCCAGACCCTCCGATGTTGGCGCCCGCGCCGGCATTGATGCCGTTGCTGCCGCCGACCGAAGCGCCGAGACCAGCATTGACACCGCTCGAGCCGCCAACATTGGCACCGGCACCGGCATTTACACCACCGCTGCCGCCGACCGAGGCGCCCACTCCGGCACTGATGCCGCCACTGCCGCCAACGGAAGCCCCGACACCGGCATTGACGCCGCCGCTACCACCCACCGAGGCACCAACGCCAAGGCCGATTCCCGCAGCATTGGCGGGCAGGGAAAGAGCTAAAATTACCGCACTACCCGCCAACATATTGGCGACTGTCTTGATGGTGTGAGCCATAACACTCTCCTGTTGTCGTTGCGCTAAAGCAATTGGCGAGAGGCCGATTGCAAGATCAACTACGCGAGGTGGTGAATTTCAGTTTCAGAGAGAGAATACTGAACCTGAGGCGTGGTGTACATCAACAAAATTTCTGAAACAAAATGATATTAAAGTTTGAATAATTGTTCTTTACACGAACAATTCGTAAGGCATTGGCGATCGGACGTTACTCTGCTCCATGCCGCACACCGCGCTGGACATGGATAGGCCTCTCGCAAGATCAGCAAGACCGCCGCGATGATTGCAAGTGGCCAGAGTCTATCGGCGGCCGGATGCGGGAGTGAGAGAGTGCAAGCGTGATTGCAGGCCGAACGATTCTGCGCCGGCCCGCTTGTCAGACGATCCCGTAGAACAGCCTGTAGTGGGCGCGCTTCATATAGTCCCGGTATTCCGGCGTGGCGGCTAACAGCGCCTCTTCGCGCAGGATGCGATGAACCTGGAAGAAGGTGATCGCGGCGTAGACAGCAAGATTGTAGAAGGAAAAGGCCGACAGCAGGAACAGGACATGACCGGCAAGGTATCCGGCATAGATCGGGTGCCGCACCAGGCGGTAGGCACCGTCGGTCATCACGCCGCGATTGCCTGGCAGAATGGCGAAAGAACGCCCTAGCGATATCTTCCCCCAGATCACGAACCCCAACGCCAGGACTTGCAGCGGCGCAGCGGCATAGACCGGGATGATGGCCACGCCCGGTTGCAGGTCGATGAAGCCGACACCGAAGCTGGCGACCACCGAAACAACCACCGTCAGCGGGTTCCAGTCGCGTACCTGCGGTCGCCGCGACAGAAGCAGCCAGGTAAAGGTCAGGATCTCGGAAATTGCCACCAGCGCCACATTGATGCGGGTCGGGTCGAGCATCAGGTGATATACGCCGCGGTAGACGAACATGCCCGCGAAGGCCAGCGCGCAGATCCGAAAGAAACCTTCGCGCAAATCCACCAGGATTTCGCGCTTTCGGGCTGCGGACAAAATCCTGCCGTCACTGACGTGCGAAAGCGCCTCGCTTTTTGATATGAGCAATGCAAACACCCCGATGATCCCTCGAGGCGACCTTTGCACGCAACCATTGCCGGGCAGTTAATCAACAAGATCAGATCGGTGTTTAAACTGGCTGTCGGGGAGCCAGGGTGCCACATCCAGACGACCCTGCTCCACGCGGTCGTCCAGAAATAGACTGGCGACCCATTTCATTTGGTTTTGCCAGACTAGCTCAGATAGTCGTTGCGGAAATAGCTCCCGAAATCCGGGCGTTGAGCAACCAGCTTGCCGTCGGCATCACGCAAAATGCCGGACGCGAAGAGATAGCCGCCGATCGCTTCCATCTTGGCTGGATCCATCGTCCCGATGGCGCCGCTTTGGCTGCGCAGATAATGGCCGTCGATCAGCGCCTTCAGCGAGGCGTGGATCAGCGCCGGATTGGTCAACGCATCCTTGTTGGCCGCGATCAGCAGGGCTGCCGCATCTTCGGGGTGATCGACCGCGAACTGGTAGCCGCGCCGCGTCGCCTGGACAAAGGCGGCCGCAGGCTTGGAGTTTGCCTGGAGATAGGCTTCGCTCGAAGAGATCAGTGTCGTGTGCTCGTCAGGCACGCCGTAATCGGCATAGACGAAGCTGCGTTGTTTGACGCCCTTGAGCTCGGCGTCGACACCCTCCCAGGTCGAGACTTCGAGCGTGAAATCGACCGAACCATTGGCCAGCGCCTCATAGGCTGAGGTGCCGAGCGTCACCGTCTCGAAATTGCCCTTGCCGCCATCATGGCGGATGATGGTCGATATCAGGGCGTTTTCCCAGGCGCTGCCGAAGCCGCCATAGGTCAGGCCGTCGAGGTTTCTCGGGCTTACTATCTCGCTGCGGGCCGCATTGAAGACCACGCGGCCGGTTTCCGATTGCACCACCGCATAGACGCCCTTCAGGTCCGCTCCGGCGGTTCTCTGGGTGAACAGGCTGATGGTGCCGTTGATGCCGAAATCGGCGACGCGATTTGCAACCAGCGTGCCCGCACCGGTATCGCTGTAAGGCAGGATGTCGACCTCGAGCCCGGCCTCGCGATAGAAGCCCTTGTCGCGGGCGACGAACAGTCCGATGTGGTTGGTGTTGACCGTCCAGTCGAGGGCAACGGTGACCTTTTGTGCCGATTGTGCTTGGGCTCGCCCCGATCCGGCAATGAGCGGAACGCCTGTGGCAAGGGTCAGCAACAAGGCCTGCCGGCGCGTCAAGTCAATCATGATCGTGTCCTTTGGATGGGGTGGCGTTGAGGATGATGTCGAGAATCTCGGCCTCGAGCGCACTTGCCTGGCGCGCGGCATCGCCGCCAAGGCTGCGCGGGCGCGGCAGCGGCACCTTGATTTCACGCACGATGCGGGCCGGGCGCGCCGACAGCACATAGATGCGGTCGGACAGGAACACGGCTTCGCGCACGTCATGGGTGATCAGGAGCGCCGTCCAGCGATGATGCCGCCACATCTGTTCCAGCCAGCGCTGCATGGCCGTGCGGGTCAGCGCGTCGAGCGCGCCGAACGGCTCGTCGAGCAAAAGCATGTCGCGTTGCTGCACCACCGTGCGCAGCAAGGCCGCGCGCTGGCGCATACCGCCGGACAGTTGCGCTGGAAAATGCCGCTCGAAGCCGGCAAGCCCGAATTCGGCAAACAACGGCGCAACGCGCACCCGCGCCGCCTGTCTCCTCATGCCTTGGACTTCGAGCCCGAGCGTCGCGTTGTCGAGGATGCGCCGCCACGGCATCAGCGCGTCACGCTGCGGCATGAAGGCGAAATGCCTGCCGTGGTCGTCGAGCGGCGCGCCGTCGAACAACATCTCGCCCTCGCCATGCTCGGCGCCGGTCAGAAGCTGGAAGAGCGTCGATTTGCCGGCGCCCGAGGGTCCAAGGATCGAGACGAATTCACCAGCGCCGACGCTAAGCGAAATATCGGCCAGCACGTCGAGCCCACCGAACGCCTTGCGCACATACCGCAGTTCCAGCCGGCTCATCGCCAGGCTCCCTTCCCGGCGGTTTCCTTGCCGGCCCGCTCCCAGGGCATCGCAAGGCGCTGCAGCAGTACAGTCAACCCGAACAGGACAAGGGTCAGGGCAGCGCTCACTCCGACGGCGGCAAGAACCAGGTCAGGACGGAAATTGTTCTTGACGTTGAGCATGTAGATGCCCAGCCCCTTCGCGGCCCCCGCATATTCGGCGAAGATCGCGCCGACCACGGCGTAGGTGATGGAGATCCTCAAGCCAGCGAAGAAATAGGGCAGCGCCGAAGGCAGCCGTGCCAGCACGAAGATGCGCCAGCGCCCTGCCCCCATGGCGCGCAGCATTTGCCCGATCTCGGCCTCGGTCGACTCATAACCCTCGACCAATGCAACCAGCATCGGAAAGAAGGTAACCAGCGCCACCAGCATGATCTTGGGCGCCAGCCCGAAGCCGAACCACAGCACCACCAGCGGCGCGATGGCCACCAGCGGCAAGGTCTGGCTGACGATTAAGACGGGAAACAGCGCACGCCGCAGCGGCTGGAAGAAGTCGACCAGCATCGACAGCACGAAGGCGGCGCTGAGCGAACAGGCAAAGCCGAGCAGCGTGGCGCCGATGGTCGGAATGGCGTTGTCGGCCAGCGCCTGGCGATTGAGCAGCGCTTGCTCGAAAACGCGCGACGGCGCCGGCAGTATCGTCGGCCTGATGCCGGAATAGGTGGCATAAAGCTCCCACGCCACTAGGAGCAAACCGACCGAGATCATGGCCGGCATTGCCTTGACAAGAAGGCCCGCGATCGGGCGCGAAGCGAATGATGATGAGACCACGGGAGATAACCTTTGACGGCCGCGCGGAGGCGGCGGCAGCTTCAGACAGCCGACGGGCTGTTGGCCGAGACCGTGACGTCGAGGGTTACGTGGCCGGCGCCTGGTCCGAAGCGGCAGAAGGCCTCGTCCAGCGCCGAAAAGATCGCACCGGCATCACCGCGCAGTTTCGTGCAGAAATGCTTGGAACGCTCATAGACGCCGGACTGCTTGAGAAAATCGATGCAGCCGTAGATCTCGTCCATGTGGTCGTCGGTGCCCATCACATAGAGCGAGAACTGCGCCGCCGCCGGCTGGCCGGTGGCAGCAGCATTGCGCACCGCCGCGATGGCCGCATCCTTGCGCGGGCCGAGTGGCCCGACAGGCCCGCCAAGTGCATCGGAGCGGCAGATCGGATCATCCGGCTCGCCAGGGCACCCGCGCGAGATGGTGGCCGACAACACGCAATGTTTGCCGCTACGTGCCGCCGCCACGAAGAGGTCGCGCATGGCGGGAAACAGCACTTCGGGCGACCCGACCAGCAAGGTCGAGATGTCGTCGGTCTCGATCCTGAGCTTGTCGCGCCAGGGATCGAGCGCACCGAGCGCGCCAAGAATGACACCGACGAAATCGTCGGTCATGGGGTATAGGGAAATCTGTGCGCCTGAAAACATCGCCCGCCTCGCTCCGCTGGTATTACCCAGATCAGCTTCTAGGGTCTGTGGGCTTGCCGCCCCCGTCTCAGCCCCGACCGTACGGAGCACCCCTGTGGATGTGCGCCTTAAAGCATCATTCGAGTTCAAGGGAAAGCCGTTTTTTCAGAGCACTGCGCCAAAAGCATTGCGCCAGTCACGGTGCGCCTGAGCGGAATTTTGTCGGGAACCTTCGCCGCCGCGACCGGTTGTCCCCACAGTCGCAACGCGATCACTTTCGTAGAAAATAAGCGACGACTTCACAGAAATGGAGACAAACCATGTTCATGAAAATCCTCGCAGCTTCGGTTCTCACCATTGGTCTGGCCACGTCAGCCATGGCGCAAAGCGCCGGCAGCAACAACGCAAATGGAAGCGGCAGCGGCAAGTCGGTGACGGTTGAGCCGAACACGCCGGCTTCCCCGAATACGATCGAGCCGGACACTGTCGACCCGGGCACGACCAACAGCACGACTGGCACGGTAGGGGACATGAATTCGAACGCGGATCAGAATTGCCCGACCAACCCGCAAGGCGCGCAGCCGGACGCCGATGGTAACGCGACGGCGCCAACGGTAAACGATAATCATTGTGGCAAGTAACCACGTCGCAAACGGATGAAGCCGCTGGGCATCGCCCAGCGACTTCATCCGTTTTTCTGGTCCGCAGCACGCGCTTTGCCGAACAGCCGGATTTCTGGAGCGGGTCTCCCGGCGGGCGGGCGCGAAAATAGGTGTTTCGAATTGAGCAGCCGTTTGAGCACTCTACCGTAGGTAAAATACAGGACCCGACCGTTGGCGAGATCAAATTCCACTGTTCCCCACCGCCTGACCGGGGCCTTTCCTGTGCAGGGCCCCAGCCTTCTGATCTGGAATCCCAGCCTGACTTTGCGCGTTCCGATTTCAAGATAGATGCCTGGCAGAAGGCCAAGCACATGCCATAGCCGTACAACATGCTCGACCGACATGGCCGGCGAGATTATCAGGTGGCTGGGCTGAAGCCGCGCCCAGACGAAATCGCCTTTCGGTTGCGGCATTCCTGACAACAGCCCCCGGCAGTAGGTCGGCACCGCCTCGCTCACCAGAATCCGCATAGCGGTTGCCGTGCTGTCGACCAGGGCTTCTCTCGATGTCCAGTCAGCTTCGGAAAACGGCACCTGCCCGAGAATGTCACCCTCGTCAAAACCGGCGGACATCTTGTGGAGCGTGACGCCGCCATGAGCCGCATGCCGGCCGTCCACGGCCAAGCGCTGGATCGGGTGGGGCCCTCGATAGTCGGGGAGCAGCGCCGGGTGGAGGTTGACCCCGCCTTTGGAAAAATGGCCAAGAACCTCTTGAGGGATCAAGACAGGCAAAGTGTAGCAGACCAGCACATCGGCGCGGACGTCAGACAATTGCCGACCAAGCGCATTCCAATCGTAAGGGCGGCCAAATTCGATCAACTTGACAGGCGTGTTACCGATAAACCGCCTGAGCAGCAGCTTGCGTTGAAGCCTTCGCCGGAAATTGCCAATGCTGAAACCGGTGGGACGACGCCGGAACCCGGGCACGATGATCGCGCCAATTGCATTTCCAGCCTCTAGCCAGCCGGCGAGCAGAGGCCCCGTATAGTTAGAGATATCGAGGACAAAAACGGCTGTGATCGGCTCCGAGTGATCGGTCGATTCGATCGGCCTCATCTTCGGCGGCTCAAACGGGCCGACAGGTCAGGGCGAGCTTGTCAGGTCGGCTGAGTGGAAGGCGATGCCAAGGCAGTGACAACCGAAAGACGCTCGCGTTTTACAAACACTGGCTTTTCGTAAACTTTTTTCACGGCCCGTCTCCCGAAATCAACTCTTCCTGCGCAGTTGGACCGCGATACGGCAGGCTGTCAACCGCCTGACCGTGTTTGCCTACCGCATCCGCATTCGCCGTTGACGAAGGTGTTCGAAGGGCGCTTTCGCACATTGGTGAAAGCTCGATGGCTTCACCGACGCGACAAGCCGCGCTGACCGAAAGGGGTTTGGATGCGATGATCTGCTCGACGACACCGTCGAGCAGCAATGCAGGGCAAATCGCAGTTGCAAATCTACGAAACCGCCGTCTCGCGAACCGGCAGCTTCCAGCCTGGCCTGACGAAGTGGCAGGTGTATCCGTCGGGATATTTCTCCAGATAGTCCTGATGCTCGGGCTCGGCTTCCCAGAATGGACCAACGGGTGCGACTTCGGTGACGACCTTGCCCGGCCACAGGCCCGAGGCATCGACATCGGCGATGGTGTCCTCGGCGACGCGCTTCTGTTCGTCGCTGGTGTAATAGATCGCCGAGCGATAACTCGTCCCGACATCGTTGCCCTGGCGGTTGCGGGTCGTCGGATCGTGGATCTGGAAAAAGCGTTCCAGCAGCGTGCGAAAGCTTATGATGGCCGGATCGAAATTGATCTCGATGGCTTCTGCGTGGGTGCCGTGGTTGCGGTAGGTGGCGTTGAGCACGTCGCCGCCGCTGTAGCCGACACGGGTGGAGATGACGCCGGGATAGCGCCGTATCAAATCCTGCATGCCCCAGAAACAGCCGCCGGCAAGGACTGCACGTTCGGTCGAAGTCGCCATGTCACGTCTCCTCAAAAGCAATTCCAGGAAAAGTGTGTAGCGGTTTTCCGTCTGGAATTGCGTAAAAGCAAGTGGTCTCGCCATAAATGGGCATTGTCACCTGCTTCGTCCAGCGGACGCGGTGGATCTACTTCAGTTGCTCGTTTGGGCGAGCCTGTCGATCAAACCCGGTAGCTTCATGCCAGGCGGAATGGCGGCAAAGCTGATCGCCACCGGTGGTGCCCTGAGCGACCAGTCGAAAAGAACGGTCTTGACGGGGATGTTGCCCAGCCACGCCAGCAGCCGAGGTGGCACGCCGCTCCCGGGCCAGACCAGGAGCATGCCGTGATCGCGCAGCCGCTGGCTGGTGATCCAGGGGGCGAGCCGCATGTCGAGGTCGGTGAAGATCGACGGCTTGTCATAGGCGTTGAGGCCCGCCAGCAACGCGATGCGGGTATCGCCGCCGACGATGTCGAGCCGACCGGGCACCGCCGCGTGCCAGACCGCCTCGGCTTCGTCCGAAATCTGCCGCGCTGGCCAGCAGACGGCATCCATGCGCCCGCGCAAATTGCAACTCGTCCAGCGGATGCCCGCATAGGCACCGGACATGCCGAGGATGCAGGCGAACGCGCAGATCGCCAGCCGTCGCAGTTCGACGGCGCCGAGCCGATGACCCAGCAAGGCGAGCGCCACAACGCCGACCAGATTGTACATCGGCGCGCCCCACGCCTCGCCGGCGCCGGTGAACAGCGAAGCCACCATGACAAGCACCGCCGGACCAAGCCCCATCCACACGAGATAGGCCAGCGCGCCGCTCTCGATGGGCTGTTCCGGCGCGGGCGAACGCCGCAACAGCCCCGATATCGACAGCACCAGCAATAAGCCGCAGAGCCCCGCCATTTGGACACCGATATAGTAAAGGCGGGCGCGGTGGACCAACACCCATTCATCGCGGCCGGCGACATAGGTCAGCGGCAGGAAATCGATGCGGTAGAGCTGGACGGCCAGCGGCGCGGCGACGGCGAGGAAAACCGCGAGCCCAAGCCAGGGCCAGGGCGTGGCGAGCCGGTTGCGTGCCCGTGTGTCCGACAACAGCCAGATCGCCCCGAAGAGCAACAGCAACCCGGTGGAAAACTTGGCATAGAGCCCGACGCCCGACACCAGTCCGAGCGGCAGCCACCAGCCCGGCCCACCGCCACGGCCCGCACGCCACAGCAGCCAGCAGATTGCGGCCCAGAAGGGCATCTGCGCGTAATCATGATTGAACTGCGGTGTCGGCCAGCCGAAGAAATACAATGACGGCATCAAAAGCACGGCGGCCAGCGCGCGGGTTCTCCCGAGCATGTCGCGGGCCAGCAGGTAGACGAAGACGAAGGTCGCCGAGACGACAAGCTGGGCGAGCAGATATTGCGGCCAGCGGAACGATCCGGTCAGAAGATGGCTGATCTCGAGCAGCCAGCCGGGGAGCTGCGGATGCTTGTAGGTCAAAAGCACCCATTCGCGGCCCCACATGAAGCTCTCGACGACATCGCCGGGCGGGGCGGCATCGACAAGCGCCGGAACCACGGTCCAGCACAGGATCTGCGTCAGGCATAAAAGCGCCAGGCCGGCTTCTGGATAGCGCATCAGACCCGGCCAGATCGACGACTGCCGCCAGTCGCCTGGAACAGAACTGCCGACCGGCAGCCAACCGTTCATGGGTTCGTCGATTCGCGTCATGCGGTGGATAAATCACACCGGACGGTTTTACGAACAGCCCAGAACTTGAAGCTTACGAAAATGTATACTTGGCCGACCATGGCAAAACCAAGATTGAGGCAGAGTTTCGCGCCACCATGCCGCCTCTCCCGTCATCACATGCCAGCAAGACAACAATGGAACACGCCATCCCGCAGCACCCTGAACATGCCGGGCATGGCGCCTTGGGCGTGATCGCGGCAGGTGTCGCCTACGCCTGACCGGCTCCCGTCCCCAAAAAAGCATCCAGGATTTGAAAAATGCGCCACCACCATGCCGTCATTCATTACCGTGCGCTCGATTTCTGGATGGCCCGTGCGGCCGTTCTCGTCATCATCTGCCTGCAGCTTCTGGTCATCAACAATCTCTCATTCGGGCCGCGCTGGGTGGCGCCCGCGCTGGAGGCGGCCCTGCTGCTGCCCTTGTCGGTGGCCACCGCCTGGACACAGGCCGCTACCCGAAAGGCGGTCGAGGACCACGAGTGGCATGCGATCGGCCAGTTTCGGGTCATGATCCGCAGAACAGCCCTGACCATGACCGCCATCATCAGCATCATGAATTGCGGTTCGCTGGTCCTGCTGGTGCGTGCCTTGCTGGAGGGCCATGCCGGCAACAGCGGTACGACGCTGCTGATCGACGCACTCAACATCTGGGTTACCAACGTCATCGTGTTTGCCTTGTGGTTCTGGAGCACCGACCGCGGCGGTCCGCCGACCTGCGGCCTCGTCAAGCTCGCACAGGCCGATTTCCTGTTCGCGCAGATGACGTTGAACGACCGTGAGCTTCGAGACTGGCTGCCCGGCTTCGTCGATTATTTCTTCCTCGCCTTCACCAATGCGACCGCATTTTCGCCCACCGATACCTTGCCACTCTCCCAGCGCGCCAAGCTGCTGATGATGGCCGAGGCCATGATCTCGCTGCTGACCATCGCGCTGGTCGCGGCACGCGCGGTCAACATCCTCGCTTGATCGGCCCGACACGCGAAAATAGCCCGCCCGGCGAACCGGAACGGGCTATTTTGGGTTGTCTTCGATGATTGGAATGCAGCGCCGAACTAGTGGCGCTTGCCCAGCCTGTAGCTGTTGCCGCCCAGCAGGTTGACGCCGAGCCCGCTCAGAACGCCACCGACGATGTTGGTCTTGTTGCCGTTCAGAATGCCTGAGACGACATTGCCGCTCAGGATGTTGTTGCCGCTGAGCACGTCGTTCAGCGCGGTGATCTTGCCAAGGTCGATGGATGGCGAAACATTGATCAGGCTGCCCGAATTGCCTCCCCAGCCGCCCGAACCTCCGCACCCACAACCTGCCTCGGCGGCTCCAACGGACGATGCAACTGCAACAGCGGCTAAAATAACAGTGAACTTGTTCATGAAAGCTACTCCCGTTTGATGATGGAGATGGCTTCCGTCTTCTGTGGTCTACCTCTTGTTTAACAATATATGAACACTTCATCCGCTCAAGTCTTTATCTAGTTTCAGTGCATCAATCAAAAATTAACAATAATCATTATGCATAACCGACATGATTAACTTGCTTGTGACAACGGGCGATGACGAGACCGGTCAGATCGAATGCCGCTCAGCAATAGCCGATCGGAAATACAAAAAAGCCGCCCCGGCGTGAGCCGAAGCGGGCAGCGGTCGTTTCTGGAAATGAGAGCAGCGCCGCGCCAGGTTGCCTGCCTCGGTAATTCCGAGGCAGTAGCCAACAGACGACGCGGTGCCAATAGCTACTCCTCCACCCCCGGCTTGAATCTCCGCACCACAAACTCGAACAGCACGTCCGAAATCCACATGGCGCAGACGCCGATCAGGAAGGCAGCCGCCAGCGTGGTGGTGTCGTCGGCGGGATCGGGCATCGGCAGGCCGGCGATCCTGGCGTAGGAAACCGCCGGCAGCGTCAGGTAGGCCGCCGCAAGTGCGCCGCAGATCGGCGAGGCCACCATTTCGCGCAGCTTGTAGCGATGCCGCGACAGCGCGCGCAGAACGCCGCCGGCGAGACCCGCCGCCACGACCGGTCCCTTGATGCCGAGCAGGTCGAAAAGATCGTTCATCATGGCCTCCAGCCGCAAAGTTTCTGGCCCTTTTCGTTGTGAGCCAGGATCGCCGCCACCGACGCATCGGAAAGGGTCGCCGCCTCTGCCCTTGTCGGCCGGAGGGGATGCCCGGCCGCGCAGAACGACCCGCCTGATTTGGTGCAGCCGGCCAGCAGGAGCGAGAGCGCTATGATTTTGACCATCTGGCCAGCCTCCCCCTGTTGTCGTCCGGCGCCCGGCCGGCGACGGCATCGTCGATCTTCTGGGCTTCGGTGCGCGCCGCTGCGTCGGCGGCATCCTGCCTGGCCTTCTGGCTGGCCTTGCCCTTGGCATAGGCGGTCCAGACACCGGCAAGCGCGGCGCCCATTGCCAGAAGATACGGCCAGGCCTGGCCAAGCAGCGCGAGGGCGAGTGTTCCCATCTCATGTCTCCTTGGCCGGCGGCGCGACCATGCCGCGCGGCCCGTCACGCACCGCGTTGATGATGATCTTGGCAAGGGCAATGGCGCCGCTGATCTGAAGCGCGGTGCGGTCGCTCACCCCGAGCAGCGTCCAGTCGAAGCCGGCGAGCGCGCCGCCGCAGATGATGGCGATCAGCGTGTTGAGGAGATTGTGCAGCGCATTGGTGTTGAACCATGTCATTGAAACAGGCCCCCGAAAAAATCGGCGACCCGATGCCGGAAGGCCGCGAGCGCTCCGGCCATGAGAACGAGGATGCCGGCCGCGGCAGCCGTCTTGCCGCCGGATGCCGGCTGCACGGGCTGGGTCGCCGGCATCACATCAGCCGATGTCTCAAACCTGGGCGACGCCGGCGCGGCCACCGGTGCCGCGGGGCCCTGCGCCGACATCAGCAGGGCCTGAACCCGCACCGACCTGACACGATCGGACCAGCCGCGCCCGAATGTTGCCCATGTCGGCAACCGCTTGAGGAACGCCAGCCGCGCATCGCAAAGCGCATCGATGGTGACGCCGGCCGGCTTTGCCTCGGCCGCCGCGACGGTGACCGGTCCGATCCGCCCGTCCTGCGCAACGCCGACGGCCGCCTGCAAATATTTGGCCGCCCGGCCAGGCCCGCTGTTGACGGCGAAATCGAACACCGCATGGTCGACGCCATCGGGCAATTCGGCGCCGAGCACAGCGTCCCAGTAGAAGCGGCGATAAACGGTGGCGACCTGCGCGTCGCTGATCGCACGCAGATCCGCCTTCCTCGCGTCGGCCTTCACATAGCGGCGGAAGCTGGCAAGCGTCACGCCCTTCATGGTGGCGCCGCCGGGGTCAGCCGGATTGTCCGACCACCCGCCTTCCGATTTGAGAACAAGCGCAAGCGCCCGCGCGAAGTTGCGGTCCATGGTGGTTCCTTTCCGCCCTTCCGGGCAGTTGTTCAGTTTTTGATTTTTGGTATGTTCGCCGGGTGGAGGTTAGGTTTGGCGCGGGCGATTATGATTCTGGATATCATTCGCCAAGTTGGCAGATACAGACTTTAAAATTCTGAGTGTCGGCAAGAGACTCGTGCGCTCGGTAAGTGATTGACACCTAGGACGTATAAAAGCACATATGCCTGACATAAAACATTTAGTTTTAGGAATACTCATCGGCGCCTTTTCTATCGCGTGGGTAGTTATTGCCACGATAGGGGTGCGGCGAGAGACGCGCGCGTACAACAAAAGCCTGAGAGACATCGATGAGAAGCTCCGTCAGGATAAAGATCAATAGGACTTCAGTCGAAGCGCCGAACCACGTTCATGCCGTACGAAGACGATCCCGCGACAACTCGCTGGATACAAGTAACTGAGGTCGGAGTTCGAAAATTCAGCGAGTTCAGCTAGTGCTTTTTGAAGACGAACAGCTTTGTGTGAAAGGATACTGGGCTGATCACTAGGTCGATCGCACGTCGTAAGGTCACCATCGGTCGCGACCGGCTCTCATACAATGGTTCAAGCAGGCGCTTTAACAAGTTGCTTTCCCGCATCAACCCCAGATATCCGCCCCTGGACCGACTTTCCAAAAGCCGGAACCCCATCCCGCTGATCGTTCTAATTGTATCGTTCGGGGTGAAGGCAAATTGGTAAAATCGGGCCATGTCCGCGGCACTCACATCTTCGTATCGACCGAGCCGCATCTTTAGACGCCTCAATGGCGACACGCTGGGGACAGTTAGGAAAAGGAGTCCGCCGGGTTTCAGCACTCGGCGTGCCTCCTCGATGATCGATGCGTAACCATCCTTGAAGTGTTCGATCACCCCCAAGGACCACACCCCTTCGAAAAAGGCATCCTCGAATGGCATTTCTCGCACGTCACCGAGAACGATATTAAGTTCGGGGGCGTGCTTTTTGATCCTAGCGATGGTTACGGGGGCAAAGTCTAATCCGTATGCCTCGAACCCTGCGTGATGGAGCCCAAAGACTGTGTTGGCCACACCGCAGCCTGCATCAATCACTCGATCAGACGGGCTTAAATACTTTCGGGTAACATGCTGGACAAAGACGCTCTTTTTCCGAATGTCCGCTGCTGTTAGGGATTGCGCCCAACGATCGTCCCAGAATCCTTCGTCGGCTGGTCGGTCGATGAATACAAGACGATCATGCTGCCGATCGAGATATACCTGCTCCACCATTCATTTGCCTCCCCAAGGCGCTGCTCAACATCAGTTCATTTGCCGTAGTCTCGACCCACAATCGGAACAGCCGGAACGCTGGTATGGAAGCGCCCGAAGAGCAGTACCCACACCAAGACCTGAATCGTCACGAAACCGACGAATGGCTGCCGTGCCTGCGCAAGAACGTTCTCCAAGGCATTCCGGTGCGCATAGACCCCAATCACGCTGCCGAGGATGATCCAGAAGAAGAACCACATACCCTTACTTTTGAGCGAAGCATGGTGCAACGCCACCAACGCTCCGCCATAGATCAACCCAAATACGATCACAACGGGAATACCACCAATCGCCCACGCCTGCCCCCAGAATGTACCAGCCAAGCCGTACAACGCCTGCGAAAATATCTGGGTCTGGAGCACCGTGTTGAACCCAGTGCTGTCGAAGCCGAAGGCCGACGGCTGAATTAGCAGTTGCGCCAAGGTATCGCGAACCGTGTTCCACCATGGATAGGTCGTGCTACTCCTAATCAGCCCTTCGATGTTTTCATGAGTGCCGAAGGCTTCCCAGGAGGCCACCATAGCCATCGGATCAGAACCGCCTGTCAGCATCCTGCCAAACGGCAGGTCGCGTTTGTAGGCCAGATAGAAGGGCTTCATAAAGAAGATGATCGCAAGCGTCGCCAGCCCGATCGCCCATGCCTTCCAATGCAGGGCCGCCTTCGTTATCGGCCACTCCCACAATAACACGATGGCAAACGCCATTGCCAAGATCACCGGGACAGTCCGATCGCCCGCGATCGCATTAAGTGCGACCATTAACGCAAAGATGGCTTGATTAATACGAGCGCCGCGACCCCACAACCTATCGAAATAGATCGATGCCAGAAGGCCGATGCCGCTGACCCAACGCCACACGATGGAAATGAGCCCACCAACAGCGTCATAGATGTCGGCACGCTCCATCGCGTACCACTCAAGTCCAGCCCTGTTTGCCATCCATGCATAGCAGGCTAAAGAAATGATCAGCGTGCACCGAATGAACCAGGTGACCCGCATCGGGTGCAGCTGGTAACAAGGGGGACGCCCCCCGTCCACAGACGAAGGCATCAGCAGCAGCGCCAGCCCGAACCCTAGCCAAGCAGCGACCATCACCAGAATTGCTTCCGACGATGCCGGCTCGAGATATGGCACCAATCCTTTCGCGCTCACAGGCCGCGTGAAGCCAATCAGCGCGGGCACCGAATAAGCAAGAAGGCCGACATAGCCAATCGCTACAACAGAAACCCGATTGTGGCGGGCTACAAGTATAACGGTGGTCACGGCCACCATTGACCACAGAGCGAGGACCATATCTTTCGTTCGTCCATTTGGATCAAAAAAGCAACCTAGGCGATTCGGTCATTCACAACGACAAAGTCTACAACTCGAAATCGCCCGCCCAGCCGACTGTCGCGCTGACCACCCATGAGCCCGTTGCGTATGCCTCCAGGGTTACACGCTCGCCGGGATCGAGAATGAGATATTTCCCTGCACCGCCGCCCTTGATCGTGTCCGTCCCGTTGGGCTCGATGTTCATGACATGGGTTGCGTGCACTCCGGCAAAACCGATCCGAAGGCCAGGCACGGCAGGCGGCAGCGTATGTGTCCACGTCGCGCCGGCGCCGTTGTTGTGGCAGAGTGCCCGGTTATGAAGTCCGGACAGCGTTGTGTTGACGGTCAGATTGATCGGCACACTCGACGTCCCCTGCAGGCCGGGATTGTTGCCGCCAATAAACCGGGTCACGATGCCGGCCGTGATGGAACTGCCGGTGCCATCGCCAACCCATTCCGACATGTCGAAACCATCGACCAGCATTTCGTCTATTGCGCCGCCGGTGGTTACCCGAAAGGCAATGCCAATGGAGGTCGAGTTCTTCAGGGCGATGTCCCTGAGACTGGCTTTGCGCAGCCGCTGGCCCACGGAAAGGTTGAACCGGATGCCATGCGACTGGGTGTTTCCCCTGATGCCAGAAAGGCTAAGGCTCGCCGGTGTCACGACGTTCGCAACGACAATGGCGTCGGTCGAGCAGTTCATCAACGTGCCCGGACCGATCGCAAGAGGCGTCTGGTAGGGCGCGGCGATTACGGCTGTGGCACCTGACGTTCCGCCCGTGATCGTCTCGCCAGCCGGAAAGATGCCGGCCGAACCGCGCACATAGATGCGCCGGGTCGCGCTGTTTGCCGTTTTGGCAACCGCAGAGGTGCCCCCAGTGATTGTTTCAGCGGCCTGAAACGTCCCGCTTATCGGCAAGACCCTCAGCACGCTGGCAAAGAAGTCGACCAAGATGCCCGTCGCGCCGGATGAACCGCCAGTCACCGTCTCACCGAGTTCATAGTCGACGGTTGAACCGGTGATGAGGATTTCAAAATGTTGGAACCGCAGGGTTCCGGTTGAGCCAGAGGTGCCGCCGCTGACCGTTTCGCCAGTCGCAAACGATCCAACTTGCGAGCTGAGGGCGAACTGATATTCGCCGTTTGGCTCCAATTGCAGGGCTGTGTTGTAGCGATCGATGTACCAGTTATCGAGCCGGCCCGACTGAATCTGAACGCCGAAGACGTTACCGGCAGAACTACCGGAGAGCCGGTTGCCGATTGCCTTGACATTCGAAATGACGATCTCGCTGTTGGCGTCAGTCGCAGCTACGCCAACCAGACAGTCATTCGCCACCACGTTGGTTATGATCCCTCGTGGATCTCGCGCACCGGTCATCTCCACCCAGACACCGGCGGAGGGGCTGTCGAGATGTGCATCCGCGAAAACCCCGTCGACCAACACGTCGGTGGTGTTTAGATTCCCCGTATAGGTCAACACGACGCCGTCGCGTTTGCACTTCGCCGACCGGATGTTGCGCACGATCGGCTTGCGGACGCCGGCCACGTAAACCGTATCGCCAAACTCGCCGCCGGTTGGCGTGACGATGTTATAGCCGTCAATGTCCTCAATCGTCGGGCTGTCGACACAGAGCGCCATCACGCCGGCAAGGCCAAGATTGCGGACTTTCACGCCGCGAATTGTCGGCCGCTTCCGGCGTGCACCAGTGGAAAGGCCGACGCGAATACCGATAGAAGCCTGGTAGCCGGCATGTGATCCACCATCGATCGTGAGGTCCCCGTCTATCAGGACGTCATCGGCAGCGATATCGATGACGGGATGGTGGGCGGTAACGGTACCGACTGGCGTGCGCAGGATCAGAGCAGAGCCGCCCAGGCATTCGACGCGCTTCTTCGCTGTCGAGATCGTGTGGTTGCCGTCTGTCTGGTAGGAGCCGTCAATCAGCACATGCGGATAGCTGCCCGCGAGCAGTGCACCTATTGCAGCCGTGGCATTCGCACCGCCACCACGCGCCCCGAGCATTGATGCCGTCACCGGGGTTGAGGCGAGAGTATAGCCCGTCTTCATCATGCCATCGCTCAGCGTGATCACCAAATCCCCGGCATTCGTTCCATTCTTGCGGTACACAGCGCCGCTGCCTGCCACCTGAGAGCTGTCGTAGAAGGCGGTGCGGATGTATGTGGGTGCTATCGGCGGGGAATAGGCCTCCGCCGTCGCCTTGGTTGCGAATTGCGGATCGAGCACCGTCGTCATGGCGCCCGTCGCCACGTCCGCCGCGGCCTGGGCCCGGTCGATGATGCCTTGGGCGGCTGCCTGGATATCGCCGACGGTGTCGTCGGACTGGTAGAACGACAGCACAATGTCGTCGGCACCGATCACAGGGTTCAGCGTCTGGAAGGCAAAGACGAAATCGGCCGAGGCGTTGCCCTGCTGGACATGCACCGTCGTTCCCTTCTGCATGGTGCGCCCGGTGCGGGCATCGGCGGCGCGGAACCATCGGCCTTCGCTTACCGTGTAGATACCGTTTTGCGTCTGGTCGGCCTGGTCCTTGACCAGCACGCGGTCGCCCACCTCCGTCGCCACCCCGTCGATGGTCTGAAGGCCGAAAAACGCAATGCTGGCGGTCGTTGCCAGACGAACGGGTTCGCGCTCACCGGTCAGAAGGCGGACGGCGGCGGCTGAAGATCGGGCCATGCTGGCTTGCTCCATGAAAAAGCCCCGCAAAAGCGAGGCTGAAAAAGATTTTGGTCTTGCAATGCAGCGAGCCCGTCCCTCGGGCCTGCCGATCAGCCGGCTGATGACATCAATGGCGATTGTGATGGCGCAGCGGCGTCGAACTTCTCAGCAGAATCAAACCTCCTGAAGCCGCACAACGGCGTTCCAGCCATAGGTCTTTGCCGCGACGCCGGTAGCGGTCACCTCAATTCCGGAAGCCCCAGCGGTGACCGACGCGTCGAGCGATGCGGCGTCGGTTGCATATTCGCCGATCACCGTTTTGGTGATCGCACCTTCGATCGCCAGGGTTCCGCCCGTGTTGCGGATCACCCCGGCGAACACATAGCCGGCGCTGGTCGACGATGAACCATCCGTGCGGCGGGCAGCGACATCGACGGTGAACTTTGCGCCTTGCCCTGGCCTGATCGGAACAAAGCTGTTTCCGGCTTCGAAGACCATAAGAACGGGCGTTGCGTCCGGCGTCGATTTATAGCCCTTGAAAAGATCGCCGCCCCGGTTTCCTTCAATCAGCGCTATGTGCGATCCGTCATCGGTTGGCTTGCCCGTCGCCGTGCCGGAGTAGATGTTGCCCCGCACCTCGATGTTTGGCGAGGATCCGCTGACTTTCACGTCGTTGACGACACTGCCGGTCGTCGCCTTGAAAAGGCCACCCGTCGCCCTCTGCCGTTCGCTCGATAGTGTCGACAGGGCGACATAGGACGATCGCGCATCCGCGATGCCTGCATGGGTTTGCGACATGTCGCCGTTCAATCGAACGCCGATGGAAGCGGCTGCGCCGCCCATGTCGACAAGCGTGTCAGCCGACACAATGGTCTCATCCGCCGCGCTGAAGACGCCATAGGCATTGGCCTGGGTGAATCCAAAGATGCGGCCGGCGCCAATCCTGACGCCGCGCGAGATCTGTTGCCCAGCCGGGGTTTCGATATAGATGCCCTGATGTGTCGCCTGGATGTCGAAGGACAGCAGGCGAAGATCTTCGATATGATGGCCGGTGCCGGCGCGAATGCCTTGCTGCACGCCTTCCGTCACCAGGCTGCGCACCTCGATATCCTTGGCCCCTCGCAGCACCAGACCATAAAGGCCATCCCTGGATTTGGCACTGATGCGAAGGCGTTTGTACTTCAACACCGATCCGACGGGCACAGCGCTGCGGGTGAAGGCGACGGCCGCGCCAAGCTGAACGCCGCCAAGCTGCGTCCAGTCGATATCCACCTCGATATCGCTCACCGGCCAGTCGTCGTCGCTCTCTGCATCGAAACCGTTCAAATAGGCACTCACGCGAGCGCGGCGGACAAACACGTGACTTGTGCCGGAAACATCGTCGTTAATGGTGACGATGTTGCGCGCCGTGTCGCCCCTGGCGTCGTCAATGTAGACCCAGTTGGAATCGGCAATGCGGTAGTGATCGCCTTGCGTACCGGTGAGCGTGCCATGCTCGATCGTGACGCCTGAAATGCCGCTGATGTTGAAAACGCCAAAGCCGTTCGGAGCCGCGACATGATTCCAGGCGCCGTTGACCTTTGGAGCGATGATGCGGTTGTCGCCCTTCAGGTTGAATAGGTGCGTGGCGTCCTCGGTGCGCTGTAAAAGCGCCTTGTCGTCAAACTCGACCATCAGCCCCTGCGGAATGTCGATATTGCCGGCCAGCGAAAATGTGCCAGCCGGGATGATCACCCTGCCCTGCCCGGCGGCAGCAATGGCGTTGACGATCGCGGTCCTGTTGTTGCCGGCTGCCGTGTCGGCGCCCGCAGCGCGAATGTTGATCTCCTTTGCCCTCGGTGCGTTGATGATGTCGAAGCCGGCTTTCGCCCCATCTTGCAGCGTGATCGCCAGGCCGCCCCCGCCAGCCGAAATGGTGCCATTCTTCCTGTAGAGGGCTTGGCCGTCGCCGACCTGCGAATAGCCGGCAGTCCTGATATAATCCGGCGCGATCGCCGGTGAGTATGCCTCTGCCGTCGCCTTGGTTGCGAATTGCGGATCGAGCACCGTCGTCATGGCGCCCGTCGCCACGTCCGCCGCGGCCTGGGCCCGGTCGATGATGCCTTGCGCGGCTGCCTGGATATCGCCGACGGTGTCGTCGGACTGGTAAAACGACAGCACAATGTCGTCGGCACCGATCACGGGGCTCACTGTCTGGAAGGCATAGACGAAAGCGGCCGAAGCCGTGCCCTCCTGGACATGCACCGTCGTTCCCTTCTGCATGGTGCGCCCCGTGCGCGCATCGGCGGCGCGGTACCAGTAGCCTTCCGAGGCCGTATAGATGCCGTTCAGCCTGGCGTCCGCCTGGTCCTTGACCAGCACCCGGTCGCCGGTCGCTGTCTGGACGCCGTCAACCATTTTGAGGCCCTGGATCCAGGCAACGCCGTCGATGACGATCGTCTCCAGGTTCGCCGTCGTTGCCAGGCGCACGGGTTCGCGCTCGCCGGTCAACAGGCGAACGGCGGCGGTTGCAGGTCGGGCCATAAGGCTTGCTCCATGAAAAAAGCCCCGCGCAAGCGAGGCTGTGAAAGGGTCTGATTTTGGGGCGTGGGCGCGTCGGGAGGTTAACCCCAGTCACATGGGTGGGACCGATGAAAGTGCGCTGTCACCGTAACTGCAGCACAAGGTCGGCATCAGCCTTTTCGCCTCGGTCAGCAACCCAGTTGCCGCGCTTTTCGCACGCACTATCGATCTTTTAGATAATTTCGCGCCCAGGCTCTTGCTTCGGGGATGCCTACATTTGGCGAGTCGTGCTCTTGCACTATTTTCTTTGTCTAGATTTCACTCTGATCCGTATCGATAGAATTCATAAAAGTGCATCGTCACCGTAATCCCCCTCCGAGGAGATGTCGGGCAGGACGAGGGGGGCGCCGTAGAACGCCAGCCAGCACCGCAATTCCAATCAGAAAACAGCGTTCAACCTGCGAAGTTGTTGTCCACGAACATCTTGGCAAATTGCTGGGGCGTAAGCGTTACATTATTGACACGGGCGATTTCGAGATTCTTTGCCCACATATCCCGGATTGCTGCCGGCATTCCCTCGGGCATGTGCATGGCTTGGGCAATTGCATCATGCCATTGTCCGTCGCCGCCATAGATAGATTGCAGTTTGGGGGCCATCTTTTTCAAGCCACCCTCCGACTCTTGAGAAAGTTCTCCAATGGCCCAGAGCACATAAAGCTCCAGCAGCCTAAGCAGCGGCTGTCCATCGTAACGTGGGTTAGTCGCCATGTTTCCCCTCACGCATCATTGGTGGCGTATTCGATGAGTCTTTGGCAGATAGCCGACAGGCTGGGCTTTTCCTTCAGTGAAGCTACCCAGGCCTCGGTAAATTCAATCGCAATGAATATCTCGATGAAATATGTAAGCCCCGCTTTGGCTGCCGCCTTCGGAGGCACCGTGCTATCGTCGGGTGCGGTCGCAACCATTGCATTGGAATCTTCAGTCCAAGGCTCCGCCACATAAATCGTGTCATCCTCGTCAAAGTCCGACAACCGTCCAACAATATCCAACAACTTGATTATTTTCCCCATAAAGAAAATCCTCCTCGACGATTCGGGTGCAATGCTTTCTGAAAGATAGTCCCAGGATCATGCTGCGATCTAGGGACAAGTTGCATCACACCGGCTTTTGTGTCGTGGTGCCAAGTGTAGCCGGGGGGCGCTCTTCGGGGAACGAGCCCCCTCTTTGTCCGCTGGAGGTTAATTCCCGCATCTTGCAGAGCTTTCGCGAAATCCGGCTCTCTTTCCATTAGCACCAGCAGGGCTTCGTTGGCCGCCTGGAAATGGCGTGGGCGCGAAACGTTCGGATATAATGCAGAATCTATCTCTGTCTCGAACACCACACTATAGAATTGACCGGTCGGCCCTCGACTAGCGCCGTCGCCTGCTTCTTCTGTCAGCGGTTCGGACCCGGGTGTAGGTAAGTCGTCTACGCCTTTGTAAAGATCCGCTCCTTCAGAAAGAGCGTCCTCCGTCGAGTCGGCGAGCTTGCCGCTGCTTCTGCGAACAAGCGCCTCGGCCCCCTCCGCTAGGTCGTCGGACCGCCTCAAGACCTGCGAGAGTTCCTTAACCAAAGGCCCCGCAATCTTGCCGGCTTGTTGCAGGCCGACGGATACCAATTTCTCGGTGGGGAGCGTTCCTAAGACATTGAGAATGGTGTCGCCGACGTTGCCAGACATCGCGGACGCAACAGCCTTATCGGCCGCGACCATGGGCGCAATGCCGAGCAGCGAGATGCCCTGCTCGCCGGCTCCCTCGGAGCCAACCAGCATCCGCGCCAGATTACGCCGCACGCTGCTTGGCTTACTATCGCCGGCGATAAGGTAGCCAAGCTTATCTTGGGGCGTAGGAATGTAATTCGTGACTTCTACATGCGAGTCCCGCAGACCCAACTCGGCTGCTTGGCGCAGATCGAGCAGCATTTCGGGGTCGACTATCCAATCGCGACGTGTTCGATCAGCTAGGCTTCTCTCTGTCTGCGCTGCACTTGTCCGAATTAGGTGGTCTAGCATTGCCTTTTGGGCAGCTTCGGTAGGCAGTGCAGCAAAGAGGTTGTTTAGGGCGGGATCTTGCGGGTTTGTTCCGTTTTTGAGTCCGTCGACGACGCCTCCCGCCACGGAATTGGGCAGCGGTTGAATCTTCTCGAAGCCCAGTTGCTGCTGAGCGGCGATCGAGCCGATGATGGCTGCCTGATAGTCTTCCGGCGTCGAAAGATTGTTCCAAGCCGCATCGAGATTCGCGAACGTCTTACGTACATAGCCACCCGGATCGCCCTGCCTCTCTTTGAGCGTGAGGTCGGCGGCCGTGGCTATTACTTCATGACGCGCGCTGTCCTCTTCCGGCGTAGCACTATCGGCCTTGGGCGAGGACTCTTTGACTCTGGCCAAAACGGCCTCATTCGACATGCCACGCATGCTGTAGAATTGCCGACTGACATCCATTGCTTGGCTGAAGGCTTGGAAGCGCCTGACGCCTTCGGTGGCGCCGTAGAGAGCGATGAACTGCTCCGGAGTCTGCACGGGGCCGGAATAGGTTCCAGTTTCCCTGATGGAGCTTGGCGCATTCTGTTCGGCGAGGCCGATGTTGGTTCGTGTTTCGACCTGCCGTGCGATCTCAGCGGTCCGCGCTTTCTGGGCCAACGCTGGCCTGTCTTCAGGCGGGATGTCGTCCCGGACAACCTGCACCGCTCGCTCATATGGCGTCGGCTCGCCAAGGCGATCGTCTCTTGGCGCCACAAAACTTGTGGTATTTGCCTGTGGGCCACCAACCGCCTCGGCCGTATCATCTTTGATCCGGCTGCCAGCCCGCCCCGCACCCAGCATCTCAGCCGCCCGCTTCGGATCCTGGGCAATCATTGCCTGGACCAGCGCCTTGGCCGTGTTGGTGCGCCAGGTGGCCTCGGCTGTTTGCCGAATGATCGAGTTGCCGATCTTGGCGATCAGGTCGAAGCCGCTCTGCCGGATCGCCTCGAATGTCTCGGCGTCGTTCGGGTCGCCCTGTGCGATGGAACCCGTGGACATGGTGTCGACCTTGGTCCACTCGGCCAACTCATACTCGTCACGGCGCTGGAGCTGCCGCTGCGCCATGCGCCGTGCGCCAATCGCGCGCATCGTCTCCTTCTGCCTGGCGAAACCAGCACGCTGGCTTTCGGGCATATCAGGCAAGGCATCGCCGAACAGCCTGTCGAACAGGCCTGTTTTGACCACCCGGCCGTCGCGCGGATTGACCTGGCCGTACATGGCCTCATGCAGGCCGGCGCCGTCAGCCGGGGCGTTGGCCGCCACCTCGTCTTCGGCTTGCCCGATCCGGCTGGTGAACCGCCGCCGCGCCAGTTCGGCGTCGAACGCGTCCTGCTGGTCCTTCATCTGCTGGTAGCGCTCGGCGATAGCCGAGAACTGGTCGCCAAGACCCTGCATGGCGCCGCCAATCGGCGATCCCCCGGGGTACGGCACCGCATTGCCGGCATCGAGCCGGCGCTGCGCTATGTGGAGCGGAATGGTGGCCATCAGTAGAGGCCTCCGGTGGACGAGCCGCCCGGCGGCGGTGGGAAGGCGCCCTTGCCGAAGGTCACGGCCTTGGTCGGGTCGTAGAGGCCGGAGAGACCCGATACGAGATTGCTGCCGGCCTTGAAGATCGAGGCCGTGACCGCCTGCTTGCCGGAGAAGCGCGAGAGCGCGGCTTGCGTATTGAGACTGTTCTGGCGCAGTTTCGAGCCGTACTGGATCGCGTCGAGATCAAGCTGGCCCTGCCTGGCATTGGCGGCCAGCACCTCGGCCGGCGAGCCTGATATGCCGACGCCCGAGGCGCCGGCCTGCGCACGCGCCTGGCCCAGCAGGAGATCCTGCTTATGGCGCTCCTGGCTCTGCTCGAAGGCGGAACTCTGCGCCTCGGCCTGCGCTTGCTGCCCGTAGGCCTTGGCCTGATAGTCGGCCATCTGCTTCGACTGCTGGCCTTCGACCAGCGCGCCGCCAACAGAAAGGGCGGTGCCGATAAGGGCAAGTGTGCACATGCGTTCAGCCTCGTTCGCCAAAGGAGGTGTTTGCGGGAATGAATTTGCTTTTGACGCCGTCCACCGGCGCGCCGAGCGCCGGGCGCGGGTCGAGCGCACCGCCGGGGGTGAGGAACGACACAAGCAGCCTGTCGGCCTGCAACGCCGGCCGGCTGAGACGGGCGGGTGCAGCGGCCCGCGGGCCGGCCATGGCGGCGCGGCGGGTCGTGGTCAGATTGATCTTCAGCTCGGCGACGCCGGCGGCATCGAACAGGCCGTTGGCGGTGGCAATGGTGCGGGCGAGCGCATCGGCCTCGAACAATTCCTGGCGCAGCAGCTCGACCAGCCGGCGGGCGCTGCCCCAGCGCTCGCCAAGCGTTGCAGCTTTGGCCTTGATCTCGTCGCCAAGCGCGGCGATGTCGGCCCGCGCTTCGCCTTGCGCGGCCTCCGCACGGCGCTTGCCGGCGGCGTCGATGGTCTTTTCCAGCAGCCCGATCTGGTCGTTGCAGTCGTCCAGCGCGGCACGCGCGGCGGCCAGGTCGCCATCGCCGAAGACCGCGCGGTCCTCGGCTTGCGCCAGTTCGGTTCTGCAGTGAAGCGCGTCGTTGAGGTCGGTGTCGAGCAAGGCGATGACGGCGGCGAATTCGGCAGCCGTCCGCGCCATCCCGAGGATTTCGGCATGGGGAGATGTCATTTCGGGGATCCTTTGGTGAATTGTTATCTCCCCACTCGAGGGGGAGATGGCCGGCAGGCCAGAGGGGGGTCGGCACGACCGGGTGCGACCTACCGCGGCAGATGAGATTGGCGCTTCGCGTGGAGCGTCGGCATCCTCTTTCAACGTGGAGGAGGTTGGCGTCCGGTCGAACCGACCCCCTCTGTCGCCTCCGGCGACATCTCCCCCTCAAGGGGGGAAATCACCATCTTCAACGCCGGCGCTCTACGGCTCGGCGTCGAACACCGGCGTGAACGCACGGATCGTGCAGGGCGTCGGGTTGACATGGCGGATCCGCACTCGGCCCTGCCCTTCCCAGCTGTCGTCGATCGGCACCTCGACATTGCCGGTGAACAGCGTTGCCCGCCCGTCCGGCGCGATGATCGAGGGCATGCGCACCGGCTCCCAGCGGCCGCGCATCAAGGACTGGACTTGAAGCCCCGTGGTGTCGGTCTCGAGCAGCGACAGGATCACCTTCGCCACCTTCTTGCGGCGGCCGATGATGGAGCCGTCGCGGCCGCCGACATCGAGCTCCAGCGTGTCGGCGCCCGCCGCGTAGGGCAGGCCGAGTTGCCATTTGGCGGCGGTAGAACCGCCCGGCAGCGTGACGGTGCCGCCGCCGCTGACGGTCAGCCCGCGATAGACCTTGCCGTCGGCGAGCACATCGACGGACTGGCCGGCAAGGTGCATGGCGCCGCCCACCGTGGTGACCGCAAGACCCGCGTAGGACAGGCCGCAATCGACCTCGAAGGCGTCCGCGATGGCGCCGTATTCGAACGGCGCGGTCTTGATCTCGATGTAGCGCCTGGTCACGCCGCCAATGCTGCGCTTCACGATCAGCCAGAGATCGTCATTGCCGTCCTGGCCGGGGGTGACCGCAGCGCTTTCGACATCAGCCCAATTTGAACCATCGGAGCCCGCCCCGCTGACGTTGCCGCCCAGGCGATGCCGGTGCATGCCGCGCACCTCCTGGCTCGGCTGATGGGTGTAGCCGCCAAGCTCGCCATTCTCGAGCGGGAACCACAGCAACGGGTCGGGATCGGTCTGGAAGGCGAGCTCGACCACACCCTTTTTGGGAATATGCTCGGAGACCTGGCCGACATCGTCCGAAGCAAAACGGCTCTGCGCCGTCTGCGTCAGCTCGGCGATCGATTTGCGCGAGCGTGTGACATAGAGGAACGACTGGCCGGCATCGACCGGGCGGATGCGGGCGCAGCCAAAGGTGCGCGAGCGCCGGTTCTTGAACGAGGACGGCGTCAGCGCCTCGTCGATGCCCGAGCCCGACAGGGCGCGGATGCCGCCTGAGGTGCCGATCAGAAGCGCGCCGTCGCTGTCGGCGATCCAGACAATGTCGTTGGCCTGGCCGCCGCCCGCCTGGACGAACTCCAGCGCGTCGTCGTCCTTCTCGCCCAGTGCAAAATTGTCGAAATCGCCGGTGGCCGAGGCATAGACCGAGAATTTGCGGCTGAAGGCCAGCCGCTCCTCGTAGAGCGACCCGCTTTCGACGTACTTGCCGGGCACGAAGGTGCCGAGCCGCCAGCGCGTGATCGGGTTCATGTTCGGCAGCGCATGGCCGTAGAGAATGATCTTGACGACCGTCGTGCTGGTGCGGCTGGTGATCCTCGCCCACCGCCAGATGCCGTCGGCGCCCAACAAGCGGATGGCGCGGCGGACATCGGTCGCCTGGAAGCCGGTGTCATTGTTGATGCCGATGCTTGAAGACGCGGTGATGTCGAACGGCGTCTGGTCGAATGCGGCGACATGGATCGCAAGCTCGGCCGAAACGCTGCTTTCGGCATCATCGCCGCCACCGCCGCTGAACACCAGTTGATGATATTCAAAGGCCGATTTGTTCGTGAATTCGTAGAAGCGCGTCTCGCCATTGCCCCAGCCGAGCTCGCCCGTACGAGTATCCAGGGTGACCCAGTTGGTGCCATCATTGGAACCCTGCAATTCCCAGGCGGTGAAGAAATCATAATTGCCCGTTGCCACCCGTGACGTGGTGATCCAGTAGGCATCGGCCACGCGCTGTGAACCGCCGGCATTGCGGAACCGGATATAGCCGTCACCGCCGCCAGAGATCTGGATATCCTGCGTCTTGTCGCGGTCGAACATCTGCCAGGCAGAGGCGCTGCCGCTGCCGGTGGAAGCGGTGCCGGAAGGCGTCGTGTTGCTGGTCATCTGCGGCGTCAGATGCCCGGTGTCGGACGGTGTCAGCGTCGTCGCCGTGTCGTTGACCGGGTCGTAGGGACCGTCGAGGAATTCAAAATCCGTCAGAGCCCACGCCGTGTGTGCGCTGCGCGTCAGCACCTTGGGCGGATAGTCCCGGTGAGTGACCCACATCTGGTCGGCCGACTGGACATAGGCGAGCTCGAACAGGTCCGCCTCGAGATAGGGCGAAGCGACCTCCACCGTGTCGACGCGCGCGCCATAGGCATGGACGCGGATGTACCGGTCGCCGAATTCGAGCGCATAGGCTTGATCGGCCGAGAAGATGAACGGGATCAGCCGCGTCGTCTTCGCGGAAATCTTCACCTCGCCGGCAAAATAGGTGCCGCCGCGCTTGCGGATGCCGCCATGCGGCAGGGTGATGAAGTTCTCGCATTTGGCCAGCGCCGCCCGATAGAAGTCGAGCGAGGCGCGTGCATGCAGGCGCGGCGAGATCTCGCCGCGGGTGAAGACGTCCTGGACGGGATAGAGCGTCGTCATCAGCGCGCAATCCTGTTGTCGCCGCGCTGATTGGACCACGAGGCGGTGTAGAGCCGGCTGCCGCGCTGGATGGCGTTGGCGTTGAGCGCCGCGTCCAGCGCCCGGTCATAGGCCGAGCGGGCAATATCGATCATGCCTGACTTGTGCGTCAGCGGATGCGCCACCTTGACGGCAAGGGCCGCCACCAAAACCTCGGTGAACAGCGCATCCCAGTCGTTGGGATCGGTGAGGTTGGCGACGTAACGGATGGTCAGCGGGCCGGACTGGTCGGAATAGATCAGCCCCGCCTCCTGGCGCCACGAAATCGGCACGCCGTCCGGCTCGCCATCACGGGTCAGCGGCAGCGGCCGCAGGCAGTCGGCCGGCAGTTCATAGGCAAAGGTCAAGCCGCAATCGCTGCCGGTGTCCGCCCCGGCAACCGTGGCGCGCAGGATGGCGAACACCCAGGCACATTTGGTAAGTTCTGCTTCCCTTGCGAGGTCGAAATGCAAGTTGAGCAGCCGTGCCGCCTTGACGTCCTGATCGAGACTGTCGATCGGCGCCTCGTCGAGCACGGCCAGCGCCATGTTGGCGATATCGAGCGGGGTGATGGCCATGGGTCAGCGCCTCGTCCATGTGGGTCGGGTCATGATTTTCTCCGGGCATGAAAAAAGCCGCTGCGAAGCGGCTGGGGGTTTGGATGGCGATATTCAGAGATCGTGCTCTACGCCCCCTCCGATCTCCCTTCGTGGGGTTGAAGAGTGGTCCGCGTAGCGGACGGAAAGCCAACTGCTTGGCTTTCCGAATGACGAAAGCCGGCAGGACGGAGGGGGCGCTAAGAAATATTGTCAGAACGAGGAATTACGGCGGCAGCGCACTATTTTCCAAGTCTCAGTCCAGACATGCTATCGACAAAACGCGCGAGATCTCCGGCATCTCACTGTTATTCGTGATTCCAACCCTTAAAATATCGGACGAAATCCACTAATCGAGCAATTCGAAAGATGGAAACTTACGTACCACCCAAGCCATGGAGATAGATATCCATCCCGGCTTGTAACTTTCCCATCCTTGCTGCAAGAAACGCTCGCGCTGGATTCCTCATTCACGAAAACGAGGTGGTACGTCGTTCCAGATCCTGCCGCTTCATCCAGTTTGGTGCCTGCAATTTCCAGCGTTCCGCCCACAAATCCGTCCTTCTCAAGCTTGACGAGAAGAGGGCTGCAATAAACAAAAATTGCAGCAGCCACCAAGATAGTTGCGGTCGTCAGAACCATCACTTTCTTCATTTTCTTTTCTCGTGAAAGATCATTGCCGGAGGCAGTGAAGTCTGAAGTAGTCCGGCCTCCAGGGCAAGGCGCGCGATTTCGTCGGGCGCGACCCCGGGTAAAGCTTCGCCCAACACACGGCCGACATTGTTATTGCCGACATTGTTATTTATGAGATCCATGGCACGCTGCCAATCGTAGCCAAAGCAGGTGATCCGCCCAGTGAACTCGGGAAAGCCTAGGCTGCCCCTCGCGTTCCCCGCGCCACGTCCTGCACGCGGACGATCCTGTACAAGCCCTGCTTGAGCGCCCCGCCTACAGAACTGTTCAACAACTCATTCAATCCCTACACCTTCGTTTCAAGCGATCGTTTCGCCCGCACGCGCAACGTCATCAGGATCATTCAATCCTTTTCCGGTTCGTCGAATGAACGAATCCCGGCTGACTCGTTGCCGAGGCGCTCAAACACGTCCAGGGCACGTTCTGAAACAACAAGCTCGTGGTTCGGAGCCATCCCGAAGTCGTCATGTCCCCGCTGCCCATGGATCTTCATCCAGACGAAAGATGGAAGTTCCGTCTCTGGCTGCAACCGATGGAACAGCTCCGAGGCAGTAACCACGACATCGGCAAAAGTGACCCCCGAAACACCTAGCTTCAACAACTCCCGCTGAGCTTCTTCGGTGACAAGAAAACAGGGAAAGCTGGTTATCAGGACATCTCCAATCCAAACGTCGATCTCATAGTGAAGTTTGTGCACAATGGGTGGGTGAACACGGTTATCGAGAACCGTATTTTTGCCAAAGTCGCCAGCCACAAACGGAAATACATAATAGTAATCCATTTTTTACCTATATTTTCCGACGGGCGGCACGAAATGATGGCCATATTTCTTATCGATCATTGTATAATGGTCCATAAGCTGCTGCTCTGTTGGGTTGGGGTACTTTTTATAGAATGCGTCATTTTCGCTCCTAATGATAACGAGATGCAGGATATCGTTAAACTCTTTAGGTATTCCGCGAAGATTTTCTACCGAATTGATCTTACTCTTTGACAGGATATTTAGAAATCTCTTAAGTAATTGCTGCTCAGCTTGGTGATGAATTACCAAATCCTCGATTTTCACGCCGGGGTTCGCGTCAGCATACCCTTTCCGGTAATCATTTGTAGTCGCCTCGCCAAGTCTTACACCGGGATGCTCTACGCGACTGGGGTCTCTGGCAAATAGTTCGCGTGCTACTGCGGCGATCATCCGGCGATCCAGCTGTGACTTCCGGGGTGAACGGGTCGTCTGGCCTCCGCCTTGCGCCGTCGTAACGCCAGCAAGGGCGTTGGAGTCAGCTGTCAGAAGTTCCCCTGCGCCATCAAGCCATGTCGTGGGCTGCTTGGAGAAATTCCCCGGCTGTGGCTTTTCCGGTATGGCTCCCGCTACACCTTCGCCGGCACCTGGCTTCTCAACCCGACCGGAAGCGACTTTGGACGTCGGTGTATTTGCGGCTTCCAGATTGGCGATGGATCGTTCAGTTTGCCCCAAGGCCCCGGAACTGACTGACTCAATTGCTCGCGGTATTGCTTTCTCGACGGCAGCAGTCCGACCAAACCCAAGCCAGTTCAATGCATCATACCCCTGATGCATCATCAGATTCTCAACACGGTTCGACGGCTCGTAGTAAGCACCTGTAAAATCGAAAGACTTGAGCCTTGATCTGGTCTTCGCGTTGAAAGCTCCAACAGCAGCGTTAGCCGCAAATTCGGCTGTTCCAATCCCGGCATTGGCGATCGACTTGCCTAGTGCCTTCGCTTGAGACGTGAGCATCGAACTCGATGGGGGAGGCGTGTGCGCAGAGGCATCTGGAATGATCGAGCCCAAACCGGCATCGGCCAATTGCCGGGCCACGGCTGCTCGAGCGACAGGGCCGAACGTTCCCGCAAGCAGCGTGCTTGCCTTCGCATTTTTGTCCTGCTGGTATGCAATACGGCTGTCATAATTATCGGAAAGATCACGGATAAACGACAGCGGCACGGGCTGAGGGTTCTCAATGCCCAATTGTTCCTGCGCTGCGACGGACATGGCTATCGCTTTGTCATAGGCGTCCTTGTCATAGCCGTTTGGATCCTCAAGCCCGCCGCCGATCACTGCTTTCCAAGCGGCAGCGATATTGGGGAACACTTCACTGACATAGCCGCCGCCATCGGCTCTTCTGTGATTCATCACCAGCCCTACCGCAGCGGCGGTCGCCTCACGACGCGGCTGGTCTTCCGGCGAACCGTTCGGCCCGGAATCGGCATCGCGGAGGGCGGCATGGATCGCCTGGTTCGGCATGGTGCGCATGCCGAAAACCTGACTGCCTACGTCAGCCCACCAGTCGAAATCCTGGAAGCGCTTGTCGCCCTCGTCGAGCCCGTAGGCGATCCTGAAGGCATCCCGACCGGGCATCTTGCCGGCATAGGCGCCGGTCCTTGCGATGGCGTCCGGCGCGTTCTGCTCGGCGAGACCGATGTTGGTGCGAAGCTCAACCTGCCGAGCCGTTTTGGCCGCCTCAGCCTGTCGCACCAGCGCTGCCTGTTCCTGTTGCGAAAGGTCGTCCCCGAACGCCTGGGCCAGCATTTCATCCGGCGTCTGCCTGCCGACGCGGTCACCTTTCCCGGCGGCCATCTTTGAGTTGCCCGGGATAGAGCTGTCAGCCGCTTGCGAGGCATCTCTGCCGGAGGCCGGCTTCCCGACACCAAATATCTCCAGAGCGCGTTTCGGATCCTTGGCGATCAACGCCTCGAAGCGCGTCTTGGCCGCAGTGCTGAACCAGTTCTTGACCCTCTGCTGCCTGATCCCCGGATCGAGCCCCATTTTGTCGATCAGGTCGAGCCCTTCCTGCCTAGCCGCCTCGAAGCTGGTGTCGTCGGGATTGGCGTCGCCAATGGCGATGGCGCTGGTCTTAAGCGCCGTGTCGACCTGAGCCAACTCGTAGTCCTGACGCCGCTGAAGCTGCCGCTTTGCCATGCGCAGCGCGCCAACCCGGCGCATCTCCTCCTTCTGCCTGGCGAAAGCGGCGCGCTGGCTCTCGGGCATGTCCGGCAAGGCAGCGTCGAACATGGTATCGAACAAGCCGGTCTTGACCACCCGGCCGTTGCGCGGGTCGACCTGGCCATACATGGCCTCATGCAGGCCTCTGCCGTCGGCCGGCACGTTCGCCGCCACCTCGTCTTCCGCCTGCGCGATCCGGCCGGTGAACCGGCGGCGCGCCAACTCGGCGTCGAAGGCCTCCTGCTGGTCCTTCATCTGCTGGTAGCGCTCGGCGATGGCCGAGAACTCGTCGCCGAGCCCCTGCATGGCGCCGCCGATCGGCGATCCCTGGGGGTACTGCACAGCGTTGCCGGTATCGAGCCGGCGCTGCGCTATATGGAGAGGTATGGTCGCCATCTGGATGTTCCCTGCTCACGAAGCGCTGATGCTGATCCGCTGAGATCACCGACCGCTTCGGCAGCGTGCCGGCAATCGCGCTCGAGGCAGGTGCCTTCGTCGGGTCTGGATTTTGGAGAGGCCGCCAACCAGGGCATTGCCTGCGCATTGGTTCAGCGGGCTGATCTTCTGCCGGCAACGGAGTCCGGCCCTGTTTGTCACGCCAGGATCGGGACAGAGCTGGCGTCAAGTTCAGAAAAAGAGGCGGGAGCTCATCGCCCCCGCCCCTCGCCTCGGCCGGATCAGGCCTCGGTAGTCTTCAGCGCGATGAACGTCATGTTCTTGACGCTGGACGCGGTGCGGTCCCAGTTCGCCGCCAGGGCCAGTTCCGCATCGGTGGCGAATTCGCCGGCCGAGGAGGCGTCGAGGAAGCGGGTGCCGGGCACATGCGGCACAAAATGCCGGCGGCCGACCATTTCGGTGATGCCGCCGCCATGGCCCTGGCGCGGCTTGCGGTCGAACTCCAGCGGGCCGCCCTCGGTGTTGACCGGCAGCTCGTTCCACAGGATCGCCTTGTCCTTGAACATGAAGGCGGTGTAGACGCCCGCCGTGACCGGGATATCGTCGTCGACCACGGCCCGCAGACCCATATAATAGGGGATCAGCGGTCCGCCCTGCTCGGAAGACGGCACATAGTCGATGAGGTCGGCGAGCTTCAGCGCCTTCATCTGCTTGGAGTGCATCCAGATCGTCTTGAACTTGTCCGCGCGGTCGCCCATCAGATAGGCGGCCTCGATGATGTCGGTGTCGACGATGGAGGCGCCGGTGGTGCGCACCAGGTCGCCGCCGTCATCGGCGACGTTGTCAGCGACGACGCCTTTCAGGATGCCGAGCAGGGTCAGCTTGTTGGCGCGCTGCCAGTACTCGGTCTGCCGCTTGACGATCAGCTTCTGCGGATCGTCGCCGGCTAGGATCGAGGTCAGGTCCGGAACGCCCCACGCCTGGGCGCGGACATTGCGGGCGGCGACCTCGCGGCGCGAGCCGATCTTCTTCATCTCGATGGAATCAGCCGGATCGTCATTGACCGGTTCGGACGGATCGTTGCCGAGGTCCTTCCAGCCGGGCATGTCGACGGAGCGGCCGCCCATCGACAGCTTTGACGAGATGGCCGGGTCGGAAAACAGGATTCCGGCCTGGTAGATCTCGAGCGACTGCACATGTTCCTCGAAAGCATATTGCGCATAGACGGACGGAACGATCGCGTCCGCGATACGGGTGTAGGCATCTGCCATTTTTCTCTTTCTTCAGGTTTGGGTTGGCGGCGGGTGCCCCCTCACCCAGCCTCTGCTTCGCTCGGCTGACCTCTCCGGGGGAGAGGAGACTTGCGACGTCGGCGCGCCTCTTCTCCCTGACGAGGAGAAGGTGGACGCGAAGCGGCCGGATGAGGGGCGTTTCAGTGCGGCTGATCGATCGTCAGCGCGGGTTGTTGGGCATCCAGCGGTCGGGGTTCTCCCCGGCCTCGCGAGCCAGCCGTCGGGCGCGGGCGGGGTCGCTTTTGACGAGGGCTGAGATATCAGTCAGGTTGCGTTCGCCGGCGGCGTTGCGCTTGAACGGATTGGCTCCGCTCCGACCAGCACCGCCGTCGATCGTGTCTTCGCGGAACATCGCCTCGCCGATCGCCTGGAACGCCCTGGCGATCTGCGGATCGGTCAGCGCCCCGTTGGGCAGAAGGATGCCCTTCGCCTTGTAGGCGTCGACCAGGCCGAGCTTTTTCATCGCCCGGTTGGCGACCTCCAGCTTCTGGCGAAAGCCGTCGCTGTCGGTCGGTCCCCAGTCCCTGACAAGGTCGTCATGGGTGGCTTCGACCGAGCGGGCGAGCGCGGTTTCCTGACGCGCGGCCTGCTCGGCCATGTAGCCGACGAACTTGTCATGATAGGCCTGCGCGGTCTTCGGCGAAGCACCCGCCTCGACCGCCCAGGCCTTGGATGCGTTGGCGAGTTCGTCCGAATAGGCGAAGTTTTCCGGCAGTCCTTCCGGCCTGATGTATTCGACCTTCTCGGACGAGGTGACCGGACGCATGGCCTCGGGCAGCCGGGCATGAAACCGGTCCCAGTCTTCCCGCGATGCGTCCGGGGCGGGAACGCGCAGGCTCTCACCCTGCTGCCGCTCCAGCTCCGCATAGGATGTGAAAACCCGATCGAGGCTTTCAGGCTTGGTCCAGCCCTTGGTTTCAGCGAGCTTGCGGTTGCCTTCGGAAAGACCGTCAAACCAACTTTTGGCGGCAGGCGCGGCGGACCCGTTGTCCGCGCCTGCCGGTGACTGTGCCGGGTTGCCCGCCGGCTGCGCACGCGCCGCCACGGACCCGGCGTCTGCCAGATCTGTCATGTGTGAGATTCCTTTGTTGAGGTTAGAAAAGACCCGACGGCAAAAGCTTGGTATCTCCCCCCTCGAGGGGGAGATGGCCGGCAGGCCAGAGGGGGTCGCCGCGCGTGGAGCGCCAACTTCATTCGTCGCCGGGAGTCGCGCCCAGTCGAACCGACCCCCTCTGTCGCCTTCGGCGACATCTCCCCCTCGAGGGGGGAGATTAGCGCTTAGACGTCGCCCCAGTTCTCCCAAAGCAGCGTGATTGTTCCGGTCACGGCAATCGTCCCGTCAGCGTCGATATCGGAACCGGTTGCAAACGCGAGGTTGAGATGGAGATCGACCGGCGTCGTGGTGCCATCCAGCGTCACTGCGGCGGCGATGTCGGCAACCGAAGCCGTGGACAGTGCGGCGCCGGCGCCGTCGAGCGTGCGGGCCGTCGACGCCAGCACATTGACCATGGTTCCAGCCAGCGTCGCGCTCGATGCCGCCGCCGAACCGAGCGACCAGTTCAGCGCTGCATTGTCGTTGATGGTCGCCGCGCGGGTACCGAGCACAGCGAACTGCAATCTTGCCGTGCCGCCCTTGATGCGCACCTTGCCCTCGATGAAGTCGAAGATCTTTTGGGCAGCATAGGCCAGCGCATCGGTGACCGGCACCTGCATGCCGGCGAAGGTGAAGACGGTGCGATACGATCCGCCCTGCCCTGTGGTGACGGCTTTCAGGCCGGGCCTGGGCGGGGCAAGGCCGGCCTCGCGGGCGGCGGCGCGGACAAGCGTCCGGGGAAGACCTCGGGTCATGGCATTTCTCCATTGGTGAGTGAAATTCTGGAAGCCCGACCGAGTGAACCCCGGCACCGGGCCGAACCATCGAAGGCTGAATCATTTTGACAAGGAGCGGCGCTAGCGCCTTGTTCGAAAGAGGTGTTTTCGGCCCTCGGCCCATCAACGCCCGAGAAACCATGTCTTATATCGTGAGGCCGCGTGCCCCCGTTCCGCCGCAATGCGAACGCACGGGACGAGCCATAGGGATTTCAGGCCTTCAAGGGAGACCGCACATGAACTTTCACAAAGCCATAGCCGCCGTGCTGATGACTGCAGCACTGGCAGGCTGCGCGCAGACCGAGGGGCAGCAGCGGGCCGGGACCGGCGCGCTGATCGGCGGCGCCGGCGGCGCCCTCGTCGGCCAGGCCATCGGCGGCAACACCGAAAGCACGCTCATCGGCGCCGGTGCCGGCGCCCTGCTCGGCGCGGTTGTCGGCAGCTCCACCACGCCGCAGCGCCGCGGCGAACAGATGTGCCGCTACCAGGACCGCCGCGGCCGCATCTACACGGCACCCTGCGACGACCGGTACTACAACGGCGATTATTGAGGCGCTGATCTTCCCTTCTCCCCCCTGTGGGAGAAGGTGGCCGCGCAGCGGCCGGATGAGGGGTGTTCCAGCTTGGCGACACCCTTTTCCGAATTGCGGTGACAGTGCACTATTTTCCAGTTCTCAGCCCAAACGTTCGCTGCAGTCACATCGGTGCAGCCGACAAATGAACTGTCATCGCAATTAAAAAGCGCGATCCCGTTACTGTTCGTAGGGTTCGACCACTGCAAACGGTATTCCCAACGACTCCAGCAAATCAAGAATGCGTTTAGAAATGACGAGACGGAAGGGTGTTGCGATCCCGAAATCGTCGCGGCCAGCCTTCCCGTTTACCTTCAGCCAGACGAAAGGTGGTAGCTCCAGCCCGGGTTGATCCTCTTGACACTCTTCCGAGGTAGTCACCTCGGCCTCGGCGAACGTCGCACCTGAAAAGCCCATCTTCTGCAGTGCGCGCTGGGTTTCTTCAGTAACGAGGAAACAGGGGAATGTCGCAACGATCACATCGCCGAACCAGCCTTCTACCTCATAGTGAAGCTTGGTCACGATTGGCGGATGGACGCTCGAGTCGAGAACGGTGTTTTCGCCGATCCCGCCAGCGACGTTCGGCCTTATTTTGAAGTATCCGGTCGACCCGTTGGTCGGATGCCCCCCGTGCCGCCTCATGTGTCTCTCCCGCGAATTTCGCCCTCAGGCCAGCAATCCATCGCTTCAACACCGCCCCCCAAAGAGCCAGGGCCGAGGCCATCAAGACGCTTCAAAAGGCTCAATCAAGGCATTGGAGATCCCCAATGGCTTGAGGGCATCGAGCACGCGCTCGGAAACGACTAGGCGGAGATCTTTCGCCATTCCGAAATCATCGCGACCGGCATCCCCGTTCACTTTCAGCCATACGAAGGGCGGAAGCTTCTGGTCCGGTTGCATTTCCTCGAACAATTCAGAAGTGGTCACCTCGACCTTGTCGAAGGTTACGCCTGAAAATTCACTCTTGAGAATTTTCTCTGCAACATCTTCGGTGACTAGATAGCACGGGAATGACGCCACCATCCTGTCCCCCAACCACCCATCAAACTCATAATGTAAACGGGTTACGAGAGGGGGATGGACACTCGCGTCCAAAATGATGTTATCGCCAAAACCACCAGATACCTCTGGCTCAAGATAATAATATATTTTCATAATTTATTGATCTCAGGAAAATCGAAATCTGACTTAGAGGCCGGTCCACGCAAATTTTCTACGATGTCTTTATACTTACTACCAACAACTTCAACCACTTCGAAATATTGAAATCCCATCAGCCTTCCAACGATTTTTTTGAGGAAATCGAATTCTTCTTTGCTCCTTAAATCTCTTCTATCAAGCAAGAATTCATTCAGAGCCTTAGAGGTGCCAAGAATTAATTGCACAATAGCCTCTGCATCATCTCTGCGGAGATTGTCTACCATTTAATTCGTCCTTCAATGCCCGTAATTTTCCATACACCTGGCCATACAATAGTGGAATGGTGCTCCGTCGTACGTGCCGGTGGGCAGTGTGGCGTTGGTGCAAAAGTCGATACACAAATTCCTCGCGACTGACTTTGATATACCAGCTACCTCGACGGAAGGATAGATGTTCTCATTTTGTTCATACATTGCGGACGCGGTCTGCTGGTTCTCCAACGCCTCAGAACGTTGCCCGCTCCCCGAATTCGGTTCAGACGCATCGGTTGATGCATCTAGTGTACCTGCTTCCGTGTCGCTCGCATGGTGCAGCAGTTCACGGATATCTAGTGCGCTGGTCGGGTCGGCCGAGAATGAATTTGGCAAGGGTTGGATGTTCTCAAAATCCAACTGTTCTTGAGCAGCAATAGAACGGGCAATTGCGACTTGATAGGCGGCCGGATCGTTGCCGTCCGGGCTCGTTGCCGCCCTCCACGCGGCGTCGACATTGGCGAAGACATCGCGAACGTAGCCAGCAGGGTCCGCCCGCCTCATGCCCAGAGTCTTGAGCGCAGCGGCAGCCGTAACCTGATACCGTGTCTGCTCGTCCTCGGAACTGCCCGCCGCAGGCTCGGCATCACGCAGTGCTGCGTGGATCGCCTGGATGGGCATCGTCCGCATGCCAAAGGCTTGGCGGCCGACATCCATCTTTACGCTGAAGTCCTGGTACCGATTGCCGCCCTCCTCCGCGCCATAAACGGCCGCGAAGTCAGCGGGGCTGGGCATCTTGCCGGAATAGCTGCCCGTATTGGCGATTGCGTCCGGAGCGTTCTGCGAAGCGAGGGCGATGTTGGTGCGCGCCTCGATCAGTTGGGCCGTGGTCGCGGCGTGTGCCTGGTCGATCAGCCGCTGAAAGTCATCTGGAGATAGGTCGGCGAGATGGTCGGCTGCCGGCTTGGTCGCGATCAGATCGGGCGCCGGAGCACGGTCCTTAAACGCCTGCGCCACTGCTTCATCAGGTGTTTTCTTGCCGAGGCGGTCGCCGGAGGCCTCGCTGCCGGAGGCCGGCGTCCCGACACCAAATATCTCCAACGCCCGTTTCGGATCCTTGGCGATCAACGCCTCGAAGCGCGTCTTGGCCGCAGTGCCGAACCAATCCTTCACCTTCTGCTGTCTGATCCCTGGGTCGAGCCCCATCTTGTCGATCAGGTCGAGCCCTTCCTGGCGGGCTGCTTCGAAGGTCACGTGATCGTCGGGATTGGCTTTGCCGATGGCGATGGCGCTGGTCTTCAGCGCCGTGTCGACCTCGGCCAACTCATAGTCCTGCCGGCGCTGGAGCTGCCGCAGCGCCATGCGCCGCGCGCCAACCGCGCGCATTACCTGCTTCTGCCTGGCGAAGTTGGCGCGCTGGCTCTCGGGCATATCAGGCAAGGCGACGTCAAATAGCGTGTCGAACAGGCCTGTCTTGACCACCCGGCCGGTGCGCGGATCGACCTGGCCGTACATGGTCTCATGTAGGCCGGCGCCGTCGGCCGGCGCGTTCGCCGCCACCTCATCTTCCGCCTGCGCGATCCGGCCGTTGAACCGGCGCCGTTCCAGCTCGGCGTCGAACGCCTCCTGTTGCTCCTTCATCTGCTGATAGCGCTCGGCGACAGCGGAAAACTGGTCGCGAAGACCCTGCATGGCGCCGCCGATCGGCGATCCCTGCGGGTATTGCACCGCATTGCCGGTATCGAGCCGGCGCTGGGCAATGGAGAGGGGGATGATGCTGACCATCGGCTGTTTCCTGCCCAACTGGCTTTGAACAAAAAGGGCGCGCCGGCGAGCACGGCACGGCCGGGTCGTACGCTGGCTGTCGCGTTCGCGGGTTTTGTCGGATCGATTTTTGGAAGAATCCTGGAGCAGCGGTGCTGCCCGGGCGGGTCGGCTCTGCTCGTCGTCAGCGCGGCCACGTCGCGGAGCCGCGGCGACCGCTATGTCGGGCGCGTCCGATTGATCGGAATGTCGGCGGGACAGCGTCGGCGAACAGCTACCGCTCCTCCGCCCGTGCCGCCTTCTCCAGCGCCACCAGCTGCGCGTCATCGAGCGTCAGAAACCCCATAATGTGCTGCACCACCTCGGCGCGCGCATTGCTCAAGGCGCTGTGCAGTTCGAACCCGTTGGGCGTCCGTGTCCGCGCCATCCACTCGCCATAGGACGGACGCCGGTAATAGCCGGTCGTCGCCGCGAGGTCGGCGAGCACCATCTCGCCGTCCTCGCCGGAAAACACTCGGAGATAGGCCTTGGCCAGCGCGTCGCGCGCCCTGGCAGGGCTGCCGGCCTGCCCGGCATGGGCAAAGCGTTTCCGGCTCATGCGACGCCGCCCGCCGGGCCGACAGGCTGCCCGCTTTGACCACTTTGCGCATCTTGGGCGCCGCCCAGCATGTCTTGCAACCCGTCGAGCAGGCCGCTGTCGCGCGCCTGCACCGCTGCCGGCACCGCATCCTTGGCGGCCTTGCCGGCGGTGGCGATCGCCGCCATGCCGGCCTGCGCCTGGCTTGCCTTGGCGCGGGCGTCGCGAAGGCCGTCGACCTCCTCCTTGCGGCGGAAGATGCGCTGCGGGCTGCGGCCGGCGCTCTGCACGATCTTGATCGCCTCGTCGCTGTCGATGTTGTCCATCACGCCTGGATCGAACTGCGCCATCTGCATGGCCGTCGTCACCACCTGGATGGTGTCGCGCGCTTCGGCCGAGCGCCTGAGCACGTCGAGCGGGCCGGTAAAGGTCGGCCGCACCGCCTTGCCGGCCAGGCTCTCCGGCGGCACGAAGCGGCTGTCTTCGTCATAGAGCCCCTTGTCCTCCAGAATGCCGAGCTCGCGATCGAGATTGCTGGCGAAGCCGGCCTGGATGATCGAGCCGGACGGCCCCAGCAGCGCGCCCTTTTCCTCTTGGCGGATCAGCGCCTCGGTCGCCGTCATCTGCGGGTTCTGCACCAGTGTCTGGAACAGGTTGACGAACATCATGTCGCGGATCTCGTCGGCGCGGCTCTGCGCGTAGTTGAAGGCATAGGTCGGGTTCTGCCCGGTCGAGATTGGCGCGATCAGCGGCCGGCCATTGTCGTCGATCAGCCCCGGATAATTCTCGCCCGGATTGAGCACCGGCACGTAGTCGAGCCGGGCCTTCGAGGCGGTCGCCGGATCGGTGATCTGCTGCAAGGCACGCAAGCCCGAACGGCGCACGGCATTTTCCTCGCGCACGGTCGTCAGCGCCTCGATAGCAGGCGAAATGCCATAGGGGTCGCCCTCGTAGCGGCGCCAGTTGAAGGTCGACACCGGAAAGGTGCGAAAACCGCTTTCCCGCACGATCTCCTCCTCGTCCTCGATGACGTGGTAGGAGGCGAAGGCCGTGTCGAGATATTGGTATTGGCCGCCGAGCCGGTACATCTTGCGCTCGTCGCGCGGCTCAATGCACTGGATCAGCGAGATCTTCGTCTCGCATTTGGCCGGATCGTCGACCAGAACCTTGATCTGCGCCGGCAGTTTTTCATAGCCGAGCAGCTGTGCGGCCTGCCGCGCCGTGCGCTCGTAGCGGCGGTGGAAAATGTCGACCTGGCCCCAGCGGTTGCGGCTGAGATAGCCCTCGACCACCGGGATCGAGGCATAGCGGATCAGCGTCGCGCCAAACCCTTCCTCGGCATAGAGATAGGCCGGGCCATAGCGCACGACATTGCGCAGGCAGGCCTGCGTCGCCGGCACGAAATTCGAATTGGCTGAGTAGCGCAGCGCAAACAGGAAATCGCGCAAGGCCTCCGCCCATGCCTTTTCCTCGTCGGTCTCCTCGTCGTTCATGGCCGCCGTCGACAGCCCGTGCCATTTTTCCGACTGCGGGATGATCAGGCTTTCCAGCCCGGCGGCCAGCCGGTTGGCGGCCGAGTTGATGGTGTTGGCGTAGACGCGGGCGCCGCGCCGCTCCTGCCGCTCGGCCTGCGAGTCCTGGCTGCCGGTTCGGCGGCCGCTCCAGATATCGGGCGCATCGGGGTCGCAGAACTCCGCCACCTGCTCCCACACAGCCTCATACTGACTGCGCTCGCTCTCGAGCTTGGACTGGCGGGACAGGATATTGCGGGCGAGGGAATCGGTCATGATGTTCTCACTTGTTTGGCGCGGCGGAGCTGCCGATTGATTGGAGATGCGGAGGGACAGCACCCCCCTCTGGCCTGCCGGCCATCTCCCCCGCATGGGGGGGAGATCGGCAGTTTTGCCGACGGCGCGTTTCCTGCAACGTCGGCAATTGGCGAAAGCGGCAGCACATCCCATCTCCCCCCTTGCGGGGGAGATGTCCGGCAGGACAGAGGGGGGTGCCTCGCGCCAGCCTTCCCTTGTCATCTTTTGCCCACTTGGCGGTGCTACGAACTTGCTCGCGGCGGGTTTTGGAGGAGGTCGATGTGACGACAAGCCTTGCCGCCCTGAAAAGCCAAAGCAAACGCGCCGTGAAACGGCTCATCGGTTACGATTCCCGCAACTGGCTACGCATCCGCCAGATCGAGGCGTTCACGCTCTTTCTCGAAGCCGGCAACCGCAAGGCTTCCGACGTGATCGAGATCTCGCCCGGCTGGAACCGCTACTGGCGGGCGATGTGCCCCAATTACCGCTCGGTCGATTTTCCGGCCTTCGACATCTGCAGGGATCGCACCGACGAGCAATATTCCATCGTCATCGCCGATCAGGTGCTGGAACATGTGCGCCGGCCGCACGCGGCGGTGGAAAACATCCACGCCATGACGAGGCCCGGCGGCTGGGCGATGGTGGCGACACCTTTCCTGTTTCGCGTTCACGCCAGGCCGCACGACTACAACAGATGGACCCCCGCCGGCCTCAAGCAGCTTATGGTCGAGGGCGGCTTCGCGGAAGCCAACGTCAAGGTCCACGGCTGGGGCAACAAGGCCTGCGCCAGGGCCCATATCGGCGGCCCCGTCCGCGCCTACGGCCTGTGGCGGGATTTGAGCAATGACGAGGAATACCCGCTGATGGTCTGGGCTTTTGCGAAGAAGGCGTGAGGGGCTGAAGCTGCCCATCTCCCCCCTGTTTGGACCGGAGACATCGCGAACAGGTGTGCGAGGACATCGCGAACAGTTTGGCGTGCTTTGCGCCGGGAGGTTCGCGATGCC
>NZ_JAMYPL010000010.1:0-190347 GCF_040320355.1 Mesorhizobium sp. M0715 | reverse complement strand
GGGGCCCCCCGCCGGGCGCGCCCCCCGCCCACAAACCCCCCCCCCCCCCCCCCCCGCCCCCCCCGCGGGGGGGCGGGGGCCCCGGCCCCGCCGGGCCCCGGCCCCCCCCCCCCCCCGCGCCCGCCGCCCCCCCCGCCCCCCCCCCCCCCCCGACAGATGTTCCGGATGTGTGGACCAACAGCTGACGTGCGGGTTCCGTCCTGAAGACCGGGCGACGCAGGCCGAGGGCCGGCTTGACGGCCCAGCGCAACCACAAAGATTTTTTGCCATCAGCGAACCGCGGAGCTCAGGCACCGCGCCGCCGCAATTGGACACTCGAAAACCTTGGACAACCAAGGTGATGCAGACCGGCCACCCGTACCGGCTCAGGCAAGCACCGCGCTCATCCCGCAAGACACGAGTCACATGAACGCTCCGGCAATCGCGAGGGAATCTCGCCTCGCTGGTCGCCACCCTTCCAAACATCACTGGTGTCATTCAAACGGACGAGGACAGGCACCTGGTGTCCCCCTAGCGTGCACTCGGGCGGCATGCGCTCAGAGGTGATTAAACCGGGCCATGGCAGCATCGAGAGCCAATCGGCCATGTGCGCTTGGGAGAGGCAGATGAACCCGCACCTGGTCTGCGTGGGAGGCGAGGATCACGCCTTGAGAGTTCCCTTCCTCATCGCGTTGCGAGAGAAAGGCTTTCGCGTTACGGCGGTCTCGAGCGGTTCTCCCGTACCGTTTTTACGGCATGACATTTCGCATCACAGGTTCTCCTTCGACCGCTTTGCAAGCGGAGGCGGGGAATGGCGCACTCTCGGAACGATGCGCCGCTTGATGCAGGAGCTTCAGCCTGACATCATCCAGAGCTTCGACACCAAGCCAAATCTGTTAACGCCCCTTTCGGTACGGGGAACTGTTCCGGTCATTCGCACCATCAACGGACTGGGATGGACGTTCTCATCGCTGGAGCCTCGAGCCCTGGCCTTGCGTCCGGTCTATTGCGCACTGCAATGGCTTGCGTCTTCCTGGACGGCAGCGACCGTATTCCAAAATAGCGACGACCAACTGTTCTTCGAGCGCTTTCGGCTGATCGGTCGCGGAAGTTCGCGACTGATACGCAGTTCCGGAATCGATGTCGGCGCGTTCGCAACGGTGCGCCATCTCGGGTCCTCAGCAACGAAGATGCGAAAGGACCTCGGCCTTCAGTCCGCCGAAGTGGTGATCTTCGTCGGCCGTTTGACGCGCCAGAAAGGCGTGGCGACCCTTCTCAAGGCGGTCCCTCGCATTCTGTCCGCAAGGCCCTCGGCACGGTTTGTGCTCGTCGGCCCACGAGAATCCGAAGGCTCATTCGCAATCGACAAGTCGGAACTCGATCGGCATGCACCTCATGTGCTGGCCTTGGGTCCACGACGCGATGTCGCCGACCTCCTTGGCATGGCCGATGTATTCGCCTTTGCCACTCAGTATCGCGAAGGGGTTCCGCGTGTATTGCTGGAGGCGGGGCTGGCGGGACTGCCCATCGTGGCCTCAAGGATGCCAGGCTGCAGCGACGTCGTCGAAGACGGATGGAACGGCTACCTGGTTGCGCCGCATGATGCCGATGCCCTCGCCTCGCGAACAATAGACTTGCTGTCCGACCGCGCGGCGGCCAAGGCGATGGGCGCCCGTTCTGTTGAACTTGTCCGGAAGCGATTTGCCCTGCCGCTGGTGGTCGACCAGTACTGCGACCTTTACGACAACACACTCCGCGCGGGGCACATGCGACCGCTCCCTGCCGTTGGGCTTGGAGGCGGCCTCGCAAATCACCGAGGCGGGGCACATCAATGATCCGGGACGCCTTGCTCGCCCTGGGGGTTGCTATGTCCTATGCGACGCAACTAGGCGTTCCGGGATTGCCGCTCGGCTATGGCGAATTGTTCATCGCGATCTGGATCGTGCTGGCGATTGGACGAATACTCGCTGGCGGTCGTCTCCAGCTCACACCCGCTTTTGTCCAACTGGCGAGCTTCTGGCTGCTCCTGTCGCTCGCTTTGGGGATCGGCACGATCGTCGGTTACCTGACCACCGTTCTTTATCTGACCGGGTTTGTACATGACATTATGGCATATGTGTTGCTGGCAAGCTTTACGTGCCTGGCCGCGGCGGAGCCGGACGCCGATCGGCATCTGCGCCGCAGCGCATGGTACGTGGTCGCGTTTGCCAATGGAGCCTTTGTGATACAGCTTGGCTTGGCTTATGGTGCGATCCACCAATCCGGCGTCGATCCCTGGTATTGGGACCGGTTCCGCGGCTGGTCAGAGAACCCGAACCAACTCGCGCTCTATTGCGCGCTCTTTGGCCCGCTGGCTTTGCATCTTGCCACGACCACGCGCAACCCATGGGCTCGTTTGCTAGCATTCTCATGCCTGCTCCTGACGTTCTATGTCGGCCGACTGACGAAGAGCGACACCTATCTCTATACCAGCATCCTGAGCTGCCTCATCTTCATCGGATTGCGGCTTCGTGCATGGATAGCAACGAGCGGCCGCGCCAGCATGCCCCGCCTGGCGGCAATTATGCTGTTGGCAGGCTCCTTCCCTCTAGCGCTTGCAATGACGCCGTACGCGCTCACCGAAGAGACCAGCGTCGCCAATTTTGCGAAGAGCCTTACCAAAGACGAAGGCGGGGAAGCGACCGTCGAAACGTTCGAACTCCGGCTTTATCTGTGGCAGGAGGCTGTGGAAAAAGGATTGAAATCCGGGTCCCTGGGACTGGGCCCTGGCCCCCACCTCGAGCGGCCTCCCGTGGCCGACCGTCAATTTCTACAGCGACCTTTCGAGGCGCATAACACCGTTCTCGACCTTTACCTGCAGGGCGGATTGCTTGCCGTGATGGCGTTGGTCTGGATCGTGGGCGCCGCCATGTCCTCCGCCTGGCGAGCGGGATTCGACGCCCTGCTGGTGCTCGGGGGATCGACGATAATCTTCAGCATGCCTCACCTGATCATCCGCCACCCGATCGTGTGGTTTTCGCTGGCTTTCTGCCTCGTTGCCGGAAATCCGACCGCACTTCGGCGGCAGCTTGCTGAACCGAGGGTGGCCTAATGTGTGGGATCGCGGGAATTCTATTGGCTTCGGACGCTCTGGACATAAAGCCGCTTGGAGCGATCGGGCGGATGACTGCATCGCTGCGTCACCGGGGGCCGGATGGCGAGGGGCTCTGGATCGACCGCGAAGCTGGAATCGCACTGGGCCACAGGCGGTTGGCAATTGTCGACCTGTCAGCCGCCGGGCACCAGCCGATGCATTCCGCCAGCGGTCGGTACGTGATCACCTTCAACGGTGAGATATACAATTTTCGCGATTTGCGTAGCGAACTCGAGTGTGCGGGCCAAACCTTTCAAGGTGCTAGCGACACCGAAGTGATGCTCTGCGCAATCGAGCATTGGGGGCTTGAGGCCGCCCTCAATCGCTTTGCCGGTATGTTCGTCTTCGCATTGTGGGATCTCAAGACAAGAACCCTGCATCTGGCCCGCGACAGAATGGGCAAAAAGCCCCTCTATGTCGCATCGACCCGAGATGCGCTGGTTTTCGCGTCTGAGCTGAAGGCGATCAATTGCTTTCCGGGCTTTTCTCCCGACCTTGATCTTGATGCCGCCGCGGCAATGCTTTCGACGGGATGGGTGCCGGACCATCGCTGTATCTGGCGAAGCGTGTTCAAACTGCCGCCTGGTTCTGTCCTTTCCGTCACGGCGGCGAATTTTGCCGAAGACCGCAGCGCGGACCGTCTTTCCCGATGCGTTCACCGCTGGTGGTCGCTGGCTGCCGTCGCTGCCGATGGGCGACGGAATCCCGCCATCGGCACCGACGAAGATCTGGTTGACGAACTGGACAACCGGCTTCGGCTGGCTGTGCGGGAACGTATGATCGCCGACGTGCCTCTGGGCGGCTTCCTGTCGGGCGGGATCGACAGCTCAGCCGTGATCGCCTTGATGCAGGCCCAATCCTGCAAGCCGGTTCGCAGCTTCACGATCTCGTTCGGAGAGGGCGGCTTTGATGAAGCTCCATACGCAGCGGCCGTTGCCCGTCATCTGGGTACCGACCACTCCGAACTTCACCTCTCGCCAAGCGCCGCACGTGACGTCATTCCCGAGTTGCCCCAGGTCTGGGATGAACCCTTCGCCGATGAATCACAAATACCGACCTTGCTCGTTGCCAGGCTCGCTCGTCAGCACGTCACCGTAGCGCTGTCGGGCGACGGTGGTGACGAATGCTTCGCAGGATACGGCCGCCACTTTATGGCGGAGCGGCTGAAACGGCACCTGCGCCTGCCCCGACAACTGCGCCGAACCTTGGCGGCAGGGGCAGGGTTTTTCGCACGCGCCGGACGTGACGATGCCGTTGGCAAACTGCCGCTCTCTGCGAGCGCGAGGCATTTTATCCGGAGCGACCGAATGGAACGCCTCGCCCGGCTGCTCACGGCATCGAACGAAGACGAATTGTTTCAGCGGCTGGCGCGGCCACAGGCTGAAAACCTGGGATATCAGCGGCCGACCGAACCAACCCACGGCTACGGCGGTCCGCCGCTTGACGACCTGCTCTCCCGTCTTCTGTACGATGACATGGCGGGCTACTTGCCTGGCGATATCTTGGTGAAGCTGGACCGTGCCACCATGGCCAACAGCCTTGAGGGTCGGTGTCCTCTGCTTGACCACCGCGTTGTCGAATTCTCCTGGCGGCTGCCATCCAACATGAAAGTTCGTGATGGCGCCGGCAAATGGATCCTTCGCCAATTGCTACGCCGCTATCTCCCGCAGCACCTGATCGAGCGTCCGAAACAAGGCTTCGATGTCCCTATCGCTGCATGGCTGCGGGGTCCGCTGCGCAACTGGGCCACCGATCTTCTCGCCGACATGCGAACCGAAAGCAGTGACGTATTGGACACCGCGAAGATCGACGCCTGCTGGCGCGATCACATTGATGGCCATAACCGCTCGCGCGAATTGTGGTCCGCGTTGATGTTCCAGGCCTGGCGGAGCAAAGCCAATCGGCAAGCACAGCAAACCGGCCCAACTCATGAACGCGACCTGGCAGGAGTGTAAGATGGTAGGTTCCGCAATCAGCCCGATCCAGCTGCCACGGGTCAATCAACTACCAGCACCGGTTCTCGAAGGCAGAGTGCCCGTGCGGTCATTGCGTGAGTATGTCGAGCCGCCCACCGCGTCGCGCCAACTCTTCGTGATTCTGGCAAGGAGAAAATGGTCTATTGTTGCCTTCGCTGTGTTGGGCGGCTTGTTGGCGGGGTTGCTGGGAAGCCTTCGACCAGTTCTCTACGAGTCAACAACCCAGCTTATCGTCGACGCCCCCTCGCGCGGTTCACTGCCCGTCGGCGCCCCGTCTTCGCAGGACCTCGTTGATTCAAGCATAGATGACCACATCACGATGTTATCGTCGCAAGATCACCTGCGCCGCGTCATGGCGGCACTGCGCAAGACAGGTGCGGCGGAAACCGGACAGGACAATTCCGCTAGCAGGAATTCCCGGCTTGAACCGTCTGCCACCCCTCCCCCAAGGACACGCTCACTTGCCGGCGGTCTACTGGACTGGCTGTGGCCAGGGGCGGACCAGGCAGCCAACGGTCCACAAGCCGAGGATGCCTCCGAGTTAAGAGATTTGCGGCGAGGCATGCGGGTCGGGCAGGAGCTGCGATCGAGAGTAATCTCCGTCGCTTTTGCCGATGACAGCCCCGCGCGGGCGGCGCTCGTGGCCAACACATTCGCTCAGGTTTATGTCGACTCCCTAGCGAAGAAAAGGCAGGCATCCGACCAGCAAGAGCTCGATGCGATCACTGCCAGTTTGCCCGGGCTGCAAAATGATCTGCAGGCAGCGGCAGACCGCCTTGAGAAATATCGGCTGAGCCACGGAGCCATCGACCAAGGCTCGGCTGACAATGCAGCCAGGGAACGGGCCGACCTCAGCCAGCAATTGTCGATGTCAAAGGCGGACCTCGCCGCTGTGGAATCTCGGCTTCGATACGTCCAGGAGCTTCGAGAGCATGGGGCCTCTCTCACCGCCTTGGCCGAAGCTATTGGCGCGCCTGAACTTGCCGACCTTGCGGCTCGACAGGCTCTCGCGCCGGCAGACCAGGAACTCAGAGCCACGACGCAAAGCAAGATCGAACAAGGCGTCGACAAGATTGCTGCCGATGCAAACATTTTCCGTGCACAGATCGCCGCTCTTGAAAGCCGAAAGAACATCCTGGATGCGGTCATGGCCGACACCGCCAGCCGGCTTTCCGGTTTGCGGGCTCTCGAGCCGCAGGTCAGCCTGCTGACCCAGCGATATAACGAACTCCTTGGTCGACAACAGGATTTGACGCGGCGTATCGGAGTTCCCTCAGCTGGAATTTCCATCCTGTCCGCTGCTTGGCCGCCGACTATCCCGCAGACCTTGCCAGCCATCTTCCTTGTTCCCCCTGGGATGATCCTATTCGCCATTCTGGGGGCGATGTACGTCACGATGCGCAATCATTTCGACCGGACTTTCCGTGGCGAGGCCGAGGCAGAAGCGGTGCTCAAGGTTCCATGTGTGGGGCAGATTCCCGAAGCAGGCGGAATGCATGCCAAACAACTGCGAAACCTCGTGCTGGGGGAGCGCAGGTCCGCATATAGCCGCGCCGTGACGTCGTTGCTGATTGCGGCGGCACCAAATGCGCTAAGGGCTCGTTCGTCGTACACGGCGCTTGTCACCTCCAGCGTGCCGCAGGATGGCGGGACCGAGCTCGCGTGGAGCCTGGCGCTCGCCGGCACGCGACTGGGCGGTCGAGTTCTGTTGGTCGATCTTGAACGCAAGGGCGTTCAGCTCACGCTCGAGTTCCTGCACCAGTTCAGCGAACGCAAGAACCGCCATTCCTTCGCTGACTATGTTTGCAATCGCTGCGACCTGGAAGGTGCCGTTGCCAGGCTGCATGAAATCGGGATCGACGTAATGACCGCCGCTCCGTCGGACGACCTGCTGGCGCTGCTATCATGCGAGGACGGAGGCAAAGTGATGGCGGATCTGCACGCGACCTATCGCATCGTGATCATAAACCTGCCCTCGGCGCTGGGGCGGCCGGAAGCCAAATTTCTGCCAGGATGGGCGGACGTGGTTCTTTTCGCCATCCGGTGGAGGAAAACGCCACGCACCCTCGCTCGCGGGGTGCTGGAACTCCTTCAGGGCAACGGTTCTCTTGCGATACCTGTTGGCAGTGTCCTCACGCGAGTGAATCTGAAAAAACATGCCGGATATCGGCTCGAGGACAGCGCTGACCTCTTGCGCGAGCAAATAGCATGACGGCCACAGGCTCGTCCTTGGGCTACGGACGATCCTGGGGCGGTTCATCCAGGGAGCGGCCAGGACGATTCACGGTGCAGCCTGTCAGCAGAGCGCGTCATTCAGGTGAATGATGGCAAGGTCCGGTGTGCATCGTAGGCTGCGGCAATCCCCGATATTTGCCTCTCTCGGAAGCGCGAACCGATGGCACCAAGCGACCTTCTGAGACCCAAGACGGTTCCTGCGGCAGGCACAGCCATCATCGTTGTTCGGCCGAGCCCGATCGGCTCGATCATTCGTGCAGCAAGCGGAGTGTCGGCAATGGCGATTGTCGGCCAGCTCACCCTTCTTGCCGCAATCCCGGTTTTGGCGCGGCTCTATTCGCCGGCCGATTTCGGCATCTTTACGATTTATCTGTCGATCGTGAACATACTCGCCGGGGTCGCGGCATTGCGCTTCGAGGCTTCGCTCTATGGGGTCAAGGGGAACGCGCAGGCCTATGTGACGGTCAAGCTTATTCTCTTGGCTGTGTTCGTGACGACCGTCCTGGCCTTTTCGGCCGGACAGATGCTGTCGAACCTTGCTCCCAATCGCCTCGGCTCGCTCGCCTGGCTCATTCCGATTGGAATGGGAGGCGCAGGTCTGGTCGAAGCCATGAACTGCTGGAGTCTGCGTGCCGGGCTTTTGCGCGATTTTGCTCTCGGGCGCCTGATCCTGCCGGCGAGCATGGCTGCACTGCAATTGGCTTTCGGCATCGCCGAACTCGGCGGTGAAGCGATGATCCATGCCCATATTCTAAGCCAGTTCGTCTTCATCGGGGTGATCGGCTATCGGGTGATGAGTTGGGAGGATTTGCGTGGCATCGCCTGGGCACCTTGGCGTGCGGTATTGGAAAAGGCTCGGCGGGAATACAAATTTCCTCTGTTCGATATTCCCGCAACGCTCGCGAGCATAGCAATCAACAATCTTCCAGCAGTCCTTGTCGGCGGGCTGTTCGGCACCGCATTTGCCGGATATTTGGGCGTGGCCGCGCGGCTGGTCACCGGTCCGGTGACGCTGATCGCCACACCGCTCAGCAATGTTTTTGTCGCCGAAGCAAACCGGAACAGCAATCGTGGACACCTGCTTGGTGTGGCGCGCGGGCTTCTCCTGCTGGCCGCCGCCTTTACCGCGGTGCCGATCTTGCTCCTCGGCCTCGCCGCGCCCTATGTGGTCGTTCCGCTTCTGGGCGAGCCTTGGATGCCCACTGCGGAAATCATGACCGCACTGGCGCTGATGGGCGCGGCACAGGCGTTGTCGACTCCGCTCAGCGACGTTCCCGCTCTGTTACGGCGGCAAGGAACAAGACTGGTCATCGACCTCGCACGGGCGGTTCTCGTGTTTGGCCCGCTGCTCGCCGGCGCCCAGGCGGGCTGGCAGCCAGTCACCGTCATCTATTTCATGGCCGCCGGCGGCGCGTCGGGTTTCGCTCTGAAAATGGCAGCATCACTGTATCTGTTGACCCACGACCCTCAACCAGCAGGCGCTGCAACGTGCATCCAACATGAATGTCTCGAGGAAAAAACACCATGAATTCGTCGTCGGTTGACAACCTTCAAGCGGCAGTTGCGGTCACCCAGCATGACCGGGCCGATCTCTCGTGGTCACGCCCTTTTATCTCGGTCGGGATACCAACCTTTCGTCGACCGGATACGATCCGCAGGGCGATCGACAGCGTCTTGGGCCAGGATTACTCCGATTGGGAGTTGGTCGTGAGCGACGACGAGGGGCCGGAGGGCGAGACCTGGGCTATCGTGACCGACTACGCACGGAGCGAACCTCGCATCCGCATCATCGAAAACAGTCGAGGTCGCGGTCAGGTGGAGAACACCAACAACGCTATGCTGGCTTGCTCCGGACGATGGATCAAGTTGCTACATGACGATGACTGGCTTGCGCCAGGTGCACTCAGGACATTCGCCGAAATTGCCAAACAGTACCCCTCAGTCGCCTTCATGACGTCAGCCGCAAACATAATCGAGGACAAGCGAGTGCGATTTCGCCAAGTCCCCAAGCAGCAGGAACCGATCTCGCTTTATTCCAGCCAGCAGTGCCTGATGGACCTCTATCTGGTGCGCGCGACACGCTGCCTGGGGATTATTCCATCCACATTGTTGATCAACAGCGACGTCATTCGTGCCGGCTGCTTGATGCGCACGCACAAAGAGATTCCGGCCGGAGTGGATCAACTGTTCTTCGTGGATCTAGCCAGCCATGGGGACATGGTGGCGATAAGCGATCCGCTTACCTTTTACGATGCAACGAACCATCCAAGCATTACAACGTCAAAAAGTTTCCGCGAGGTCGACGAAGTGACCCTCGCCGTCAAACAGCTTAACTGGAATCTCATCAAGGACCGCAACCATCTCCCGCCTCCCGAGACATTGCTGCGGGCATTGCGGGTTGCTCGTATTCCCATGAGGTTCCACCAGCAGTCCTGGTTGACCACGTTCCTGGACGGGATTCAGATCTTCCGGCCTTCCGTCATGAAGGTGGCGGGCTGGCACGTGCTTAACCACGTGTTTGCAATCCGCCCAAGATTGGGCCGGGTGCGCACACGACGGCGGTAGGGTGAGGCTGGCGGACAAGCACGCCGGCAACAGATTGCGCGCGCACAAGCCTGTTGCGCGCGCGCATGGTACGGCCGTTACCTCACGGCAAGACGCATATGCGCCCAAGAAGAGCTACCAGTTCCGCCTGGCGCCGTGTTTCGGTCTTGGCGAAGAGCGACGCCAGCTGTGACCTTATCGTGGTCCGGCTCAAGCGCCGCTTGCGGGCTATCTCCAAAGGGGCATCGCCCTGCGCCAAGCGCAGCGCGAGTTGCGTTTCGGCACTCGTCAGACCAAACATTCTTTGCAGCGTCTGGGGATTTGGCCCGGACCTGTTTTCACGATCCAGCAGCGCCACGATACTCGTCGCGTCAGGCGTTGCTATGCCCTTCTCGTTCAAAATCAAGGGCCTGTCGCCCATACCGCGGATCACCACCCATGAAAGCGTGCCAGGAAGAAAATTCCCCGGCACGTTTGCGATCAGCCGCCTCAGAGCAACCGACACCTTGCCGGCCGTATCAGCTGCCTCGCCCTCGCGCTCCAAGGTGTTTTGAGCGGCTGAATTCCACTCCATGACCTTCCTGTCGCTGTTCAGGATCAGATAGCCACACCCGATGCGATCAAGCATTCTCACAACAGATGCAAGGCTGCTCTGCTTTGGCTCGACAGCCACGCCGTCGAACCTTTGTGGTGCTTGGTGCCAGGCGGAACTATGGCCACCCTGCGTTCTCAAGGCCGAGACGGGCTTTCCCCCGAAACTTCCATATTGGCGACCAAGAATTCCATCATGCTGCCTACCAACCAGTGCCATTTTCTTACCTCCCGCAAAACGGCAACGCCTCCCTGTCAGGAGGTGCCTTAAACATGTCAGTCAGGTCGCTTGGAGAGTTGCGGTCCGATCCGCCCCCGACAACGGACAAAATGCGCGCTACAATCCCGGGGAACAATCCTGCGGTCGGACTAGTCTGTACGCTTTTCGGTCTAATCTCGACGGACTAGTCAGAAGGTTATAGTCTGGCACATGCGTTTGCATTCGCTCAGTTTGCATCCGAACAGCTCAGGCAAGTTGCTAACCCACCTTGCCTCGATGTCGCTCCTGGTCGCGACACTTGCGGTCGAGACAGCGCTGCCCGCCTCCATGGCATACGACATCGGCTTTTTTGAGTTTGTTCCCACCATTATTGCCATCTCATATCTCGAAGATCGCCTGATTGCCCTTGCGGCAACGTTTGTGATGGTGACTGTCGGCTTGTTGGCGCGGGATGTCCTTCACAATCCAACCGACGTCGACGTTTGGATTAGGGCCATCCTGCTGCTGGTTGCAGGGGGGATGATCGCCCTGACTTTCCACCGGCAGAGGCAGGACTACCGCACCCTTTTGCGGGTTGCAGAGGCTAGACTCGTGGCCTTGGAGGCGACCGAAAACAGTTATCGCTGGGCATTTGAACGTGCCGCTATCGGCTTTGCCAATATGAGCGAGAACGGAGAGTTGCAACGATCCAACAAACGTCTTTGTGAGATGACAGGGTATGCCGAGGAGGAGCTTTCTAGTTTGCCAGTCAGGGCACTCGTCCATCCTGACGACAACCACACTTTGGCGGAAGCATTGACTCGCCTCAAAGACACGACTTCGTTCGGCTCGGAGATCCGTCTCCTGAGAAAGGACGGCACGGTTTTGTGGACAAGATTGGCGCTGTCTTTGGCCGTGCCAGCTGATGCTCTCCCTCAAAGCATCTTTGTAATGGTGGACGACATATCGGGAGAGCGAACCGCCCGCGAGGCACTCCGGGCTCAGAAGGAATGGTTGGACCTGGCGCTGTCGTCCAGCCGGTTGGGAACATGGCGCATAGACTTCGAGAGCGGATCCGTGAACGGCTCGGCCGCGTTCTGGGAAATGATGGGACTGGCACCCGCGCCGAGCCGTCCGCTGCAGGAACTGGCTGCGGTCGTTCATCCAGCCGACTTGCCTAATTTGACGGCCCCGGGAGAGCTTGCATCCGGCGCCAACTATGACGCGGAGATCCGCATCAGGCGAGCTGGCGGACATATCCGCTGGATTGCTCTTCGCGGACGGGACGAATTGCGCGATGGTCGTGCACAGCGAATAGGAGTCGCCGCGGATGTCACCGATCGGCGCATAACCATTCTGCTGCGGGCTGCGGCGAAGAAGCGAGAGCGGGCCATGCTTGAACAGCGCCACAGGCTCAACAATCTGTTTCCGGTGATCACGGCGCTTGTGAATATGGTTAGTGCCCCCGACAACGATATCGCCCGCTATAAGCAGACACTGATCCAAAAAATCGGCGCACTCCAGGCGACGCATCTGCTTCTTTCACGCGATGGCAACCTGTCGGCGTCCTTGCGCGACCTCATCGTTCAGGAATTGCAGCCCTACATGGGGACGCACAACATCTCGATCAGTGGGCCCGAAGTAAAAATCGCAGAGGGTTCGGCTGAGAGCTTCGCAATGATCGTTCACGAGCTTACGACCAATTCCGTGAAGCATGGGGCTCTCGGCACTCCGGCAGGCCGGATCGAGGTCATGTGGCAATTCACAGCCCAGGAGCCCGGCGCCGACATCGTGTTTGAATGGTCGGAATCGGGAGAGCGCCGGGTCTCCACCTCGGCTCGGCGCGGTTTTGGGTCGTTGATCATTGGAGCCGACGGTGAGCCTATCGTGGGTCACTCTTCCAAGCTTGAGATGCTGGCTCACGGACTGAAATATTCGGTCCGGCTGCCGCCAAAAGCAATCGGCGCTAGTTGACGTCTCTGGCGGCCCATGTCTTCAGCAGAACCGCGGCCTCTGTCCGATTTCGTGCCCCAAGTTCGCGCAGGACGGCGGCGGCATGAATCTTCGTCGTCGCTTCTGCAATTTCAAGAGAGCGGGCAATCTCTTTGTTCGAGTAACCTTCGGCCATCAACCTGAGGACTTCCTTCTGTCTGGACGTAAGCCTGCCCAGATTGTTGACGCTGGTGGTCCTGTGGGGCATTCGCGTGGGAGCCTCGGATGGAAGGCGTACCGGCTCCTTGGACCTTTGTGAAAGAAGTGCCGGAACGTAAATACGGCCGGCCAGGATTTCCTTCACCGCCAGGACCACCTCCTCGTCCGTTTGGGACTTTACGATATAGCCATGAAGTCCAATCGAGAGGGCAGTTAGAATCTCGGCGCGTGAATCGGTCCCTGAAACAATTGCAAACCGTGTGTCGGGATGAGCCGGTAAGACGTCGCGAAGATCGTCCTGGCCGGACAGTCCTGGCATGTTCAGGTCGATGACGGCGAGATCAACGGGCGCCTGATCTTCAAGCAGGCTTATGACGGTATCAAAACACGCCGCTTCGAATATTTCCAAGTCTGGAATGCCGGCCATCAATGCCAGTCGCAGCCCACGACGATACAAGCCGTGATCATCGGCGATGATAATACGATACATGAACCACCCACCTTTTGGCAGCCCGCATGTGTCCCTAGCTGCCGAACCCTCCCTTTGGATGGACTGTACGGTGACCCAACACAGATCAGCCGCCCGCTGATCCCCCGTATGTCGACGCTCGTCGCCGCCCATCCGCACATTTCAACCAGCTAATATAGCTTACAATCGCACACATTTCAGGGCCAGATGGCAAAGTGTTTTTTTCGTACGAACGGTAGCGATGCCCTTCCGAGAAGGTCGTTACCGGCGCCGGACATGCGCACAGCAGTTGCCAATCGAGCGGCTACAGCTCCCAGCTCTGATTGACCGCCCTGCCGCGCCCATGCCCTGCCGGCTGGAATATTGAAATCAAAACGCCGGGAAAGTGCCATTCAAATGCACGACGACGCCTTCTCGGGCGCCACTTACCATCGCTGCACCCGGAGAGGCGAAACCAACACTGGCGTACCTTCCGGCCGGTGGGCTGGACCCATCACACCGCGACAGTCGTATCAATAGGAGGACGAGATGAAAGCGGTCATTCAGTGCGGTGGAATGGGAACACGCCTTCGGCCTTTCACATCCATCTTGCCCAAGCCTCTCATGCCGATCGGTGCTCGACCGGTTCTTGAATTGCTTTTGAAGTGGCTGCGACGGAACGGCATTCAGGAAGTCTACGTCACGACCGGCTATCTGGGGCACTTGATCCGCACCGTATGCGGAGACGGATCACAGTGGAATCTAAGGATACGCTATACCCAGGAGCTGGAACCTCTCGGCACTATCGGCCCGCTCTCCCTGATCAGGGAGGAACTGGACGAGCCGTTCATTGTTCTCAATGGGGACGTACTTACCGATCTCAGTCTCAGCCGGTTTGTGGCATCACACCGGACTCACACGGATCCAGTCACCATAGCCACCGCTTCCCGCGTCATCAAGATGGACTTCGGCGTCATCGACGAGATCGACAATACTGTTAAAGTATTTCGTGAAAAACCGACTCTATCTCATCTGGTAAGCATGGGTATATATTGCATGAACCCAGATGTTTTCCGTTTTATACCTGACGGTATCGCCTTCGGATTCGACGACCTCATGCTGCAGATGATGCAAAACGGCACGAATGTGCACGTCTACAAACATGATGGGCTTTGGCTGGATATCGGACGCGTTGAAGATTTTCAAAACGCACAAACCATTGCCTGGGAAGAGCAGTCCGCATCGATCGAGGTCTCGGCAGCGGCCGCTTGAGGGCCGAACGCTCGGCCGCGCCAACATGAGGAGGTCGTAATGCTCTTGGTCAGCGCTCCTATTCTTGGCTTTCCGGAAAAGGCGGCCCTGGCCAAAGTTGTCGACAGTGGGTGGCTGACGATGGGGGACCAGGTACGAGCCTTTGAAGAGGCCTTCGCGGCCGTGCATGATGCGGTCGATTGCGTCGCCGTCAGCTCTTGCACCGCCGCCCTGCATCTCATTCTCCATGCACTTGGGATCGGCCCTGGAGACGAAGTGCTGGTTCCCTCGCTGACCTTCGTGGCGACCGCGAATGCAGTGCTCTACGTAGGAGCAACACCGGTATTCGTCGACATAGAGTCGGCCGAAGTGCCACTGATGTCTCTAAGCGACGCGGAAGCCAAGTGCACCGGACGCACCAAGGCAGTCATTCTCGTCCATTTTGCCGGCTACCTCGCCGACCGGGAAGAATGGCAGAGATTTGCCCGTGTGCGAGGACTGCATATCGTCGAGGATGCCGCGCATGCTCCCGGCCTTAAGGAGGTGGGGACTTACGGTGCGGCCGCGGCCTTTAGCTTCTACGGCAACAAGAACATGACCACCGCGGAAGGCGGGGCCGTTATCGCCCGGGATGCACAGCTCCGTGAAGCGATCCGCCAGGCTCGCGGACATGGGATGACCAGTGGCACACATCAGCGGCTGAACAGCCGCACGCCGCAATACGACGTGACGATGCTCGGTTTCAATTATCGCATGGACGAATTGCGCGCCGCTATCGGCTTGGTCCAACTTCAGAACCTGCAGGAATGGAATGAAATCCGGCGCATATTGGTCGTCCTCTATCGGCGTCTGATCGCAGATTATTGCTCGGCTGTGACAGTCCCGTTCGGCAAACCGCGGACCTCGGCCTACCACATCATGCCTGTCCTCCTGCCGCATGACGTCGACCGGCAAACGGTAATCGACCATCTGCGAACGAAGGGTATACAGACCACAATCCACTATACGCCCGTGCACCAGATGACGCTTTATCGCCAGATGTTCACTGAAATCCATCTGCCGAAGACCGAGGACTTCGCGCAGCGGGAATTGACGATTCCACTACACCCGCAAATTACGGCAAGTGCGATCGAGTCGGTGGTTGTTGCGTTGGCCACGGCGATTGAAGGCAGCGGGCGGGCGGGAGCCGCGGCATGAACGCACTCGACGTGACGATGCATCGGCCCGCCGTAGCTGGCACCAGCCACGGAATTGCCAGACGCGCTATGGACATCATCCTCGCCGCAGTAGCGGGAATGGTACTCGCTCCACTGATGCTCCTGATTGCCGTTGCACTCTTTGTCGAGGGCGGTTGGCCCGTGCTTTTCGCACAGACGCGCCTGGGTGCCGGCGCAAAACCGTTTCGCATGTACAAGTTCCGCAAATTCAAGACGACAGCCGATCCTTTCGGCCTTGCGCTGACCATGAACGATGACAGCCGCATGACGCGGGTAGGCCGTTTTCTCGCGGCAACGAAACTTGATGAGCTGCCCCAACTGTGGAACGTTTTCACGGGGGACATGGCGATTGTCGGGCCGCGGCCGGAAAGCCTTGCCTTCGCCGATTGTTTCCGCGGCGGCAATGAAGCTGTCCTACAGTGGAAGCCTGGCCTGCTCGGCCCAACCCAGGTTCTCTTCCGTCACGAAGCCTGTTTTTACCCGCCCTCCCTTGATCCGCTCCTGTTTTATCGAGAGGTCCTGTTCCCGGCCAAGGCAACGATCGACCTCGCCTACTATCCGCGGCGCACCATTGCGTCGGACCTCGTCTGGATAATGCGGGGCTTCAGGGCGGTTTTCGGCGTGTCCCTGCCTCCCGCGGCAAGTGGGTAGAGTTGGCAAGTGAGGAGAGTTTGGCATGAATGGATTGTTGTTCGTTCGCCAGTTTGACGGCTCACATGATCGAAGGAGTGCACGGTCGTGAACTATCACGGCAGGAAGGTCCTGGTCACGGGTGCGGATGGATTTATCGGATCCCACCTCACGGAAGCGCTGGTGCGCGAAGGTGCCGATGTCACGGCACTGGCCCTCTACAACTCGTTCGACAGCCATGGCTGGCTGGATGATTTGCCCGACCACGTTCGAAGCCAGTTGCAGTGCATTCGGGGGGACGTTCGTGACAGCGCCTTCATCAACCGGATCGTGCGCGGCCAGGCGGTGGTGTTTCATCTGGCTGCGCTGATTGCGATTCCCTATTCCTATGCGGCTGCCCAATCCTATGTGGAAACCAATGTGCTGGGTACCGTGAATGTCCTCGAAGCGGCACGCCACTGGGAAACCGAGCGCATTGTGCATACGTCCACAAGCGAGGTTTATGGCACCGCTCTGACCATGCCGATCCACGAATCCCACCCGTTGCAGGGACAATCCCCCTACTCCGCATCCAAGATCGGCGCGGACATGATGGCGGCGTCCTATGCCAGGTCCTTCGATGTGCCGGTGGTGATCCTGCGACCGTTCAATACATACGGGCCGCGCCAGAGCGAGCGGGCCATCGTGCCGACCATCATAAGGCAGGCTCTGGACGAGAACTGTTCGGCGATCATGGTCGGCGACACCAGCCCTATCCGCGACCTTACCTTTGTGGAAGACACTGCGGCGGCATTTGTGGCGGCAGGGGCGGCCAAGCTTGAATTTGGCCATGCCTACAATGCCGGCAGCCAGCGCGCCGCCAGTGTCTCGGACGTTTTGGAGTTGGTGCTCGAGTTGAGTGGCACCAGGAAACCGGTCCGCCGCGATGAAAGCCGGGTGCGGCCGCAGAACTCCGAGGTTCGTGCGTTGCTCGCCGATTCCTCAAACCTTGAAAGTAAAGTCGGATGGCGGGCACATACGAGCCTGCGTGATGGTCTGGAAAGGACCATCGAGTGGTGGCGCTCGCGCCTCAGCGAAGGCCGCGTCCGTCGTGAAATGAGCTATATGACATGACCTTTCCGCGGCTCATACCGGCTGTGCTGCTGATGGCCGCTCTGCTGGCGCTGCACACAGCCGGAAACCGGCCGAGCGGTGCGGCAGGCACGGAGCCGTCAATGGATCTGCCCGCTTACCTGAAACCTGTCACTGATCCGGCGACAGGGATCAGCTTTACTCGGATTACCCAGCCCGGAGCTCTTGGCAGCGGAATTGTCTGCGGCAAGATATATTGCAGTCACCGATACTCGAGCGCGCAAGCGTGGAATGCGGATCAGAGCCTCCTCGTCCTCATGAACGGCTGCAACGGCATGTGTTTCCTCGACGGGAAAACCTACCTCCCTTTGTTTCACCGCAACAAGTCGGGTGAGTGCGAATGGCGCCCTCGAAAGGCGGAGATGATGATCTGTGTCGACGGTCAAAAGATCTCGACTTGGGCTCCCCGCACCAATCGTGAGGACATAGTGTATGCCGCAACGAAATATCGGGATCTCGAATTCGGCCCGTCCAAGGGAAATCCTAGTCGTGACGGCAACCGCATTGCCGTACGCGCGACCCGCGATGATGGAGCTGCCGTCGTCTTCGCATACGACATCGACCGGCGTCTGAAATACCCGGACATCGATCTCGCCCAGGTTGCCGGAACGACCAGTTCCTGCACCATTTCTCCGCTTGGAGAAAACATCCTGTGTTTCCAAAACCTGGTCGACGGCACCGAGCAGCGAGCCATTTTCGCAGTCGACGGCACCCTGCGCCAGAGGTGGAAGGACCATCATCGGCCCGGCCATGGCGATTTGACTCTCGATGCGGATGGTAGCGAGATTTACGTCGGAACCAGCAAATCCGCTCCGGACGAATATCAGGTGATCAAGCGTCGGCTGTCCGATGGAAAGGTCACGTCGCTCACGAAGTACGGTGAGGCCGAGCATACGTCGCTGCGTGCTTTGGACAGGCCCGAATGGGCATTTATAAGTTACGGGGGCAATCCCGATGAGGTTCGGAGCCATCCAAACTGGGCGCCATACACGCGCGAAGTGATCGCGCTGCGTGTTGACGGTCGTCAGGAGGTCCGACGCATCGTGCAGACGCGAAACGCTCCATTTGACTATTGGAGCGAGACACATGCCTCACCGTCCCCTGATGGGTCGCAAGTGATCTGGTCGAGCAATTGGGGGGTGCCTGGTGGGCCGGTCTACGAATTCGTCGCCCGTCTCGATTGGCCGCAGCAGCCGAGCTTGAATTAAAGGGAGATTGCCATCAATGGCCTTCGTTAGCCGAATTTTCTTTGCAGCGCTTGCCGGCTGCCTGGCCCTGGATATCGCAGCCGCGGCTGAAGCGCCGGTGGCCTACAAGCTTTCCCCCGGCGACACGGTAGAGATAGGAATTGCCTCCATAGCGGAACGAACGCAACGCGCGATTGTCCAGATGGATGGCTCGATCGCGCTGCCCGAGTTCGGGATGATCCCAGTTGGCGGGTTGACGCCGGCTGAATTGCAGACGCGCATGGAAGCGGTGCTGCCAACCAAGATCGTCCACCAGCGTCTGCCTGATGGACGGGAGCAAATGATCGTCATCAAGCCGAGCGACGTCACGGCCGTGATCGCGGAGTACCGGCCGATCTACGTGACTGGCGATGTGCTGACGCCAGGGCAGCAGGCTTACCGGCCACTCATGACAGTCCGGCAGGCGATTGCGGTCGCCGGCGGTTTCAGCCTTCTGCGGTCGCGGGCAAGCCAAAGCGGACCTGATCCCGTTGATCTGCGACGCGACTACGAGTCGATCTGGGGGGATTATATCAGGGACTACTTTCATGGCGCCCGTATCCGCGCCGAACTTCAGAACCAGGCAGAATTTGACATGCAGCCGCCGCAAGGTTCGCCCCTGTCGAATGCATTGATATCGGCGGTCGCGCAGGCGGAAGCGGAGGGTCTCAGAATTTCGCTGAACAATTTTCAACAGGAGCAAAGCTATCTCGACAAGACCGCCAAGGATGCCGAGGCTGAGGTCGAGGTTCTGCTCAAGCGCGAGCAGACGGAAGCGGCCGCGGTGAAACAGGATGAGGACGATCTGGCGCGGGTCACCAAATCGTTCGAATCGGGCAACCTGACCAACAGCAGGCTCGCCGACGTCAGACGTGCCGTGCTGATGTCGTCGAGCCGGGCGCTCGAGACGTCGGTCGAACTCATGAGAACGCGACGCCAGCAGGAAGACTTCGTCAGGCAGCAGGAACGCAATGAAAATCAACGAAGGATCGGCCTTCTGAACGAGTTGAGGGACACCGACCTTCGCCTCGCCGAGACCACTGCAAGGCTCCACGCAGCCAGCCAGAAGCTTCAGCCATCAGGGGCGTCCGCTCTTCCACTGCCGGTCGCCGGCGAAACCTTCCAGGCGCGGATCACAATAACCGGCGGGGCCGGCGACGCGTCGAGAAGTCGACCGGTCGACCAGGACACTGAGGTCGCGCCTGGAGACACGATCGAGGTGAGGTTCAGCAGCGACCTGCAGAGTGCGGCGATCCAGTATCTACGCGGACGTGAACCTAGCCGGGAACGATGAGGCTGATGCCTCGCCTCACAGCATGAAGACATGGGCGACCTGAGAAATCGAGCATGGGAAAATCAAGAAAGCGGGTTTGTCGTGATTGGTGAAATAGATGTCGCCAGCGCCTACAGCACCGGCCGCACCGACTTCATGGGACTGAAGTTGGTTGTCGCGCCCGGCGTGCTCGTCCCTCGCCCGGAGACGGAATTGCTCGGCTGCACCGCCCTCAATGTGCTGCGTGAACTTAATCGGCCGGTCCCGCGTGTCGTCGACATGTGCTGCGGGGCAGGCAATCTCGCCTGCGCCATTGGATACAAGGTCCCCACCGCGCGCGTCTGGGCGAGCGATCTCACTGACAGCTGTGTAGAAACCACGTGCCGGAACGTCGCCCATCTTGGCCTGGCCGGACGCATTTCGGTGCTGCAGGGCGACCTGTTCAATTCCTTCTCGGGTCTGGAGCTCGAAGGCACGATCGATCTGGTCGTTTGCAACCCGCCTTACATCTCCGAGAAGCGGCTCGAAAACGACCGCGCGCATTTGATGGAACTTGAACCACGTGAGGCGTTCGCTGCCGGGCCCTACGGCCTGAGCATTCACATGCGGGTGATCAAGGAGGCGCGGCGCTATCTGCGGCAAGGTGGTATGCTGCTTTTCGAGGTCGGGCTTGGCCAGGACCGGCAGGTCATGAGTTTGGTTGAACGTTCCAAAGGCTACGAGAGCATTCGCACGGTTGCGAACAATGCTGGTGAAGCCAGGGTGGTTTGTGCACGAGCCAGAACGCCAGCGTGAGCCGCGCCATGGGTTTGCGCGCTCGGTTGGGAAGACGCCCTTATTACCATCGCCCGGCGATCAGTTTTCCTTGCTCACCACGTAACGTGCAATTCCCTGGATGGAATCGAAATTCTCAGGCAGAAGTTCACTGTCCTCGACAGTGATGCCGAATGTCTCCTCGACGAAGCCGATAACTTCAAGCACTCCAGTCGAGTCTATGATGCCCTGGTCGAGCAACGACGTTTCAACCTCCAGGGCACGCGGGTCGGCCACGTAGAAATTTGACGCCAGAAAGGCGCGTATCTGATCGCTGTAGGTGTCAATTCTGTTGTTCGTGCTCAGCATTGAATTGGCCTCCGATCCAAATGATTTCCAGGTATCGCTTTATGACAGCGCTATTTTCTTGAGCTTGCCCGTGTCCGTCATCGGTAGACTGGACACAATTTGGATGGACTTCGGAATCATGAAGTTTTCCAACCGCTTCTGACATTCCATCCGCAGCTGCTTTTCGCCTATGATCGTTCCTTGCTCCATGACGACAAACGCTTTCACTGCTTGCCCCAGCAGGTCGTCGGGAACTCCGACAACCGCGGCTTCCCGTACTCCCGGGATTTCCATCAGCACGTTTTCGACTTCCCTAGGCGCCACCTTTTCTCCCCGCGATTTTATGATCTCATCGCTGCGGCCGACAAAATAGAGGTACCCTTCCTCGTCCATTCGGCAGTAGTCGCCGGTGTACAGAACCTGCTCGCCGGGCAAAGGGCCAGGCTTGAGCTTCCTCGCGGTAGCCTCCGGCTTACCCCAGTAGCCCTTCATGACCGTTGCTCCGCGGATGACCAACTGGCCGACGACATTGGGACCGACCTTTCGGTCATCCTCATCGACAATCCACATTTCGGTGTTCGGGATGGCGATCCCCACGCTCAACGGTTTTCGCGCAAGATCTTCCGGCGGAAGATAGGTGCAGCGTTTGCATTCGGTCAGGCCGTACATCGAATAGATCCGGGCATCGGCAAACAGTTCCTGGAGCAGGCGAATGTGCTTGAGCGGCAGTGCCGCAGCAGTGTTCGTGACATACCTTATGCTTGCAAAATCATTTGCCTTCAGCGTCTTGAGATCCGACAGCGCGGCAAAGATGGTCGGCACGCCGGGAAAGCCTGTAACTCTCTCCCTTTCGATGATCGCAAGTATCTGTGCGGGGAAGGCAAACGAGCGCTCGAGGACCAACCGCGCCCCGGTACGGAATGCCATTATCATCTGATAGAGGCCGTAATCGAAGGCCAGGGGCAAGACATTGAGGATCACGTCGTCTTCGCCAAGCTCGAGGTACGAGGCGATAGACGCGCAGGCTGCCATCATGTTCCTGTGTGTCAGCATCACGCCTTTGGGTTCGCCGGTCGAGCCCGACGTGTAGATGATGGCTGCGAGATCGATATCGATGCGGCGGCGGGCCGGCGCTTTGCCGTGGCCGGCAGCCGCCTCATCCCAGCGCACGGCATGCGGCAATCCCCGGAGCTCGGCGTCGTCCACCTGACCGGAGACGATGAGCCGCCGCAGCGACGGACAGTTACGCGCCGGCTCAGTAAAGATCGGCTGCAAATGTTTGTCGGTGATCAATGCCGCCGGCAGGCAATCGTTGAGCAAATACCCCAGCTTGTCGCTCTTGGTGAGCGGATTGACGACGCACACAACGGCGCTCGCCTTGAGAACCGCCCAGAAGCTGACCACGGTCTCGACGGTGTTGTCGGCGAAGATCATGACGCGGTCACCGGGGGCGACCCCGGACGTGACGAGATGATGGGCGACCGCGTTGGAACGTGTCTCAAGCTCATCATAGGCGAGCCGGTGCCCGCCGCACACCAGCGCCACCTTGTCGCCGAGCCGGCCGGCCGAATGGCTGAGGTAGTCGTGCAGCAGAGGGACGGCGCCATGCATCATACCAGCACCTCTTGCCTGTGCAGGTGATCGACATCTATCCTGAGGTCGACCGCACACCCGCTCGAAGGGCGGCTTGCGACAAACTGCTGATGGAGGAGCTGCGTCGACAGCACGCCGACCAACGCCATGTTGTCCGAGTTGGACAGATCCCCATCGCCGGTCTTGGCAGCGCATTTGTCCAGCAGGCGCGCGACCGAGTTCGGATCAAAGACATTCGCCGCGCGCAGGGCAGTCTCCGAGAGTGCTTCGCGGACATAGGCGGGTGCGCTATCGCCGATGAAGCAAAGTGCGTTGGGCGCCCGGTAGGGTTGCTTCTTGCGGGCCACGACTTCCGCGGGCACGATCGATTTCGCCACACGCTTCAGCACGTGTTTCTCATCCAGAATGCGCAGCTTGTAGTCGGCCGGTAGCGAATTCGCCAAGGCCACCAGCCTGTCGTCCAGGAACGGGAACCGCCCTTCGACGGAATGGGCCATCAGCATCCTGTCTCCCTGCGAGGAGAGCAGGTAGCCCGACATCAGCGTCCTGATCTCAAGATACTGGTCCTGCGCGAGAGGACCCCATCGTTGAAACTCTTCGGGCAGGCGGCAGAGCAGGTCCGCCACCACGTCGTGACGCGCCGTTTCGGCGTGCATGTCGGCCGAGAACAGCCGTTTGATGGCGCTGGTGGTGCGCCAGCGGGTATCATGCGCGAAGCCGGGCGCGCCAAATGCATGGATACCATGTCCAAAGAACTGGCGCGCCATCGCCTGCTGCTTGACCGGCGAGCGGCTCAGATAAGGGTAGAGGCGTTCCAGCAGTCGCGCGCGTCGGGCAGAGGCGGGCTGCCGCCCCCAGAAGCGGCGGACCTTGCCTTCCCGGAACAGGTCGTAGCCGGCGAACATCTCGTCGGCCCCTTCGCCGGTCAGCACGACCTTGATGCCATGTTCGCGCACCAGCCTCGAGAGAAGGAACAACGGCGCCGGCGCCGTCCTGAGAATCGGACGCTCGGCGTGACGGATCACATCTGGGAAGATGTCGGCGATGTCACTGCGCGAAACCATCACCTCGTGGTGCTCGCCGCCGCTCGCACTTGCAACCAGCCGCTGGTAACGGGTTTCATCATATTCGGCGTCAGCAAAACGCAACGAGAAAGTCTGGAACGGCGCGCCGGCGAAGCGCCTCCCGAGCATGGCGACAAGTGAGCTGTCGAGCCCGCCGGAAAGGTAGCAGCCGACCGGCACATCCGCCTTCACCATCCTAAGCGCCGTCGCGGCCTGCAAGGCGCCGCGCACTTCGTCCACCGCATCCTCCAGCGAGCCCCTGAAGGTGCCATGGGACAGGTCCTCGCTCTCGGGATAGCAAGGTTTCCAGAAAGCCTGCTCACGAACGCTGCCATTGTCGTAGATGCGGACATGGCCGGGGGTAAGTTCCTGTACTCCCTGAAATACGCCTTGCGGCGGTACGACGGTCCACAGCGTGAAAGTCTGGTCGACCCCCGCCGGATCGAAGGCCCGCGGTATCGCCGGGTCGGCTGCGAAGATGGCCTTAACTTCGCTGGCGAAATGCAGGCGGCCAGCGTGTTCGCACAAATGCAGCGGGCAGATGCCGAACCGGTCGCGCGACAGGACGAGGCGGCCTGTCAGCGAGTCCCAGATGGCGAGTGCCCACTGCCCGTTCAGCCGCTCGAACGCGCCCACGCCCCAGGCGCGGTAGGCATGCACGACGACCTCCGTATCGCTGCGGGTGCGGAAACGATGTCCCAGGGCTATGAGTTGGTCACGCAACTCGACGTAGTTGAAGATCTCGCCGTTGAACACGATCCAGGTGGTATTGCCTGTGTCGGCGAGAGGCTGCTGTCCGGTCGAGAGATCGATGACCGACAGGCGGGTATGCGCCAGCCCCGCTCGCTTGTCGCGGTAAAGGCCGCTTTCGTCCGGACCTCGATGGGAGAGCGCGGCTGCCATTCTCAGAAGCGCGGCTCGTGACGGAGGCTCCGCAGCCGCTTTCAGCGCCACAATTCCGGCGATGCCGCACATGGGTCAATCCCTGTCCATCGCAGCGGACAGCTGCGGCCGTGCGTGAAGGTAGCGTGCGGCGCGGCGTTTGCTGACGATATCCTTATAGACCTTCTCGACCTGCTCGGCCGTGAGGCCGGCGGCGGCGGCGACCGCGCCGGCCGAAATTCCGTGATTCATGCCGTAGAGGCACAAATCCATTAACTGATAGGGCAAGGCGAAGTAGAACTCCTCCTGGGTTTGCGCCATGGAAAACGTGTCCGTGGTCGGCGGCCTTGTTCGGACCTCCGTGTCAATCCCGAGATATTCCGCCAGCTGGTAAACCTGGGTCTTGTAGAGATGGACGATAGGCATCACATCGGCGACGCCGTCGCCCTGCTTGACGAAGAAGCCCTGGTCGTATTCGAGCCGGTTTGGCGTGCCTGCCACTGCATAGTTGAGGCGGTCCGCATGATAATATTCGGTCATCTTGCGAACCCGCTGCTTGTAGTTGGTAGCAGCGACGATCTGCAGGTAAGCCGCCGGCGACAGACGCACGGTGTCGATCTTTCCGTCCGGATCCTCGACCGTAAGGCGCGTGATATTGAGGCCGCTGCTCTCCAGCACCGATGCCATGACCAGCTTGCATTTCCAGCCTTCGCCATATCCAGGGACGGCAGTTCGGATGGCCTCGATCTGTCGGGCGTAGGCGCCAATGCCTTCGAGCGCCGGCTCGATATCTTCAAGGATGGTGTCGATGCCAAGCTGCCCAGCGACGCTGCGGCCAAGCCTCAACGAGTCGCCTGACGAATCGCGCTCCGGCATGAACAGGCCCAGTACCTTGTACTTTCCGAACGCCCGTGCGCACACCGTTGCGACGACCGAACTGTCGATGCCTCCGGAGAGCCCGACGACCACTCCGCGACGCCGTTGTGTGCCGAGAACCTGTTCGCGCAAAGTCTCGACGATGCGATCGATCTCCAGCCGGGCATCGAGCGCCAGCACATCGCTGCTGAATTCGCCGATCAGGTCGATGACACTGCCTCCTGTTTGCGTGACTCGATTGAAGAGTAGGTCTCGGTCACAGCGTTTTCGATGAGTGGGCGATTGACGGTCAGATGAGGCTCCACGACCATGTCGATGTGGGTGCCGGCGATCGGAATGACGTCCAGATGGACGAATGCCCGATCCCACCCGAGTGCAAGGGGCATTCCGGGCCGCGCGCAACGGAACAAGGTGCCGGTGATCGGCAGTATCGGCCTAGGTTCTGTCAGCCATTGGAAGAAGGCCCGCGCCCGCAGAACCTCCTGCAGTTCCAGTTTGGTTCTGAAGCTCGTCGGATTGAACTGACCCTCGGCATAGCGGTCGAGGAAGCCGGCAAGCCGGGATTCGCAGTGCATTTTGACCGCGACCTTGGCAAGCGCGCGACACGCCACCCGACTAGCCGATATACGATTGGTTCGGATCCGGTGAAATGTCCGGGTAATGGTCTCCCAACGCTTGCTGCGCTCGCCAACCAGGCTGGTATCCAGAATGCCCGTGAACGCTACCGCTCGCCCTTGATCAAGCAGACGCGCGGCAACCTCAAAAGCGACCGCTCCTCCGAGCGAGTGGCCAAGGAGGCGAACACAGCCGGTCGGCTGCACGCGGTTGATATGATCAATTGCAGCTTCGACCATTGCGGCGACAGTGTTCTGACCTTGCAGGATCATGCCCAGGGCCGGATATCTGATGGGAGACACCCTGGCGACCTTGCTTATTGCTGATGCGAACGAAGCAAGGCTCGGACCATAGCCGACCGACCCGGGGAAAAGGAAAAGCAGCGGAGGCTCGTGTTTCCAGGCGGGCGCGTGCTCTCCGCCTCCTTGAGCGGAAATGACCGCTGCAACCATCTCATCGAAGCTCATTCCAACCGTGAAGGCTTCCAATCCGAGCTCTTGCCCGATCGCGCTTTCGATTTCCATCACGCAATGCAGCAGCTTCAGCGAATCTCCCCCCGCTTCATCCCAGCACCCCAGTGCGACCCGCGTTTTAAGGACCTTGGTCCAGGCACGCCGTACGATCTGATGAGCAGGAACTTCATTTCCCGCATGGGCGATTTGCGGTGGGGGCGTTGTTTCCCGCACCGAAAGGTCGATTGCAGCCAGCATTGCCATATCGATCTTTCCGCTGGCCAGCCGCGGTATCTCGGCGCTTGCATGGAGCCGCAGCGGGCAAAGCGCCGGCGGCAATTTTGTCCTGGCAAATTGGCGCAGCTCGTCGCAAAAACTGACTCCCGCCCTGCCGTGCGGTACGGCGAACGCAACCAGTTCATTCGCCGGGGTGACGATAACCACGGCATCCTTCACCGACGGCGCGCCACGCAGAACCCGTTCGAGTTCGGCCGGCTCAACGCGCCGCCCATTGACCTTTATCTGGCGCCCTTTGCGACCGATGATCCGCAACAGGCCATCACTCCCAATTTGCACAAGATCGCCCGTTGCAAAGATACGAAGCGTCTGGTCGGCGGGATCTATTTCAAACGGAACAACTGCCCCGTTTTCCCAATATCCGAGTGCGACATACGGGCTTCTGATCAACAGTTCTCCGATCTTGCCGGGCTGAACCGGGTAACCCTCTTCATCGACAATTGCGAAGCTGATTCCCGGAAGCAGCCAACCGACGGGAGCTGAGGAATCGAATTCCGGCCAATCGTGCGGCAAGAACCACTGCGATCCAGTCGTTTCCGTCGATGAATAGCCGATCTGCACCAGGCAAGTTGGCGGGACAGCCTTGCGCACCAGGCGGATGTCGGCCGAGGACACCTTCTCGCCTCCAATTCGGGCAACCCTGAGTGAACCAAAGGCGTCCGCGGGCTCATCCGCCAGGAGAGCGCGAAGCAATGCCGGCACCAGATACGTGATCGTCACGCCTTCCGATTGCATGCGGCCGCGAACCGAGCGCAGGCCGACGGCTTCGACCTCCACAAGCTGCAACGTAGCACCCGTAAGAAGAGCAGCAAGGATTTCCCGGCAACCGGCGATGGTTGCCGGGCCGGTCAGGGGCAGGAAAACATCCTGCGCATTGATGTGGCAGGCGTCGACATATTGCTGCACTCGGCACAGCAAGCTCCGCTGGCTGTTGACAATCCCCTTGGGGCGGCCCGTGCTGCCGGAGGTATAAAGCACCATTGCCGGTGCATCGACAGAAACGGTACGGTGTTCAGCTGGACGAAGCGTTGCCTGCAACGATTGCGCTATCTCGATCCGGGCAACGTGCTGGGGCAGATCAAGGCCATGGATGCCTTTGTCGCCAATTATGGCGGAGAGCCTCGCGTCGGCGACGATTTCGTTGATGCGCGAGTCCGGATCTCGCACGTTAAGCGGTACTGACGGTCGACCGGATGCCATGCTGGCCAGCATCGCAACTGTGTACCAGACCGAGTTGGCCTGAAGTATTCCAACCGCATTTCCGTCGGGAACGACGGCTTCAATCCGGCTGGCCAAGGCCTCGACCGCCCGAAAAAGCTCGGAATAGGTCAGTCGGTTGGTGCCGTCGCTGGCGGCTAATTTTTCGGAATAATGCCCGGCGATTTCCCTCAGGTGATCAAAGACCGGAATGTCGACGAAGCCAGTTCCCATCCGTTGATGCAGACGTAGAACGGGCCCGCCCTCGTCAAGAGCATGATCGGGAACTTTTGACCATCGACAAGAGACCACCGGTTGGTAGTCAGTCTGCACCGTTCGAATCGCCCTCGAAGATTCTAAATGCGCCAGAGACATAAGGGCCCCACGCTAGGATTGTTGCCGCTTATCGCCCCGCGGCATGATCTTTTCATCAATCATTCGGATGATGCGCCAGGCGGTCTTGATCGCTTGAATCGTTCGAAGTTGAGCATGCAAGCCTGCGCCCGCCCGGGCTGTGGGACTACCTTACCGAGGTGTCGGGCTGTGCGCTGCTGTCCGCTTCGCCGGCGCCTGAAACGAAGCAATATGCGAATACTTCTCCTCCAAGCTCATCCGTGACACGAACCCAGTTGTTTTCCCATGTCCGCAGGGTAACCTGGCGTCCTGTTGATATAGTCGCCGCCGTGAACGGGCTGGACGCATTGACATTACTCGCCGCAACTACGTCGTCCCCTTCCATTTGCTCTACCAGGTATGTTTGCATCACTGCTCCTGACTGCAGGGCATGGCCGGCTCAATTGCGTGTAGCTGGAGGCATGAACTCCCAACCGCAAGGAACGGATTTCGTTCCATGCAACAGGCAGCACTACCGCCGGCAGTCAGCGTTCAGACTGCCCTGGCAGGACCATGGCCTAGCCGCTGAATGACTTGGCCAGGACTGAGCTATGCTTTGGCGGAGATGGACCCTCGCGTTGCGAAGCCGCATACTTCTGGAATAGTGCAATCTTGTCGGGATAAGTGATCCGGATTTCGCTGTGACACCCCTCGCAGCGATATTTGGATGCAACCTGAAACCAGCGCCCGGGTTTCAGCAAAGCCAATCCGCAACGCGGGCATTTGAATGTCATTTCAAGAGGGCATAGATTCTGACACAGCGGCATTTCGCAGATTCCATAAGAGATAGCTAATGTTAGGCAACGGCAGCCGGCCGGAATCGTTCCTAGACGCCGTTCTTTTCGTTAGGCCGATGACCAACCCGGACGCCAGAGACTATTGGTTATCCGCGATGCCATATTCACTGACGCAGGCCTGAACTCAGGCGCATCCCGCTTTCATAGTGACGTCGAGCCTGAGCGCCGATCGAACGGTTGTCAGAAGGTTTTATGAGAACTTGTTCACCGGGCCTCGGCACCGAGCGTGATGGCCTCGGGGCGACGACGGGCCGCACGGTCGACGACACGACCTCTAATCCGGACGCTGAAACAACGCCGCGCGCCAGCATGTCGAACAGCACTACCGCGATCAGTGAAACAAGAAGGACGAAAGCAGCGCAACCAGGCGGCGACCCTTGAGCATCTCGCCTATATCGTTGTGCTCGGGAGCCGCGATCCCGATCGAACTTATGGATATGGATGCGCTGTTGAAAGCAACCGACGCATCCCTTGGCGAAATGCGTCGGTTCCAGAAGCTTATGCGTGGCGGATTTCCGTTCCCAGCACCTTCAGACATTCGCGGATGAACGCAGCAAGCGCCGTCCAGCCTTTGGCAGAAACCATTGTCCCGTCCACATAGGCCTCGGTCGGCGACAGGTCGATATAGGTGCCACCCGCCAGTGTCACCTCAGGCTCGCAGGCGCCGAGTGCTGCGACCTTCTTGCCACGCACCACGCCGTCAACAGCGATCAGGATCTGCACACCGTGGCAGATGGTGAAGATCGGCTTCTTGGCCTCGTGGAAATGGCGCACGATGGCCTGCACGCGCTTGTCGGTGCGGATGTATTCCGGGCCGCGGCCGCCCGCGCAGTAGACGGCATGATATTGATCGAGCTGCCTCTCGGCTTCCGAGAAAGTCTTGTTGATCAGCGCATAGTGGCCGAGCTTTTCGGTGTAGGTCTGGTCGCCCTCGAAGTCGTGCAGCGAGGTCTTGATCAGATCTCCGGCGTTCTTGTCTGGGCACACCACGTGGATGGTGTGACCGACGGCTTCCATGGCTTGCTGATAGACAAAGATTTCGTATTCTTCGGTGAACTCACCGGTCAGCATCAGTATCTTCTTGCCTGGCATGGCTCTTCCTCTCAGTGTTTGAGCTAGGCAGTGCGCGGACCGCGCCCTGCCTTTCGGTGAAATCGGATAGGGTTAGAATGGCGAGTCGGGGAAATAGTATTCCTTGGCGTTGGCTTGGGTGATCAACGGCGCGTCGAGCTTGACGGTGCCACGGACGGGTGCCTGGCCGATCAGGTTGGCGACGGTCATGTAGATCGCGGTCTTGATCATCGACGGCGGATATGGCGTCTCGACCGGCGTCATGGCGTCGCCGTCGATCACCTTCTTGACGATGTCCTTCATGCCGTTGCCACCGAGCGCCAGCTTGATATCGGTCCGGCCCGATTGCTTGACCGCTTCGAGCACGCCAAGCAGCATGTCGTCGTCATTGGCCCAGACCGCATCGATATGCGGGTACTTGGCCAGATAGTCCTGCATCAGCTTGAAGGCCTCGTCGCTGTTCCAATGCGCGTACTGGATGTCGAGGACTTTCAGGTTCGTACCCTTGATCGTGTCCTGGAAGCCCTTGATGCGCTCGTCGTCGATGACGGTCGGAATGCCGCGCAGCACAACGACGTCGCCCTTGCCGCCGAGCTTGTCGATCATGAACTTGGCTGTGTTGGTGCCAACCGCGATATTGTCGCCCGCGAGGTAAAGATCCTGGACGGAGGCGTCAGTCAGACCGCGATCGACGACGGTAATGAACGTGCCCATGTCCTTGATAGCCTTGACCGGCTGAGTCAGCTCTTCCGAGCTGTAAGGCAGGATCACCAAAGCATCCAGCTTGCGGCTGGCCGACAGGTCCTCAAGCGCGCTGACCTGCTCCGCCGCGGACGGCGACGTCTTCACGACCACTTCGACGTTCGGGAACGCGGCGTTGATTTCCTTGGCCGCCGCCTGTGCGTGATAGACGATGCCCGCCGTCCAACCGTGGTCGGCTGCCGGTATCGACACCGCGATGACCTTCTTGTCTTGCGCCATGGCCTGACCGGCCAGCAGCAGCGCGCCAAGTGTCGCCGCCGCAATCCATTTTCTACTGAACATTGTCTTCTCCCTTGGACCTATAAGAACGTTGATCCGCGTGGTCCGGACGCGGCGCTATTTCGAATTCGAAAACCGCTGGATGAGCATGGCGATGATGATGATGACGCCCTGAACAGCGGCAACGAGGTATTCCGAGACGAAGTCCGACAGCACCATGAGGTTGGCGATGAGCTCCAGGATGACGGCGCCGGCGACTGTTCCCCACACATGGCCCTTGCCGCCGCGCAGCGCGGTGCCGCCGATCACCACGGCTGTGATGACCTGCAGTTCCCAAAGCTGTCCGGTCGTCGGCGTTGCAGCGCCCAGGCGCGGCACGTAGCAGATCGCGGCAATGGCCACGCAGGCACCCTGGACGATATAGGCCACGGTCCGTGTCCTGATCACCGAGATGCCGGAATAACGGGCGACATCCTCATTGGCGCCGACCGCCGCGCATTTGCGGCCGTATTTCATCTTGTACAGGATGAAGGATGCGGCCGCGGCGACGGCGACGGATATGAGGATAGGAACCGGGATGCCGGCAACCGTGCCGAAATAGACAGGCCGGTAGGCCTCGCGCAGCGATCGGTCGATCGGTATCGTGCCGCCGTCGGTCAGATAGGTTATCAGCGCCCGGAAAATCCCCATCGTGCCCAGCGTGGCGATAAACGGTTCGATCCTGCCGACCGTGACGATGAGGCCGTTGGCAAGCCCGCACAGCAGGCCGACCAGGATCGCCACCGCCATGCCGGCGGGAATAGCCCAGATACCGGCATGCGGGGCCACCGTGTTCATGAACATGATGGTGATGCCGGTGATGAAGGCGGCCATCGAGCCGACGGAAAGATCGAGCCCGCCGGACGAGATCACAAATGTCGCGCCGACCGCGATAATGGCGATGAAGGCGCTGCGGGTGATGACGTTGGCGAGATTGGTGGCGGACAGGAAATCGGGGTTGATGAGGTAACCCACGACCAGGAGGGCCGCCAGCGCAAGGAAGGGCCCGATGTCGGTCCAACTGACATTGAGATCCAGGGGGCGACGCCTGGGTGCGGATTCGGTCATGACAGCCATTCTGTGCCTCCCTTGGCTTTTAGCCCTGGCTTGGGGCCACTGGTCGCCAGTACCGCCACGTTGCTTTCGGTCATTTCGGCGCCGCTGACCTCGCCGGTGATGCGGCCTTCGCGCATCACCAGGATGCGGTCGCAGATGCCGATCAGTTCCTGCATCTCCGAAGAGATGACGATGCAGGCCTTGCCCTTGGCCACAAGCTCCTGGATGAAGGCATAGATCTGCGCCTTGTTGGCGATGTCGATGCCACGCGTGGGCTCGTCGATAATGACCACCGAAGGATCGGTCAGCAGCACCTTCGCCAGCAGCAGCTTCTGCTGATTGCCCCCGGAAAGCTGGCCCGCCTTGGCGCCGAGGCTCTTCAGCCTGATGTCATATGTCTCCACGGCCTGTTCCAAGGCCTCCGCTTCGCGGCGCCGACCCATCGAGAGGCCGGGATGGAACAAACCGAGCGCCGACAGCGTCAGGTTAGGCGCCAGGCGCTCCTGCAGCAGCAGTCCCTTGCCCTTGCGATCCTCGGTCAGGTAACCGACGCCGGCGTCGATCGCCGCGCGCGGCGATTGGAAATGGATCGACTTGCCCTCAAGTTCGACCTTGGCGGCCGCCGGGCGCAGGCCGATAATGCCCTCGAAGAGTTCAGTTCGACCTGCGCCGACCATGCCGGCGAACCCGAGGATCTCGCCTTTGTGGACCGTGAACGACACGTCCTCCGCATAGCCGGGAACGGAGGCGTTCCTCACGCTCAGCATCGGTACATCCGAAGGCGCTGCGGTCCTTTCAGGATAGAGTGCGGCCAGTTCGCGACCGACCATCAACCGCGCCATATCCATCTGGCTCAGCGTCTTGCCGGGATAGGTGCCGACCATCTTGCCGTCGCGCAGAACGGTCACTTTGTCGGCGACCCGTTGCACCTCGTCCAACCGGTGGCTGATATACAGCACGGCGGTGCCGTGAGCCTTCAGTCGCAGGACGATCTCCAGAAGGCGCTCGACCTCGCCACCGGTCAGAACGGCGGTCGGCTCGTCGAAGATAACCAATTTATAGTCGTCAAGCAGAGCACGAGCGATCTGCACCATCTGCCGGTCTGCCAGCGAGACGTCTCGCACCAGTGCCCTTGGCGAGACCGCGCAGCCGATCTGCGCCAGTTTGTCGGCCGCCAGCCGGCGCATGGTGCGGTCATCCACGACAAGGCCACGCGAAAGCTCTCGCCCGAGAAACAGATTGTCGGTGACCGTGAGCCCCTCTGCGAGCAGGATCTCCTGATGGACCAAGGCGATACCGGCATCCTGTGCCTGGCTGGGCTTGGCAAATTTCACCGCGTGTCCGTTCATCGACAATGTGCCATGGCTTGGCTCGACATAGCCGGACAGCAGCCGCATCAACGTCGACTTGCCGGCACCGTTCTCGCCAATGATGGCGTGGACCTCACCGGGCAGGATGTCCAAAGTGACGTCCGACAACACCGTCACCGGGCCGTATTGCTTGGACAATTGCTGGGCGCGCAGCACCGGTTCGAGCGAACCATGCGCATTGCTGGACAACGTGCTCCCGCCCTCCCCGGCGATATTAGCGGCAATAGACATCCGTTCCGACCTCAATCGAATGCCGGGAGCAGGCGATCGCGCGAGTGCTCTATATGGATGCGCATCGCCTTTGCGGCGGCATCGGGATCGGCAGAGCCGAACGCGGCAAGAATCGCCTCATGTTCGTCAAGTGCCTCCTCGGTCACACGTGCATGAAACATCAGGCGGAAGATGTGGAAGTGCGTGTGCTGGTGGCCCAACGTCTCTCGGATGAGTTCGTTTTGAGAAAACTCCAAGATCTTGTCGTGGAAGATCGCATCCTGCCTGGCGAAGTTCGAATAGCGTACGCGATCATCCTTGCCGTCGCGGCGTGACATCACGCCGGCGGCTTCGAGCAACACATTGAACTTGGCCTCGTCCATCATTACGGCGGCCTTTGCGGCGCCATGCGGTTCGAGCAGCAGACGCATTTCGTACAATTCGTCGAAACGGCGCCGGGTGATCTGGGGTGCAGCACGATAACCGATCAAATGCGTCTTGAGGACGAGGCCTTCGCCTTCGAGCCGGCCAAGGGCTTCGCGGATCGGCGTGTGCGAGACGTTGAATTCCTTGACCAGGCTATCGACTGTAATACGTGAGCCTGGCGGGATTTTCAGCGCCATCAACTGCGCGAAGATGGCTTCATAGACATCTTCGACGAGACTGTTGGCGCGCTGGATGCGACCAACTCCAATGGTGGCGTCGCTTGGGTCGGGTAAGTTTGCGGTGTGCATATTTTGCCTCTTGACAGTCAGGACTGCTAACACGATGGTTCCGTCGATGCAATCCTATATCCTATACGATTTTAAAGCGGATATGTTTTAGGGGCGAGAGACACGCGCTTAGACCGTCCGATCCCAAGCCCAGTTCAATGCCTCCGTTTCCAGTCAGCCGCCGTCAAAGGACCGATCATGACCCTCTTCGCCGCCCTGCGGTTGCCGCGTGAAATCCTGTTCGGGAAAGGGCAGCGCCATGTGCTGCCGACGGTCGCCGCCCGGTTCGGCCAACGTGCGCTGGTCTGCACCGATGAGCGTTTCGCGGGCACAACGGTATTCGTCGACATCATCAAGTCCCTTCAATCAGCCTCGATCGAAGTCCTTGTGCATGACCGCGTTCTGCCCGACGTGCCACGCGACACGGTCGGCATCTGTGTCGAGGAAGCGAAGGGGTTCAGACCGGACATGGTGATCGGCATCGGCGGCGGCAGCTGTCTCGATTTCGCCAAATGCACCACGCTGCTTCTCAGCCATGGCGGCAAGCTCCAGGACTATTACGGGGAGTTCAAGGTGCCGGGTCCGACGCTGCCGCTGATCGCCGTACCCACCACGGCCGGCACCGGCTCCGAGGTGACGCCGGTCGCGGTGATTTCCGACCCGGACCGGACGCTCAAGGTCGGCATATCGAGCCCTCACCTTATCGCCGCAGTCGCCCTGTGCGACCCCGAACTGACAATGACCTGCCCCCCTGGCCTGACCGCGATCGCCGGCGCTGACGCTTTGACCCATGCGATCGAGGCCTTCACCGCCATGCGGCGCGGTGAAGACCCCAATCTGCCGCAACAGCATGTCTTCATCGGCAAGACTGACCTGACCGACCATTTCGCGTTGCTCGCGATAAAACTGCTTGGCCGGAGTCTGGAGAAAGCCTGCAGCGACGGCGCCGATGCCGACGCGCGTGCCGATGTCATGATGGGCGCTCTGGCAGCGGGCTGCGCATTCGGCACTGCCGGCACGGCGGCGGCGCATGCCGTGCAATATCCGGCAGGCGCCCTCACCCACACCGCCCATGGTTTGGGCGTGGCGACAATGATGCCTTACGTAATGACCTATAACAGCCGCGTCGCCGCTGACGAGATGGCAGAGATCGGCGCGGCACTTGGCTTGGAGACGAAGGCGAGAACCACCGCCCAGATGGCAGCCGCCACAATCGAGGAGATCAGGCGATTGTTCGCGGCGATCGGCATTACGCCAACACTGGCGGATCTAGGCCTCCCTGCCGATAAGCTTGACTGGACCGCCGAGCAAGCGCTCGGCATCGACCGCCTGATCAAGAACAATCCGCGTGCCTTCGATCTCGGCACGATGCGACGCCTCGTTCAGGCTGCCCATGACGGCGACCTCGCCGCCTGCGTTATGTGAAAACGGAACAAAGCGATGAATTTGAACGCTCAGCAGCTCGACCAGGATGGCTATGACGTGCGCGGTTTTTCACACGGACTCTACATCGACGGTACTTGGCGACCGTCCTCCGACGGTCGGCTCATCGATGTTGTCGATCCCTCCTCCGGGGCGGTGATCGCGGCGGTTCCCGATGCGACAGTCGAGGACGCCACCGCCGCCGTCGAGGCCGCGGCCAAAGCAGCTAAGGGATGGCGGGAGACGGCGCCGCGCAAACGCTCGGAAATCCTTCGGCGCTGTTTTGAGCTCATGGTCGAACGCTCCGAAACGCTTGCCATGCTGATTTCCCTGGAGAATGGCAAGGCGCTGCGCGACGCGCGCGGCGAGGTAGCCTATGCAGCCGAGTTCTTCCGTTGGAATGCTGAGGAAGCGGTCCGCATCACCGGCGAGTTCGGCACCGCGCCCTCCGGCAGCAATCGCATCGTGGTCGATTATGAGCCGATCGGAATTTGCGTGCTGATCACCCCGTGGAATTTTCCGGCCGCTATGGCGACCCGCAAGATCGCGCCGGCGCTGGCGGCAGGCTGCACTGTCGTCCTGAAGCCGGCAAGTGAAACACCGCTGACGGCCTATGCGCTGGCGGCACTCTACAGCGAAGCCGGCGTGCCTGCCGGTGTCGTCAACGTGCTGACCACGACCAGTCCCGGGCCGCTGACTTCGGCCATGCTCGCCGATCCGCGCGTCAGGAAGCTGTCCTTCACGGGGTCGACGGGCGTGGGCCGAACCTTGCTCGGCGAGGCTTCAAAGCATGTCATTTCCTGTTCGATGGAACTCGGCGGCAATGCCCCGTTTGTCGTCTTCGACGATGCCGATCTCGACGCCGCCCTCGACGGCGCGATGATCGCCAAGATGCGCAACGCCGGCGAGGCCTGCACCGCCGCCAATCGCCTCTATGTGCAATCGGGAATCTATGATGCTTTTGCCGACGGGCTCCGCAAGCGCATGGCGGCACTTAAGGTGGGAGCAGGCCCGAATGCAGACACAGAATGCGGGCCGATGATCACCAGAAAGGCTGTCGACAAGATCGACCGCTTGGTCAAGGACGCCGTGGGCCGGGGAGCCAAGGTGCTTTGCGGCGGGGCGATTTCGGAGGAAGAAGGATTCTTCTATCCGCCCACAGTGCTGTCCGATGTGCCGCCCGATGCGGAGATGGCGCACGAGGAGATTTTCGGCCCGGTGGCACCCATCACACGCTTCGACACCGAGGCCGAGGCGATCGCACATGCTAACAACACGGAATATGGTCTGGCCGCTTATATATACACACGCGATATTGGACGCGGCATGCGGGTGGCGTCGGGGATCGAGGCCGGCATGATCGGTCTCAACCGGGGACTGATGTCGGATCCGGCCGCACCATTCGGAGGCGTCAAGCAGAGTGGCCTTGGCCGCGAAGGCGGCCAGCACCACGGCATCGCCGAGTTCATGGAGGCTAAATATATTGCCGTCACCTTCTGAACCGGCAGTCATGTCAAAAGACCCTTTCCGCACCCGCGACCATGTGGCCGATTTTGACTATATTGTGGCCGACATAGTGACTCGCAGCGCGGAAACCCGGGCGAACCTGCCGATGTCGGCTGATATCGCCTATGGCGAGGGCGAGGCCGAAAGGTTGGACCTGTTCTTTCCGCCCGGCGAGCGCAGGGATCTTCCCGTGCACATCTTCATCCATGGTGGCTACTGGCGCATGTTCTCCAGAAGCGACTATTCTTATGTAGCGAACACAGTCACCAAAGCTGGGGCGATCGCGGTCATCGTCGACTATGCGCTGATGCCTGAAGTCAGGATGGCGGCAATCGTCGACCAGATCCGGCGTGCCAAACAATGGGTGCTGGACAATATAGCCGCCCATGGCGGTGACCCTGCCCGGCTAAGCGTAAGTGGTCATTCGGCGGGCGCGCACCTGGCCACATTCCTGTTCGAAAAGACGCCAATGCCATCGCGCATACGTGCGGCGCTGCTGCTAGGCGGCCTTTACGACCTCAAGCCCCTTCAGACGTCCTTCCTCCAGCCGCTAATCGGAATCACCGATGAGGAGGCAACTGCCTTCACCCCGATGACGCGGTGGCATGACCCGGAGACGGCAGCGACCATTCTCGTCGGAGATCAGGAAACGTCACCTTTTCACCAGCAGGCCGCCGACTTCGGAAAGCGCTTACGCGCGCAGGGGCACCTTGTCTGCGACCTCCGCCTGAATGACCGAAACCACATGAACAGCGTGCGTGATCTGGGCATCAGCGGCACACAATCTGGCGATTGCCTGATGGCGATGATCGAGGGAAACGGCCTATAGGACGGAAGCTGGGGAAAGTAGAGCCGCTTGACTGCCGGGCCAGACACTCCCGTCACTCAAGAAAGTACCGTCACGGGATCGCGGCAGCTACCGGCATCGGGCTGAGCTTTGCGGCAGGTGAAATCCGGCAGAGGACACAACCGACGATTCCTCATCGTCTTTCTCCACACTGCATGCGAGTGGTGCCGATCGACCATCGCGACGCCCACCGCTCCGTCGGCATCATCACCGCGGGGCTATGTGCACCAGTCCTTCTCCGAACAGCTGATGAACCTCATCCGCACCAATTTGCGAACTGGCAAACTGAGCATCGCGCCTTCGGACAGGCACCTTGCACGAGCGCCGAGAATGGTGCGGGACGCCGTCATTCGCAGGCCGGCCTCACCTGAATATCAGCGCACGCTCAGTCGGTCTGGATCCAGATCGACTTGGTCTCCAGATATTCATGCAGATGTTCGATGCCGCCCTCGCGGCCGTAGCCGGACATCTTCATGCCGCCGAACGGCACCGCCGGGTCGATGGCGTGGTACATGTTGACCCACACCGAGCCGGCCTTGATGCGGCGGGCGAGCTTGTGGGCGGTGCCCAGATGACTGGTGAAAATGCCGGCGGCCAGGCCGTAGGGCGTCGCATTGGCCCGCGCAACGGCTTCGTCGAGCGTGTCGAACGGCATCGCCGAAATCACCGGACCGAAGATTTCTTCACGCGCGATGGTCATCTTGTCCGACACCGCGCCGAAGACAGTCGGCGCGATGAAATTGCCGCCGTCGTAGATCTCGCCGGTCAGTCGCGAGCCGCCCGCTATCAGTTCCGCGCCTTCGTCGCGGCCGGCCTTGATATAGCCCACCACCTTGCCGGCCTGCCTGGCATTGATGAGCGGGCCGATTTCGGTTTCCGCCTCGATGCCATGGCCGATGCGAAGCCTGCCGGCAAACTCGGCTACCCGGCGCACGAATTCGTCATGGATCTCGCGCGCCACGAACAGCCGCGATCCGGCGATGCAGATCTGGCCCGAATGCACGAACACCGCCATCGCGGCGACAGGAACCGCCTTGTCGATGTCGGCATCACGGCAGACGATGATCGGCGATTTGCCGCCGAGTTCCAGGGAAACGCGCTTGAGGTTGATCACGCCCGCCCGCGCGATGGCCTGGCCGGTCAGCGTCGAGCCGGTGAAGACGATCTTGTTGACGTCGGGATGTTTAGCGAGCCACGCACCGGCCTCCGCCCCGGTGCCGGTGACGACGTTGACGACGCCGTCGGGAACGCCGGCTTCCTGCATCAGCCTGGCGATCAGCAACGGCGTCAACGAGGCATCCTCCGAGGGCTTCAGCACGATGGTGCAGCCGGTGGCGAGCGCCGGCGCGATCTTCCAGATCGAAGCGGCGGTCGGAGCGTTCCAGGGGATGATCGCGCCGACAACGCCCACCGGCTCGCGCCTTGTGAAGCTGACGATCTCGCCAGGGATCGAATTGTCTATGGATTCGCCATGCAGCGCGGTCGCCATGCCCGCATAGAAGCGCAGCATGCCGATGACGCGCCGCCGGTTGGCGAGCGTGCGCGTGATCGGCAGTCCCATGTCGAGAGTGTCCGAAACGCTGAGCTCTTCCCAATGGGTCTCGAAGAGATCGGCGATGCGCAGAAGCACGCACTGCCGCTCATAGGGCGAAAATTTTGACCATGGCCCTTCGAAAGCCGTGCGCGCAGCGGCCACCGCCGCATCGACGTCGGCCGCCGAGCCACGCGGCACGGTGGCCAGCACTTCGCCAGTCGCCGGGTTGAGCGCCTGCATCTCCTGGCCGGACCGTGCCGGAACCCACTTGCCGCCGACGAACATCGGCCGGAATTCGCCGTGGTAGAGCGCCGTGGCCTTCGCCCGCGGGTCGAAATTCAGCGTCATCCCTTCCTCCTCACAATTCCGTGGCGACTATGCCTCCCACGCCGGTCGACCTCAAACAAAGAAAGCTAAAAGGGCGTTCAGATAATCGGACTGTGCAATGTACGCGACTTCCCCGATGGTGCCGGCAATGGAGGAGCAGATATGAGACTTGCTGGCAAGGTCGCCATCGGCGGCAGACCTGGCCCGCTCGGCCTTTGGCGGTCTCGACATACTGGTCAACAATGCCGGCGTGGCCCAGCCGCCCTGGCGCTCGAGACGATGGACGAAGAGATGTTCGACCGGATCGCCAACGGCGGCGTCTCGCCTCGCCCGAATTTGACTTGGTGCAATGCTTCAAGGGCTGGGCGATTGCCGCCACCCGGGCCATGGCCGTGGAACTCGCACCGTTCGGCATCCGCGTCGTCGCCACCATTCCAAGCCTGTGCCATAGCGCCTGCCTGACGGCAGGCGGTTAGCCGCCGCCGCCCATGGTCACGGACATGAAGGCCCGGAAGGCCGCCGCTGCCGGTTCGATTGATCTGTCACGCGACCAGGCCAGGCCGACATCCATAGTGGGGATGGGCTCGACAAGCCCGCGCACTTCGATGCGCTGCCCCTCCAAGGACCAGGGGCGGTAAACCATGTCGGACAGGACAGTGACCCCCATGCCGGCAGCCACGAGCGACCGCACGGCCTCGACCGAACTGGTGGTAAGGACGGCGCGGAGCGAAAGCCCCGCGGCATCCCAGTAACGGGCGGCCGTCGTACGTGCCTCGTCAACCGTCAGCATGACATAATCTTCCGCCGCCACATCGGTGAGGCTGATTTCCTGTCGCGCGAGCAGGTGATGATCAGCCGAAAGCCAGAGCCGGCGGTTCGACCGCATCAAGACCTCCTGCGCCAACTCCTTGGTGTGCTCCAGGTTCGACACCAGCATCACGGCCATGTCGATGTCCCCGCACATCAACCCGCTTTCGAGAGCGTCTCGGGGCAGTTCCAGCACCTCGACCTCGATCTCGGGATAAGTCTTTCGAAACCGGGCGTAGTGGCGCGACATGTAGTAGCCGACGACCGTGTAGGTCATGCCCAGCCGCAGCTTGCCCGCCAGGCCTTTCCTATCGCGCAACGGGCTTCGGACGGCGGCAGCGACGGCCCCGGTGATAACCCGCGCATGTTCAAGAAACCGCGCGCCCTCCATCGTCAATCTTACGCCAGCGTGGTTACGCTCCAAAAGCCGTACGCCCAGGTCAGCCTCAAGCGTCTTTATCGCCGCAGTGACCGCCGATTGCGAGATGTTGAGTTCCACCGCAGCATGACTGACCTGTCCGCTCTCGGCGGTCGCGATAAAATAATCAAGCTGTTTCAAGGTGATGGTCATGGTGCGCTCCGGCCCAGAACCATTATCTGTTTTTTTGATATGACAATCAATAAACTACTATTTCACAAACGCCTTCGCATGCGCAAAAAATGCTGCAACGCCGCAAAGACGGCAGCTTCGAGGGGTAACAATGCGATGGCGGTGACGCTAAACTGCGACATGGGCGAAAGCTTTGGCCTCTACAAGGTTGGCGATGATATGGGCATGATGCCCATCATCGACGTTGCCAATGTCGCCTGTGGTTTCCACGCTTCTGATCCGGATCACATGCACGCCGCCGTCCGCAGCGCCAAGGCGAGTGGCGTCAAGATCGGCGCCCATCCAGGCTTGCCCGACATTCAGGGTTTCGGCCGGCGCGAGATGCGGATGACCCGCGAAGAAGTCAGGAACACCATCATTTACCAGGTGGGAGCGCTTGCCGGCTTCCTCAAGGCCGAAGGTGTGGAACTCCACCACATCAAGCCGCATGGCAGCCTTTACTTCATGGCCATGCAGCAGGAGGCAATCGCCCATGGCGTGTGTGACGCCGCAGAGGTTTTCGGCGTACCCCTCTTCGGCATGACGGGCACCCTGCATGAGAAGATTTATCAAGAGCGCGGTATCCCATTCGTCGCCGAGTTCTATGCCGATCTCGACTACGATGCCTCCGGCAAGCTGATCTTGACACGCGTTCATGACGCCAAGGACCCCGCAGAGATGGCCGAGCGGTGCGTACGCGCCATCAGGGAGGGCGAGGGCACGGCAGAGGACGGCAGTTTCTTCCCCGTACGCTGCGAAACCATCTGCGTGCATTCCGATACGCCGAACGCCATCGAAATAGCCAGAGCCGTGCGCACCGCAATCGCCCCCTGGCACTGAACTCGACCGAACCCGCCCGCGCGGGCGGTTCCAAATTAATCTGTCCGCAGTTTTCCGGAGCTTTTTATGGCCCAGATTCTTTCGCCTCTTCCCGGCACCTTCTATCGCAGCGCTTCGCCAGACCAGCCGCCCTACAAGGCGGATGGCGACGCGGTTTCCGCCGGAGACGTAATCGGTCTCATCGAAGTGATGAAGTCGTTCCACGAAGTGAGGGCCGAGACGGCCGGTACGAACATCCGCTTCATTGCCGACAATGAAGACCCCATCATGGCCGGCGCACCTATTGCGGATCTCGACTGATGCTGAAAAAGCTTCTGGTTGCCAACCGGGGTGAGATAGCGGTCAGGATCATCCGGGCCGCGCAAGATTTGGGGATCACCACCGTGGCGGTGTATTCGGCCGCAGACGCCGAGTCGCTCCACGTCCAGCTTGCGGACGAAGCGGTCAACATCGGCCCACCAGCGGCAAAGAAGTCCTATCTCAATGTCGAAGCAATTCTGAAGGCTGCCCGCGACACCGGTTGCGACAGCGTTCATCCAGGCTATGGGTTCCTTGCCGAGAATGCCGCGTTTTCCGACGCGGTCACAGGCGCTGGATTGGTCTTCGTCGGCCCGTCGGGAGATGCGATCCGGATGATGGGAGACAAGGTCTCGGCGCGATCCGCCGCCGCCGCTGCAGGTGTCCCTGTGGTGCCTGGCTCGGCTGGCCGGGTCGAGGGCCTCAAGGCTGGCCACGAGGTGCTGACCGCAACCGGTTTTCCGGTGATGATCAAGGCGGCGGCAGGCGGCGGTGGGCGGGGCATCCGCATCGCCAACTCGCTCGCCGAGTTCGAACAAGCCTTTCCTCAAGCCAAAGCAGAAGCCCTCGCCGCCTTTGGCGACGGTGGCCTCTACATGGAAAAGGTGATCGGCAAGGCCCGCCATATCGAGGTGCAGGTGCTGGCAGACGGAAGCGATGCCATCCACTGCTACGAGCGGGAGTGCTCACTGCAGCGGCGACGCCAGAAGGTTTGGGAGGAGGCGCCGTCGCGCGCACTTTCAGACAGGCTGCGCGAGGAGCTCTGCGCTTCGGCGGTCGCTTTGGCCAAGGCGGTCAAATACTCTGGTGCCGGCACGGTAGAGTATCTTTATGACGATGAAGCAGATCGCTTTTACTTCATCGAGATGAACACCCGTATCCAGGTCGAGCACCCGGTCACCGAAGCGATCACCGGCATCGACCTCGTTGCGGAGATGCTTCGCATCGCCGGCGGCGAGAAGCTGCGGATCCGGCAAGGCGATGTCTCCGTCAAGGGGCATGCGATCGAAGTCCGGCTCAATGCCGAAGACCCGGCGAAGGAGTTCGCTCCATTCCCGGGGCAAGTGGCCGAGCTTCGCATTCCCGGCGGTCCGGGCGTACGCTTCGATTCGATGCTTTACCAAGGCTATCAGGTGCCGCCCTTTTATGACTCGCTGCTTGCCAAGCTGATCGTGCATGCAGAGACGCGCGAGGCGGCGATAGTGCGCCTGATCCGCGCGCTCAACGAGTTGAAGATCGGCGGGCTCAAGACCACCAAGCCGCTGTTTCTTGCGCTGGCCGCCGATCCGGCGGTGCGGGCGGGAGACGTGCATACCCGCTGGCTGGAAGGCTGGCTCATCGAAAACGCCGCAGCTTTGGCGGGTTAAGGAGGACCGATGTCGATACGATTCAACTTCGGCGGTGACGAACATATCTTCGGCGAGGTGTCCGAGGAAATGTCGCTCACCTCCTTCTTTACCGGCCTTTCGATGACGAACGCGGTGCGTACGGCAGGCATCCGAGGTGTCACCGAGATCTGCCCTGCCAACGCCAGCTTCCAGATTCGCTTCAACCCCGACATCGTCAAGCCGCAGGATTTGCTCAGCGAACTGAAGTCGATGGAAGAGGCGGCCTCGAAGGCGGACCCGGTGCTGAAGACCCGGATCATCGAACTGCCGGTTTATTTCCAGGATCCATGGACGCGTGAAACCTGCTTGCGCTTCCGCGAGCGCCATCAGGACCCCTCCTCCACCGATCTTGAATATTCGGCCCGCATCAACGGCTACGCCACGGTGGAAGAATTTATCGAGGCCTATTCCGGCCAGCCCTGGTTCGTATCGATGGTCGGCTTCGTCGCCGGACTGCCCTTCCTGTACCAGATGGTTGAGCGCAAGAAACAGATTCAGGCGCCGAAATACTTGCGTCCACGCACCGACACTCCCAAGCTCACCATTGGCCATGGCGGCTGCTTCGCAGCGATCTATTCAGTACGCGGCGCTGGCGGCTACCAGATGTATGGCATAACCCCGGCCCCGATCTACGACCCGACCAGGAAGGTGCGCTACCTCTCCGATGACATGTGCCTGTTCAAGCCAGGCGACATCGTCAAGTTCAAGGCCATTGGCCGCGATGACTACGACGCCACGCTGGAGGAAATTGAAGCCAATCGGTGGCAGCCGACGGTTCGCGAGTGCACCTTCAGCCTGAAGGACTTCAACAGCGATATTTACGGCACCAATGCAAAGCTGATGGAGCTTATCAATGGCCGTTAAGGTAATCTCTCCCGGCCTCTCCACTTCCGTGCAGGACCTTGGTCGACCAGGCCACTATCATGTCGGCATTCCCGAAGGCGGCGGCATGGACCGCTTTGCCACACGCATCGCAAACCTGCTTGTCGGCAACAATCCGGGTGCCGCGGTGCTCGAAGCCACCTTCATGGGCCCCGAACTCGAATTCACCCAATCCGCGGTCGTCGCCGTCACCGGCGGAGAACTCCCCCCCAAACTCAATGGCGAGGAGCGGCCGACCTGGGAAAGTTTTCCGGTGAAGGCCGGTGACCGGCTTTCCTTCGGCTTCCTCAAGGGCGGCGCGCGCGCTTATCTGGCCGTCTCCGGCGGCATCGACGTACCCGTGGTTCTCGGTTCGCGCTCGACTTACATTCTGGGCGCACTCGGCGGCCATCAGGGCCGCACGCTGAAGGCGGGTGATGAGCTTCCCCTCGGCGAAGGTTCCGGCAAAGCCGGTCTTTCACTGCCTGCAAATCTGCGCCGCGCGGGCAATAGTCCGGCGGAACTCAGAATGCTTCCCGGGATGTACTGGCATCGGATCACCGAGGCTGCCGGCAATCGGTTCTTTGAGGAAACCTGGAAGGTCGCGCCCGAAGCCGACCGCATCGGCTATCGCTTCCGGGGCGGGACGCCGCTGGAGTTCGTCGAGCGCGAGCAGCCTTTCGGTGCGGGCTCCGACCCCTCGAACATCGTCGATGCCTGCTATCCCTACGGATCCGTCCAGGTGCCGAGTGGCACGGAGCCGATCGTTCTTCACCGGGACGCGGTTTCGGGTGGCGGGTACATGATGCTGGGCGTGGTGATATCGGCCGACATGGACCTTATCGCCCAGCTCCAGCCGCACACCCCGGCGCGCTTCGTTCCGGTGACGCTGGAAGACGCGCTTGCCGCGCGAACCGAACAGCGCGCCGCGCTGGCGCGTGCTGAAGGACATCTGGCCGGCTGACGTCAGCCGGAAAAATGCCGGCGGAGGAGCCGGTGGCGAGGAGATCGGCCGGCCAAAACCGACCGTGCGTGGCGGAAGACAAAATCCGGTGCGCGAAACGACAAGACGACGCCGGGCAACGGCGTGAATTTGGCATCCGAGCAGTCCGCTAGAGACCGCCGGAACCGACAGGGGAAGACATTTGCAACGTGACTGGCCGCAAGGCCGGATGCTTCGCGCCTTTCCGTCGGTAGAAAGAAGGAAAGGGTCATGAGTCATCTGAGCGCGGAGAACGTCTCGGTATCGTTTGCGGGGCTGAAGGCCCTGTCATCGGTAGACCTCCAAATTACGCCCGGCCGCATTAGTGGCCTCATCGGCCCGAATGGCGCTGGCAAGACCACGCTCGTCAACGTGCTGACCGGCTTCCAGGCACCGACGGAAGGCACCATCAAGCTCGACGGCGCAGCACTCACGGGTCTCAAGCCGCATCAGGTCCGGCGGCGCGGCATCGCCCGCACCTTCCAGGGTGGGCGGCTCTTCCGCGACTTGCCTGTGCTGGACAATTTGGAGGTAACCGGCGTTGGCCTGGGAATGAGCCGGCGCGCTGCCATCGCCGAAGCGGAAGCGATGCTCGACTGGATAGGCATCGGTGCGCTGAGCACCCGCATCGCCGGAACGTTGCCATATACGGACGAGCGCCGCGTCGCCATTGGCCGCGCCCTGATGGGACGGCCCGCATACATCCTGCTCGACGAGCCCGCGGCTGGCATGAGTGCACTGGAGGCGCGGGAGCTTTCGGCCCTGATAAGACATATCGCCAGCGATCTCGGCTGCGGTGTCCTGCTCATCGAGCACAATGTCGGGCTGGTGCTCGGCCTTTGCCAGCATATCGTTGTGCTCGATTCCGGAGCGATCATCGAGGAAGGCCCGCCTGCGGCCATCCGCGACAGCGAGAAGGTGCGCCACGCCTATATGGGCACGGCCGCGAACACCGACTTGCCTGTTCTGGAGGCGATGGAATGAGCCTGCTCGCCCTTTCCGATATCACTATTCGCTATAGCCGTCTCACGGCGGTCCGAAATGTCTCCTTCTCCATGGCCGAGGGAGAAATCCTGTTCATCACCGGCCCGAACGGAGCCGGGAAGTCTTCGCTGCTGCGCGCGATCGCCGGTGTTACGCCGGTGGCGGGCGGCCGGATCGACCTTGCAGGTCATGAGATCACCGGCCAGGCGCCGGAAAACATCGCCCGGCTCGGATTCTCCATGGTGCCGGAGGGGCGCGATGTCTTCGGCTCGCTGACGACCGAAGAGAACCTCCTGGTCGGAACCGGCATGCACGCCCGCGAACGCGGCTGGCGCAGCCGAGCGGCCGACGAACTCGAAGCCGTCTACGCAACCTTCCCGATGCTGAAAGAGAGGCGGCACGGGCAGGCGGGATTGCTGTCCGGCGGGCAGCAGCAAATGCTGGTCATCGGACGCGCGCTGATGACCAATCCGCGGCTTGTAGCCATTGACGAGCCTTCGCTGGGCCTCGCCCCCAACATCAACGACCAGGTCTACGAGCGGCTGATCGCGCTGCGTGCGCAGCGCCAACTCACGCTCCTGATCGTTGAGCAGAGCTCGGCCCGGGCGATGATGGTGGGCGGGAGGATGATCCTGATGCGTGGCGGACAGATCGTGCTCGATGGCGACGCGCGGACGCTCGGCAACGGCGAGGCGATCCAGGCTGCCTATTTCGGCTACGAGGACAATTGAGATGCTTCAGATCCTGTTCGACGCACTCTCGCTTGGCTCGCTGTACGCGCTCGGCGCGCTCGGCATTGCCCTCATCTTCGGCGTGATGCGGCTCGTGAACTTCGCGCATGGCGACGTCATCGCCTTCTGCGTCTTCGCGCTGCTATGGCCGTCAACAGACGCCATGGCCATCGTCTTCGCCGGCCAATTGCCGTGGTACCTGCTGGTGCCCTTCGTGCTCCTCTGCGGGGCCGGGCTGTCGGTGCTGTGCGAAATCGTCGTCTTCAGGCGGTTCCGCCAGGCAAATCCGGCAACCATGATGATCGCCTCCTTCGCGCTCGGTTTCGTTATTCGCTACTTCCTGCTCATGCTTTTCTCCAGTCGGCCGAAATCGATTTCGCTGCTGCCCGAATTGTCCCAGCCGGTGGAGATCCTTGGTGCCCGGCTTCCCCTCCTCCAGCTCATAACGATCGTCGCCACGATGGTCATCCTGATCGGCCTGACATTGTTCCTGCGTCAAACCCGCTTCGGCCTGGAGATGCGGGCGGCGGCCGAGAACTTCTCGATGGCCCGCATGCTGGGTGTGCGTGCGAACCGGGTCATCATGGGTGCGTTCGCCCTCTCCGGCGCGTTGGCCGCCGCCATTGCGCTGATCTTTGGCGCCCAGACAGGCACGCTGGACATCCAGATGGGCGCCTCGATCATGTTGATGGCCTTCATCGCCACCGTCATTGGCGGCCTCGGCAGCCTCGGGGGAGCCGTGCTCGCCGGCTTCCTGCTGGGTGCCGCCTCGGTGATCATGCAGGTCATGCTGCCCATCGACGCCCGGCCATTCCGCGATGCCTTTGTCTATGGAGCGGTCATCCTCGTCCTCCTCTTCCGCCCGCAAGGGCTTATTGCCGCGCGCGGCACCAAGGAAAGGGTCTGATTTCATGGCTGTCGCCGCCTCCCTAGCCAACTCTACCGCTCCCGGTGCCGCGGCTGCCAAGCAAAAGCCCGCCCGCTTCGCACTTGCGCGCCGCACAATCCTGACGCCGGTCCTGCTTTCTCTGCTGCTGCTGGCCATCGCGCTGATCACGGTGATGACCGGATCGCGGCCCTTCAACCAGACGGTGATCGACGTGTTCGTCCGTGTCATCCTCGTCGTGGGCCTATACATCTTTATCGGAAATTCGGGCGTTCTCAGCTTCGGGCATATCGGCTTCACCTGCCTTGGCGCCTACGCGGCCGCGTGGCTCACCATCAACCCGATGATGAAACGCGGTTCGTTGCCGGGACTGCCCGAATGGCTGCTGGCGACCCGATTGCCTTACTGGCAATCGGCCGTGCTGGCGGCATTGTTCGCCGCCCTCGCCGCTCTCATCTTCGGGCGGGTGCTGATGCGATTATCGGGCATCGCAGCATCGATCGCGACCTTCGCGATGCTCGCCATGATCAACACAATTTATTCCAACTGGGAGAGCGTGACCGGAGCGACCTCGTCGGTCGTCGGCATTCCGATCGTGCGCGTGATCTGGCCGTATCTCATCGGCGCCGTGGTCGCAATCTTCATCGCCTGGGTGCACGCGATCTCCCGGTCCGGCCTAGCCCTTCGTGCTGCCCGCGACGAGCCCACCGCCGCCGCGGCTTCCGGTATCGACATTCCCAGGGAAAGACTGGTGGCGTTCGTCGTATCGGGCGCGGTGATGGGGCTGGGCGGTGCGCTGATGGCTCATTCCATCGGCGTGGTCACACCCGATACATTCTATCTCGGTCTCACCTTCATCACCCTTTCCATGCTCGTCGTCGGCGGCATGGGCAGCCTGTCGGGTGGTGTGGTGGGTGTCGTCCTGCTGTCCGCCCTCATCCAGGCGCTGCGTTGGCTGGAGGCAGGCGTATCGCTCGGCGAGTCCACGTTCGCCCTCCCGAAAGGGGTTCAGGAAATAGCCCTCGGCGTCATCATGATCGTGATCCTCGCGCTTCGCCCATCCGGACTCATGGGCAACCGCGAACTCACCTTACCTCGCAGCAGTCGCAACAAGTGACCGGCGGCACAAGCCCGACCGGAAAACAAAAAAGGAGACGTGCATGGCATACAAAATGAGAATTGTCGCAACCGCTCTGGCCTCGATGTCCATCGCATACCCGGCCCTGGCCGATGACAAGACTATCGTCATCGGCTTCGCCACTGCGGAGTCGGGCTTCATGGAAGCCTATGACAAGCCTGCCCAGGAGGCGGCTTTGATCCGCATCGACGAGATCAATGCGGCTGGCGGTCTGCTTGGAAAGCAGATCAAGGTCGTCAAGGCCGACACCAAGTCCGACCGGGCCGAAGGCGCCAAGGCTGGCCTCTCCGTGCTCGACCAGGGTGCGGATCTCGTGGTCGTGTCCTGCGACTACGACTTCGGATCGCCGGCTGCGCTCGCGGCCGAGGACGCAGGCCGTATCTCCTTCTTCCTGTGCGCGGAATCGGTCAAGGCCGGCATCCAGGGTGTCGGCCCGCACAGCTTCTCCGCGTCGGTGCTGGCGGCCGTGCAGGGAGCGACCATGGCCGAGTGGGCATTCAAGGAAAAGGGCGCAAAGGACTTCTACCGTCTGCTCGATACCTGGACGGCCTACAACAAGGGCATCTGCGACGGCTTCGACTGGATGATGCCGAAGCTCGAAGCCCAGGGCGCGAAGCTTGTCGGTGAAGACACCTTCAAGAACGAGGATGCCTCCATCGCCGCGCAGATCACCCGCATCAAGTCTCTGCCGAAGGAGCCGGATGCGATCATGCTTTGCACGATGATGCCGGGCGCCGTCTCGGCCATCAAGCAGCTTCGCGCCGCGGGTATCAATTCCATGATCCTGAATGGATCGGGCGTCGACGGTAGCTATTGGCTCTCGGCTGTGCCCGATCTGACGAACTTCTACGTCCCCGTTCAGGGATCGATCTATGGCGACGATCCCAATCCGGCCGTGCTGAAGTTCAATGCCACCTACAAGCAGAAGACAGGCGCCGATCCCTCGAGCCAGTATGTCTTTCCGGGTTACGTCATGGTCGACGTCTGGGCCAAGGCGGTGGAGCGTGCAGGCACGGCCGATGCCGACGCGGTCGTCGCGGAACTGGAAAAGATGAAGAATGAGCCGACACTGTTCGGGCCTCGTACCTTCACGCCGGAACTGCATCACCAGAACCAGACGCGGTACCTGATCGTCGAGACCAAGGCCGGCAAGCCGGGTGTTGTAGGCAACTGGACGATTTCCGAGCCGGTACCGATGGAAGCCTTGCTCAAGTAGGAGAAGATGGGCCGGGTAAGCCCGGCCCTTCATATGCGGAAGGCCCTGTTCCTTTGGGATGACCGGGCCTTTCGTCTTTTGAGGATATTGCCTTTGAGCAAAAAACGAGGGCGGCCCGTTTGGACCGCCCTTGTCGCCCGATGAATCCAGATTTTCGCTACCCTCGCGCTTTGCGGTAGGAATCCTTGAGCGCTATGAGCTCCCCCGAGAAAGCGAAGATATCGCAGCCGTCGACTTCGATTTGCTGCCCCGCTGCCGTGGTGCCGACGAAGCGCCATGATGAAAGCCCGGTGTCGCCCGTCACGATGTGCCGTCCCCTGATCCACGCGGCTTTCGGGAAGGCATCGAACAGCGCTGCATAGGCGACGCGCACTGCGTCACGCCCCACATGCTTGCGCCCTTCGGCATCGGGGCCGGCCGAGCCGTGGAAAGCGCAATTCTCAACCATGCAGTCCATCAGCGCGCCCACGTCGCGAGCGTTCCAGGCCGCGAGGAACCGGTCGAGCACGGCGAGCCGCCTGGCTGCGAGATCGCCAGCCTCAACGACCTCGACCTCGAGAAAGGCGAGCGGCGCATCGCCGGCATTGATGACATTGTGGGCCACACCCGTCCGCCGCGAGTAGGGCACCCCTTGAGTGAGAGCGGCTTGCGACTGCGCGCCGTCGGGGCCTTCGAGACCGAGCTTGCCGTCCGTAAGCGGCACGATGACGTAGTCATGGCCATGGATGTGCCAGCCGGTCTCGGCCCCGGTGGCAAAGCGCCATTCGGTGACCCGAAAGCGTTCGTCGTCGATATGGATGACCGGTTCGGCTTTCATGCGGGTCATTCAAGTCCCTCCTTGGCAACCGCACCGGTCAGGCGCTCAAGCGTCCGGCCCATGCGCGTCATGATTTCCTTCACATCGTCTTCTGTCGAGATCATCGGCGGACAGAGCGCGAGCTGGTCGCCGATGGCGCGGAAGATGAGGCCTTCCTCGTGGCCGATTCCCGCTGCGATACTCCCTGCGCGCCCAACCTTGGCGAAGGGGCGTTTCGTCGCCTTGTCTGCCACCAGCTCCACGGCGCCGATAAGACCGGTGCCCCGCGCTTCGCCGACAAGCGGGTGATCGGCGAACGAGCGGATGCCGGCCTGGAACGACGTCTCAAGGCGGGCCGCGTTTCCGATCAAGTCCCGCTCCTCGAAGATGGCGAGGTTTTCGAGACCCACCGCCGTCGCGACCGGATGACCCGACGCCGTGAAGCCGTGGCCGAAATTGCCGATCGTTGCGGTGTTGTCGGCGATCGCCTGATAGATCGCATCGGAGAAAATGACGGCGGCAAGCGGCATATAAGACGACGTGATTTGCTTGGAGACCGTCATGATATCAGGCGTGAAGCCGTATTTCTGAGCGCCGAAAGGCGTACCAAGCCGCCCGAAACCACAGATCACCTCGTCTGCTATCAGGATGATATCATTTGCCCGGCAGATTTTCTCCACGCCTTCCCAGTACCCGACCGGCGGCGGCAGAACGCCGCCGGCTGCCATGAGCGGCTCTCCTATAAAGGCTGCAATGGTGTCAGCCCCTTCTTCCGCGATCGCCGCTTCCAGCTCGGCGAGCAGACGCGCCGTGAAGGCGGCTTCGTCTTCGCCTTCCATGCCGAAGCGATAGAAGTGCGGGCAGGTCAAATGGCGAACGGGAATCGCCGGCAGATCGAAGTCGCGATGGTTGACCGGCAGGCCCGTCAGGCTGCCGGAGGCGACGGTGATGCCGTGATAGCCCTTGGTCCGTGCCAGGAATTTCTTCTTTTTTGGCCGGCCCAGCGCGTTGTTCATGAACCACATCATCTTGACGATGGTGTCGTTGGCTTCCGAGCCCGACGACGTGAAGAAGACACGCGTCAGGTTTTCCGGCGTCATCTCCACGAGTTTCTCAGCGAGCCGGATGGATGGCTCATGCGCCTTGGAGGAGAAGGTGTGGTAGTAGGGCAGCTTCAGCATTTGCTGGTAGGCAGCGTCGGCCAACCGCTTTTCCGAAAAGCCGACGCCCACCGACCACAGCCCGGCGAGCCCTTCGATGTATTCCTTGCCGCGTTCGTCATACACACGGATGCCGTCGCCGCGGCTGATGATCAGCGGCCCGGTTTCCTCGTGCTGACGCAGGTTTGTGTAGGGGTGCATGGAGGTGGCGATGTCGGCGGCGGCGAGAGAGTTGGAAAGCGCATCCATGGAAGTCCTCAGCGGCTTGGGGAAATGGTTCGGGAGGTGAGTGCGAGATAGTCCTCGATCCCATGCGTGGAGCTTTCACGATTCGGGAAATGAATCATGGCAGGCTGTTGGAATGGGTGTCGATGATCCGCCGCATCAGCGCGGCGACGTCGCGCGCATTCGGAGGATCGGAGTGGATGCAGACGGTGTCGAAGTCGACCGGGCGGATTGTACCGTCTGTCGTGACGAGTTCGCGTCGGGTAAGCGCCCCCACCATGCGGTGCTCGGCAAGCGTCAGGTCGATGGCCGACTGGACGCGCGGAATGATCAGGCTGCCGCCGGGAGCGTAGGCAAGATCGGGAAAGAACTCGCCCACGAAGGCGACGCCGAGTTCGGCTGCCGCCGTCTCGTGACAGGTTCCCGCCAGGCCGAAGAGAGGGACGCCGAACGGCTTGACCGCCGCGGCAATCGCCCGGGCAGTGTCCACGTCGTGCGCGGCCATGCCGTAGATGATGCCATGCGGCTTGACATGGCTGAGCTGCCCGCCCTCGGCGGCCAGCATTCCTGTCAGCGCACCGATTTGGTAGAGGAAGGCGGCTGTCAGTTCCTCGGGCTGAAGTTTCATCTCGCGCCGGCCGAACCCCTCGCGATCGGGAAGGGACGGATGCGCGCCAACCTGCTTTCCGTGCGAAAGCGCGAGCCGCACGGTCTTCAGCATCGTCCATGGATCGGAGGCGTGGAAGCCGCATGCGATGTTGGCGCAATCGATGTGGGGCATGATGCCGGCATCGTCGCCGAAACGCCAGTTGCCGTAACTTTCCCCCATGTCGCAGTTCAGGGTGACCATGGTTTGCTTGCCTCAGCCCAGAGTGTTCGACGCCCAGCCGTGGGCGATGTGGGGGAATTCCGGCGGCGGTTCGCGCTCGTGCAGCAGTCGAAGCACGCGCGGCGGCGTCAGTGGCAGCTGCCGCACCGGCTTGCCGATAGCGCGTGCCACAGCGCAGCCGATCGCCGCGCCCACGGCCAGGATCGGGACCTCGCCCGCGCCCTTGGTGCCTAGAGGCCCCATCGACGGAGCGCCCTCGTAGAGGTCGGCGGCGACCGGAACCACGTCCTGCGCCAGCGGCAGGCGATAGGTCTCGAAATCGTCCTGCGCGATACGTCCGTCAGCGGTGATCGTCACCTCCTCATGCAGGGCGTAGCCGAGACCCTGCACGACACCACCCTGTATCTGGCCCATGACCGCGCGCGGGTTGAGTGCGCGGCCGACATCCTGCACCACGCGATAGGCCAGCACCTCGACATGACCGGTGTCCGGATCAACCGCCACCTCGGCCTCGTGGACAACGAAGACGGGGATGTCGAGCGCATCGATGAAGTGCCCCATCGCGCAGCCGGACATTGCCGGAGTGTTCCTGGCGGTAAAGGCTCCGCTTCCGGTGACCGGGCCGGTGGTTGCCTGCGCATGGGCGACGACAGCGGGGATCGATATGCCGGAGCCGGGACGTCCCGCGATCTCGACACGACCATCCCGCAGCACCAAGTCTTCCGGTCGGGTCTGGAGCATCTCGCCGGCGGTCCGCAGCAGCTTTTCCCGCACTTCCGCGCAGGCAGCCACACTTGCCGCGCCGATGGACACGGTGGTTCGTCCGCCGCCAACGCCGACATCGAGACCGGCGGCATCGGTGTCGGCTTCGCGCACGATCACCTGGTCGGGAGCGAGGCCGAGTTGCCCGGCCACGATTTGCGGCAGGGATTGCACCATCGTGCCAGATCCGATCTCCACACCCGACGTGACCAGTGTTGCACTGCCGTCGGCGTTCAAATTCACCGTCGCCGCCGAAGGCCCGACGAAAACGAACCATGTGCCGACCGTGGTTGCAATACCATAGAGCCTGCCGTCGGCCTCGGCCTCTGATGTACCGGTACTGGCGCGCAGTGTCTCCATGCGATCGAGCATCGGACCCAGCACGTCGGCCTCGAAAACCTGGCCCGTGGCACCGAGATCACCATCTCCCAGGACATTTTTCTTCCGGAACTCCATCGGGTCGAAGCCTAGCGCATCACAGATTTCGTCGGTGTGTCGCTCCAAAGCGAATGTGTTGTAGACGCCGTTGCAAGCCCGGAAAGCACCGTTGGGTGGTGTGTTGGTGTATACGGCGCGGCTGACGAGCCGCGTTGCGCCAACCCTGTAATTGCCGCCCAGCGTGTGCGCCGTCATCGTCGTCAGAAAAACCTGTTCGCCTCCATACGCACCGCAGTCCATCAGCACGACCGCCTCGCGCCCGGCGATGTATCCTTCGGCAGTGACAGCGGACCGGATGCGGATTTCCGCATTCTCGCGGCAGAGGCAGGTTGCCATCTCTTCCTGCCGGGTATTTTCCAGGACCACCGTGCGCCCGGTCATCCGCGCCAGAACTGCAGTGATAGGCTCGATGGATGCATCGAATTTCAGGCCGAACCCGCCGCCGACAGGGGGTACAGTGACCCGCACACGCCCGGGCGGAAGCTGCATGACCCTTCCGGTGACGTTGCGCACGGTCCAAGGCACCTGCGTCGAGGTCTGTATGTGAGCACGGCCGTCCTCCCAGGAGCCGATGGCAACGCGCGGTTCGAAGGGCACATGGCTCTGCCGGCCGACGGTAAAGCTGCTCTCGACAATGCGTATGTCGGGACGGGCGAAGGCCGCATCGACGTCACCGCGGCTGGATTTTGCCTCCCATGCGATGTTGCCGGCACGTGCACCGCCCTCGGTGATCACCTCGTAGCCGCGCCAGCCCTCGTGGACGAGACGGGCGCCGGGCTGGAGCGCGTCGGCCATGGTGAGCACCGGTGCCAGCGGCTCGACCTCGAGCATGATGGCGGCAAGTGCCGCCCGCGCCTGCTTCTCCGTCTCGGCGGCGACGACGGCGATTGGTTCACCGTGATAGCGGATCGTGTCGATGGCCAGGAGCGGATGGTCGGCAATGCCGATGCCGTAGAGCCCTGGCGCGTCGGCGCCGGTCGCCACCGCGCGCACGCCAGGACAGCGAAGTGCCGCCGAAACGTCGAGCTTGCGGATACGCCCCGCGGGAACGGTCGACCGCAGCAGCACGGCATGCAACATGTCGGGGCGAACCCGGTCGTTGGTGTATTTCGTCCGCCCGCGCAGCTTGTCCTGCGCATCGCGGCGGGGAAGATTCATCACGGTGGCGGACAGCTCAGACATGTATGCCTCCCGCCAACTGGCCAGCCTTCCGCGCTTGGTCAAGGCAGTCGGCCACGGCGTCGACGATCCGCTCATATCCCGTGCAGCGGCAGATGTTGCCGGCCATCGCGGCCTTGATTTCGGGACGGCTCGCATGCGGATTGTCACGCACGAACGCCGAAAGGCTCATGACCATTCCTGGAAAACACATGCCGCATTGCACGGCATCGACCGCCTCGAAATTGGCCTGGAGCGGGTGCAGCGCCTGGCTTCCGAAACTCAATCCCTCGATGGTCGTCACCGCGCATCCCTGGACGAGGCCAATCGGCTTCAGGCAGGACGGCACCGCTTCGTCGTCGACATGCACCGTGCACGCGCCGCAAAAGCCTTCGCGGCACACGGCTTTGGTCCCCGTCAGGAATCGTTCCTGCCGCAAGATGTCGACGAGCGGCGTCATCGGATCGCCATCAAAGCGGCAGTCCTCGCCATTCAGCTGGAATGTCACGGTCATGCCAGGCCCCCAGTCTTGAGAAGTGCGGCAACACCGCGTTTGACCAGCGGCGGAAGAACCTGGCGGCGGTACCAACCCTCCGCCTCCTTACCGTCGCGGCCCTGAAAATCATTGTGCTCCAGTGCAAGCTCGGCGGTGCGTTCCGGATCGAGCGCATAGGCCGGGCCTGCCCTCATGGCCTGTTCGAGCGCCGTCCAGCGCCGCGCTACCGGCTCCACCGAGCCGACGGCGATGCGACATCGTTTGTCTTTGTCTACCGCAAGCGAGACGACGGCGACCGGATAGTCGCCGGCTTTCCGAAGCGGCAGGCGGATATGAGCACTTGCGACAAGGTCGCGGCGCAGATGAATTCTCGTCACAATCGCTTCGGCCAGCAGCGTATGCCTGTCTTTGAGGAAATCTGAAATACCGAGAAGTTTTGGGCCTTCGAACGTCTCCAGTTCCACCGCCGCCTCACAGACGAGAAGCGCAGGGGCGAGATCGGCGGCGGCAAAGTCGAGGGCACAAAGGTTGCCGCCCACGGTGGCGACCCTTCGGATGCCGGGATTGGCCGCATTCTCCGCCGCGGCAACCAGACCTTCGAAGCCCACTGCCCCGTGCAACGCGCGGCCAAGGACTGCATGGGTAACGGCTGCGCCGATCACGACATGGTCCGGTTCGATTTCGACCTTGGACAAGGCGGGTATTCGGTGGAGTGCGACCACCGCCTCGGGAAGGTCGACCCCGCGCCGTGGATCACGCATCATCCAGGTGCCGCCGGCAAGCACCGCCGCGCCTTGCCGGCGTGCGGCCATTGCCTCTTCAATCGTGCTGGCTGCGGTGAACGATCGTTCCACGCTTGGTGCCATCTGTCATACCCCTCGGAAGCAGCCAACTTTCGCGGCGCTGCAGCATTGTTGCTCCAGCTTTAGGCTCCTGTGAAATAGTAATTCTTTGAGTATCGTATCGAAAAAACAGATAACTCTGCGGCGTGCTCTTTGGCGCTCAGGCCCAGTGAGCGACCGTGCGTTTCTCAAAGCTCTCACGGAACTGGGCGGTGGTTCTGGGGAGGAGTTCGCCAGTCTCCCAGTCGAGGATCACGGCATAGTGCCGAACCGCATCGAGCGTATCGATCTCGCCGGAGCGATATTTGCGCGCGACCTCCTCAGGATCCATGCGTGCCCAGTCCTTCCGTTTCGCCCGGATGTCGGCACGGCAGGCTTCGGTTGCCGTCCCGTCGATTTCGTACTGGCACAGGTCGCGGTCGATTTCGCGGATCACCACGCCGTAGTCAGTCTTGGCGCGCTCCAGGGAAACGTAGTCGTCGATCACGTCCTCCATCACCTTGCGGGGCTCGCGCTGCAGTGGATCGCCGAAACCGCCGCCGCCGGCCGTCGGACGAGCGAACTGGTCGCCTGTGTGGACGGAGTAATCGGAGAATACGGAGCCGAGCCAGATCTCGGTCTCTTCTCCGGCGCGCTTCATGGTCAAGCCGTGGGGCATCGACGGCAGGCCTCCTTCGACACCCCAGACGACAGCGCGCTCGCGGTCGCAAATATAGGACATGACGGCATTTTCAGCCTCAAGCAGCAACGAGGTCTTCTGCACGCCGACGCCGCCCCGCCATTTGCCGGGCCCGGCTGAATCCTGCTTGATCTGGAACTCGACCGTCCGAGTCGGATTCACCCGTTCGTTGCCTTCGTTCGGTTGCGACATCAACCCGGTTCCGAAGCAGGCGGTGGTGACATCGGCACCATCCTTGCCGTTGCGCCCGCCCCAACCGCCCGGCAGCCATTCGTAGAACATGAAGATCGGCTTTTCGGGTTTGCGCGCGTCCCGTCCCCCGGCCAGCAGATATTCGAGGTTGAAGGCGCAGGCGATAGCGCGTTCGGGCATGATCTTCGACCACATCTCGAAGATCGCGTTCATGATCTTTTCGAACGGCATCAGGAACCCGGTCACCGCCACCGGCCATTCCGCACTGACGATGCTGTTCTTTGGCGCAGTCACCTCGATCATCCGGTAAAATCCGCTGTTGAGCGGGAGGTCCGGAAAGAAGGTTTTCATGCCGGCGACCACGGCCGAGAAGGTCGCGCCCGGGGCGGAATTGTACATCGAGGCAATGGTCGAATGGCTTCCCGTAAAGTCGTAGTGGATCGTGTCGCCCTTGATCGTCATCTTGATGCGGATCGGGATCATGCCTTCGCCGGCACCGAGATCCCGGTCGATGTAGTCGACCGTCTCCCAAGTGCCGTCGGGCAGTTCCGCGAGACGCTTTCGCACGGCACGTTCGACGTAGTCCTGAACCTCCTCCATCCCGCGCATGACCTGGCCGCGTCCGTACTTCTTGACCAGCCGCAACAGTTCGCGCTCGGCGGCCTGCGTCGCCTGCGCCTGGGAATGGATGTCGCCAATGATCGACGCGGGATCGCGCGTGTTGGCCGCGATCATGTTGGCGACGTCGGAGCAGAAGCGGCCGCGCTGGAAAAGGCGCAACGGCGTGATCCGCAGGCCTTCGCGAAACATGTCGCGGGCGGTGACGTCGAAGGAACCCGGCACCGAGCCGCCGAGATCCGACCAGTGTCCGTTCGACTGGGAGAAGCCGATCAGTTTGTCTTCATCGAAGATCGGTCGGACGAGCCGAACATCGCTGAAATGCGTACCGCCGGCATAGGGATCGTTGATTGCGTAGACGTCACCGGGTGCCATATCGCCTTCGAAGACCCGGATCACCTCCTTGCATGTGTTGTGCAGTGTGCCGACATGGACCGCGATGTCGTAGTTGCCCTGGGCAACGGAGTTGCCATCGGCGTCGTGCAGGGCGTTCGAAAAGTCTCGGTTGTAGATGACGAAGGAATAGCAGGTGCGAAGCATCTGTTCGGCCATCTGGTCGACGGTGGTGATGAAGGAGTTTTTCAGCACCTCGAACGTTACCGGATCGAGGCCAGGGCTCGTTTCAATCAGCTTTGTCATGTCTCAGCCTTTCGTCACGATGAGAATGTTCAGGAAGTCGTCGACGGTGGCGCTCATTCCCGGCGGAACCACGGTGGTGGAATCGAACTGTTCGACGATGGCGGGTCCCGCAAAGGCAGCGCCGGCGCTGAGTTGGTCGCGTTCATAGACAGCCGCATCATGAGATACGCCGTCGAACCAGACGCCGCGGCGGCCGACCGGCTGTGGCTTGTGCGGCAAGACTTCATGCCGCGGCATCTCGGCTTTCGGTACGATGCCGATCGCCTTGACCGCGATGCGGAAGATCGACACCGGCGCCTCTTCGCGGCGGTAGTTGAACTCGCGTTCGTGCTCGTTGTGGAATGCCTCTATCAGCGAGCAGATGCTCTCGATCCGCGCCGGGGCTGACACCGCGAGCGAGCGCCACTGGCCCTGGTACATCATCTCGACCGTACGCTGCAGCGCCATGTCTTCGCGCGCCACGCCCTCATGGGTCAGACGCTCAACCGCCTGTTCTTCCATCAGAACAAAGGCCGTCTGCATCTCGGCGGGCGAGACCGTCGAAGCATCGGCCATGAAGCTTTCGGAGAAATCATGCTGCACGTCGACGAGAAGGCAACCGAGCGCGGAGGTGACGCCAGGATTGGGCGGCACGATCACGGTTGGAATCGAAAGCTCCTTCGCCACGGCCGCTCCGTGCAAAGCGCCTGCACCGCCGAATGCGACGAGCGCAAAGTCTCGTGGGTCATAGCCCCGGCTGATGGAGAGAAGCCGGACGGCATTGCCCATATTGGCGTTGGCGACAGCGATGATCGCCTCGGCCGCTTGGTGGAGTTCCATGCTGAAGGGTGTCGCCACAGTCTCCTGCACCGCCTGGGCGGCCAGAGCGGGGTCGAGCGTGATCTTGCCGCCCGCAAGGCTGGTGCCGAGACGACCGAGCACGACATTGGCGTCGGTGTTGGTGGCGGTGCGGTTGCCATTCTTGTAACAGGCAGGGCCCGGAAACGCGCCGGCGGACTGCGGTCCGTTGCGCAAGCTGCCGCCCTCGTCCTGCCATGCCAACGAACCGCCGCCCGCGCCGATGGTCAGCACCTCGATGGAGGGGAAGCGGATCGGATATCCGAATTCGATGTACCAGTCTTTTGTGATGCGCGACTCCCCGTTCCATGCGAGCGAGACGTCGGTGCTGGTGCCGCCCATGTCGAAGCCGATCGAGTTCTGGAAGCCACAGAGATTTCCGATGAAGCGGCTTGCGATCGCACCGGCGGCGATGCCCGATCCTGCGAGCCGGGCTGAGAAATCCCTGACGCTTGCGGGTGTCATGACCCCGCCACCGCTGTGCAGCAACAGGAGATCTCGCTTGTATCCGGCCGCGGCAAGCTTTTCTCCGAGACGCGACACGTAGTCGACGACGACCGGGGCGCAGACGGCGTTGGCCATGGTGGTGGAAAAACGCTCGTGCTCGAAGATTTCCGGCATCACCTCCGAGGAGATCGAAACCGGCAGATCCGGCATGGCCTCCTTCAGAATCTCACGCATGCGGCGCTCATTGGCGCCGTTGACATAGGAGTTCATGAAGCAGACGGCGATGGACTTGACCTGCCGTTTCACGAGAATTTCCGCGACGCGGTGAGCGGCCTCTTCGTCCAGTGCTTCCAGGATCGTGCCCTCGGCACTGACCCGTTCCCGGACCGTCAGCCGGTCGCGGCGCGGGATATAGGGCTTGGCGACATCCTTGTAGGTGTCCCAGAGGTCTTCCTTGTTGGCGCGGCGGATCTCGACAACATCACGGAAACCCTCGGTGCAGACCATTGCGGTGCGTGGCAGGCGGCGGGTGATCAGCGCATTGGTGGCGACCGTCGTACCATGAGAGAACAGCGTCACCTCCGAAAGATCGATGCGGCCCTGCTCCACGCCATTCATGATCGCCTGCATGGGATCGTCAGGCGTGGAGGCGGTCTTCTCGATGCGGATCGCGCCGCTATCTTCGTCCATGATGCAAATGTCGGTGAAAGTCCCTCCGACATCGACGGCAACTCTTATTCTGCTCATGACAGTTCCTTCGCGGGATATTTGCGGGCAAGGCCCGGCTTTCGCCGCCCTTGCCGGGGCGGCGTCGCAATAGATTATGGGAATTGGCCCGGATTTCGCCGGGTCTAGTGCCGCTCTCTTGAGGTCGAAGCGCGGCCTGCCCGGTTCGCTGCTTCGCGACGGGTATCAGTCGGTGCGCAACCGAACCGCGTCCGGTAGTGCTTGCAGAATTGAGACTGGTCGGCAAAGCCCCAGCGGTAAGCAATCTCGGCAACGCTGCTGATGTTGGTCACCGACATCAGTTCCTCGGAGCAAAGTTCAAGCCGGGCGTCGCGGATGAAGCCGTTGATCGACTGGTTGCTGTCCTGAAAAAGAACCTGCAGGTAACGCAGGGAAATCCCGCAGGCATCGGCCACCGCCTGCGGGCCGAGGCCGGAATTCTTCAGATTGTCGCGAATATACTGCTCGGCACGATGCAAATGGCCGGCCCGGATCGACGAGATGCTGCTGTCCAGCACGCGATCGTCGCTCACGATCGACAGGCACAGCATTTCCAGGATGTGCCTGCCCATCATCTCACGAGCGACTTCAGTGATCTCATCGACATGGCCGATCGTGGTTCGCACCGTGTCAAGGAAGAGCGCGGCGACGCCTTGGGTTGCGTCGAAACTGAGCGCACTGAGCCGTTCGGCAGACCCGATCCGCGCCCGAACGCTCGACGACGGCACCTTCAGGACCCACAGCGCGTTTGGCTTACCGTGCCAGAATTCGTAAGGCGCATCTCCCCTCTCAACGAGGAAGCCCCCCGGACCGCAATTGACGGTCCTCGACACTTGCGAGAAATTCACCTCCGACATCTCCGGGATGGTGATGAGCAGGCTGGCGTCACGTTCGTTGAGGAAGTGGCGGCGATGGCGGCGATAGCTTACGGCATCGCAGCGCATTTTAGACACGCTGACGAGCCCAAGCGAGAAGGTTTCCAGCGTGCCTGAAAATTCACGACGGTTCCGATACTCGGTGTCGAGCGGAAAATAGGCTTCGGTAACAGCGGCTTGCCAGGCATCACCGCCTGTGGGACCGCCGATCGTATCGACGACGTATTTCATTCCCCGACCTTTCTGGTTGGCCCCGGTTAGCCCGGTGTTTTTCTGAAGATTACAGGAATCCGCCGGCGCGTATTGGTCAAAAACGAATAAACTTATGTGGCCGTTTGGCCCAAGGGCCGGAGCTCGCGACGGTTTCAATTATCGTCACGGTCCTGGTGTGCAGTTGATCAAACCAGCCTTGGGCGCGCAAACCGCAAGCCAACTTGGAGCCATGCATTCTTCTCGCACACTCATTCAGGATAAGTTGGCCAGCGCCGGGATCGCCGCCATGTTCTGTGCCAGGCCGACGGTCACCGCCGCCTCGGCCAGTTCCTGCGCACCCTTCACCCCGAGGATCTTGAGCGCGATGTGGGCCAGCGGACGCGTCCGGTGGCGCCGCCAACCAGACCGAGCGCCATCGGCATCTCGATCGTCCCCCAAGAAACCCTGTTTCGCCAAAAATGGTGACGATCCGCTCGGCTCCTCGGTCGTTTTGGCCCATGAGCCCAACCCTTCCACGCGCCGAAGCAATGCTCCGGCCTAGTCGGCCGCCGGGATAATCCGCCAAATCTTGTTGCCCACATCATCCGCGATCAGCAATGCTCCAGTTCGGTCGATGGCGACGCCGACCGGACGGCCGAATGCCTTGTCATCGTTGCTCAGAAATCCGGTGAGCACGTCCTGTGGCGGCCCCGACGGCTTGCCGTCGGCAAACGGCACGAAGATCACCTTGTAGCCGCTTCGCGGCATGCGATTCCATGAACCATGCTGGCCGACAAAGGCGCCATTCTTCATGTGCGGGCCGAACAGGTCGGCGGTGTTGAAGGTGAGCCCAAGCGACCCGGTGTGCGCCCCGAGTGCGTAGTCGGGCACGATCGCCTTGCCGACGAGGTCCGGACGCGGTGGCTGCGCCCTGACATCGATGTGTTGGCCGAAATAGCTGTGGGGCCAGCCGAAGAAGGCGCCATCCCTGACCGATGTCATGTAGTCGGGAACGAGGTCGCTGCCGATCTCGTCCCGCTCGTTGACGACCGCCCAGAGTTCGCCGCTTTCAGGGTTCCAGGAGAGGCCGTTCGGGTTGCGCAGACCCGACGCAAAGAGCCGCGCCTGCCGCGTCGCGAGGTCGATTTCGTGCACGGCGGCGCGGCCTTCTTCCTCCTCCATGCCGTTTTCGCCGACATTGGAGTTGGAGCCCACGGTGGCATAGAGCTTCATCCCGTCCGGACTGGCAATGACGTCCTTGGTCCAATGGTGATTGCGGCCGGCCGGAAGGTCGACGATCTTCTCGGACGGAGCAGTGATCTCGGTGGTGCCATCGCGATAGGGGAAAGCGACGACCGCGTCGGCATTGGCGACATAGAGCTTGCCGTCGAGCAGCGTCATGCCGAAGGGCGAGAAGAGGCTGCTGAGGAGGGCTGTCCTGGTCTCAGCCACGCCATCGCCGTTCTCGTCGCGTAACAGCGAGATACGGTTGGCGCTCCGCACCTCGGCGCCAGCCCGGCTCTGGAACAGGTTCATGAACCAGCCACGTATGGAAAAACCTTCGTCAGGTTTTGGCGGCGCGTTGCTTTCGGCGACCAGCACGTTGCCATTGGGCAGCACGTGCAGCCAGCGCGGATGGTCGAGGCCGCCAGCGAATTCGTTGACGGCGAAGCCTTGGGCGGCGACCGGCATCTTGCCTTGGGGCCAAGGGGTCGCCTCGGCAACGTGGACCGTGGGTATCCAGGTCGGATTGGGTTCGGCGAGCGTCGGGTTTGGACCGTAGGTCTGCTCGATCGGAACGGTGGCCTGTTCGCGCGAGAAGAAGAACAAGCTCGCCCCCGCGATTACGACGAAGGCGACAATGACGAGTAAAACGCCGAGAATTTTTCGCATCAGATATTCCCGAAGATTGGGACAGTGACGTAACGCCATCAGGGCGTTCCGGTTGCGGCGGCACGCGACATTTGCGCGAAATAGGCGGCCAGTGCGGCAATATCTTCGTCCGAGAGGTTTTTAGCAGCGTTGCGCATCAGATGGGCGAAGCGCGTGCCGCCGCGCTTTTCCTCGCGGAAAAGCTCGAGCTGGGTCGCAATGTATTTGGCGGGCTGTCCGGACAGTTCCGGATAGATGGGGTTGCGGTCCGGACGACCGTGGCAACCCAGGCATGCCGGAACGTCGCGCTCCGGGATGCCGCGTCGCGCGATCTCATCGGCACGCGCGATCCGGGCACGGTCCGGTTGCGTCGACGTTGCAGGCGCAGGCAGCGCGGAAAAATGCCGCGCGAGATCGGCGAGGAGTGCAGGGTCGACAGCGGTGACAGAAATTCCCATGACACCGCTCTGGCGGTGGCCGGCAGCGTAGGCTCTCAAACTTTCAAGAAGATAGGTTTCGCGCTGAGAGGCCAAGACGGGCGTTGCGGGGCTCCGGCCGAGCCCATCCGTGCCGTGGCAGCGGGTACAATCGGCGAGTGCGCGCTCGAGGCCTTGTGTTTGGCCAGTCGACGGTTCGCTACTGCCATAAGCAAGGTCGCGCCACCGCGCCTCGTCCATCATCGGCAGTTCGCGCAGGAAGGCGACCATCGCCCAGACTTCATCGTCGCGCTGCTGCGTCGGCCAGGCCGGCATGCCGGTGAAGCGCACGCCGTGCTGGACGATGCGGAAGAGTTCGGCGTCCGTCCATTCGCCGACCTTACCGACAAGGTCCGGCGGCTGCGGCAGCATCGCAAGGACGGCGGGCGAGCGCGGTTCACCGGGCGCGCCGTGGCAGATGGCGCAGCCGCGGGCGAAATGGCCGGCAGCCGGCTGAATAGCATAGCGCGGCAGCTCGTCCGGCACCTTGACCGTGAGTGCGTATGTCCGTACGGCCGAGCGCATGGCGAAGTGCAGGAACCACTCGGTCACCTTCCAGTGGCCGGTCGAGGCGCCAACGTTGAAGAATCCGATCCAGGTCGCGAAAAGCACGGCGGCCGGCAAAATCGCCAAGCCTATCGCCAAGTGTTTCCAGTTGACGTGCATCAGCCGGCCAGCCTCTCGGTTTTGCCGCCTAGGAGCCTGGCAAGGAGGAAGACACCTCCAGCGAGGTAAGCGGCAGCGCCGATCATCAACATGATGATGCCGCCGAGCGCCTGGTCCTGTCCCGCCCCGAGCACGAGGCCGAAGCACGTCACATCGCCGAGGCCATAGAGCGGTCGCGAGGCGAGCGAGAGCAGCGCGCCAAGCAACGTCATGTGGATGGAGGTCAGGAGCAACGCGAAGGCGCCGGCAGCGTCCCTAGCCGGCGCATCGGAATTGCGCGGCGCCACGCACGTCAGCCACAGGAACAGCCCGGCGCCAAGGAAGGACACCTGCTCGATCATGGTGGCGATGGTCGATGTCTCGGCCCACTGGCGCGCAGCCGGCGCATGCCAGCCCCAGACGACAATCAGTTCGACGAGAGAGGCGATAAGGGGAGCGGCGGTGGCCACGGAGCGTATCGTCCTGGCAATACCGATTGCGATCAGCGGCGCCGCGATCGCGACGACGCCCATGTGGGCAAGCATGTGGGCCGCGAACGAGCCACGCCACGCATCGAGCAGCGGTCCCGCCCAGACCAGCGCGAGGGTGACGAAGCCCAGCAACAGGCTTGCCGTCCTCATGAAGAGCATCCGTCGATGAAGAGCAGCGGCAGCGCCACGTAGAGCACGGCGACGAAGCTCAGGCCGCAAAGCAGTAGCGTGGCAAACCCCTGGAAGAGGTTGCGGTCCGTCGCTGTGGGATCGTCGTGCGGCGGATCGTTCGTGCCGAAGCCCCACTGCCTCCAGGCGAGCCACCCGGACAAGACGATCATCACGAGTGCCGCCAGCGTCATAGCCACTATGCCAGCCTGGACGACAGCGAAACCGAGGTCACCGCGCTTTGCACACCAGATTGCGGCCAGTGCGTAACAGGCGAGGAAATGTCCGGCCCAGATCACGGGCGCGGTGAAGAGCGTCCAGAGCGTTTCGACCTCTTTGGGAATGATGCGCATCACCGTCTCACATCGCTTCCGGGAAAAGACCGATGACGGCGAAGGTGATGACAGCGGTGATCGCCATAAAATGCCAGTAGAGCGCGACGTTGTGCAGTTCCATGTCGTGCTCCCGCGTCAGACGACCGGCGAGGCTGCGCGCAAGGCAATAGAGCTGCATGACGGATCCAACCGCGGCATGAGCAAGCGCCCAGATGACGAGAATCCAGACGATCGCCGGATAGACATGCGCGGTCGGCTGCATGTCATGCTGCCAGGGTCCGGCAAAACCGGCTGCAGAGGCAGCAAGCGTCAGCAGAAACGCGGCAACAAGCGCAACGCGTGCGCCGTCGATCCACCCGCTTGCGTTCAGTCGGCGCGCACCAAGCATCGCGACCCATGCGGCGACGAAGAGAGACAGCGCGATCATCGGCCACCGCATACCGGGACCCGGCTGCCCCAGAGTGAAGTCGGGATGGATGGTCCAGTAGAAGAAATAGCCGAAGATGAGGCTGGCGAAGGCAGTTCCGTCGCCAACCATTGTAATGAACATCGCCCACCAGCCAACAGAATCCGGACCGGAGGCATAGAGCGGCAAGCGCAGTCCAAGGCCGACATCCTTGGTCTTCTTTTCCGGGGTTTCGCCGGTGCCGGTCCAGAGCCACCACAAAATGGCAGAGAGCGTGCCGATGCCCGACAATAGGGCGAGGATCCAGAGTTCGAAGGTGAGCGCGACGAAAACGCCGCCGAGCAATGCGGCCGAGATTATTGTGATCGTGGTTGATGTCGCCACGCGCTGGCACTGCAGCGGATGGGCGTCGAGCACCGAGGTGATGAGCGTCTCGCGGCGATTCTCCTTGGCACTGCGAAGATAATAGGCGCCCTCATTGACCTTTTGCATCAGATCCGCCTGGTCCCAAAGCGGATACCGGCTCTCGATGATCGGAATGGATCGAACGCCCCAGTTCTCCTCGGGCTCGTTCAGCCATTCGAGCGTGCCCGCCTTCCACGGATTCTGCTCGCTGCGGGGTTCGCGATGCTTCGGCCGTACAACATCGAAGACAACCACCAGCACCCCTGCCGCGAAAACATAGGCGCCGATCGTGGAGATGAGATTCAGCCAGTCCCAACCGATCCCCTCGGGGTAGGTGAAGACGCGGCGCGGCATCCCGCGCAGGCCGCTGAGATGCATCGGAAAGAAGGCGACGTTGAAGCCGGCAAACATCAGCCAGAAGGCGGTGCGCCCGAGACGGGACGAGAGCATCCGCGCATTGATCAGCGGATAGTAATAGTAAACGCCGGCGACCAGCGGGAACAGCATTCCACCGATCAGCACGTAATGCAGATGTGCGACGATAAAATAGGTATCGTGCGCCTGCCAGTCGAACGGCACGAGCGCGACCATCACGCCGGTCAGCCCGCCGATGACGAAGATAGCGAGCCCGCCGGCGCCAAACAGCATCGGCACCGAGAAGATGACACGTCCGGCCAGCATGGTGGCGATGAAGACGAAGATCTGCACGCCGGTTGGAATCGCGACCGCTTCCGAGGCGGCCGAGAAGAATGCCAGCGAAATCTGCGGCAGGCCGGTCGCGAACATGTGGTGGACCCAGAGGCCGAACGATAGGAAGCCGGTGCCGACAGCGGCAAGCACGATCCAGGAATAGCCGACGATCGGACGTTGCGAAAAGGTTGGCACGATCATCGCCATCAGCGCGATGGCGGGCAAGAAGATGATGTAGACCTCGGGGTGCCCGAAGATCCAGAACAGGTGTTGCCACAGCAGTGGGTCGCCGCCCCGCGTCGGGTCGAAGAACGGCCAGTCGAACATGCGCTGCATCTCAAACAGGATGTCGCCGGCGATCAGCGGCGGAAAAGCGAATAGGATCATGCCCGCGACGATCAGCAGGTACCAGGCGAACAGTGGCATTAGGTTGATGCGCATGCCCGGCGCGCGGCACTTCATGATGCCGACGATCAGTTCGACCGCCGCAGCAATGGAGGCGACTTCGATAAAGGAGAGGCCCAGCAGCCAGATGTCGGCACCAATGCCGGAATATGCCTTGTCAGTGGCAAGAGGCGGATACATGAACCAGCCTGAAGAGGGAGCGGCGTCGAAGAAGATCGAACCGCAAACGAAGACACCGCCGATCAGAAAGCTCCAGAAGCCGAAGGCTCCGAGACGGGGAAATGGCAGTTCACGCGCACCGAGCATCGGCGGCAGCAGAAAGATCGCGACAGCCTCGAAGATGGGCACGGCAAACAGGAACATCATCACGGTGCCGTGCAGCGTAAAGGCCTGGTTATAGAAGTCGGCAGAGAGGAAATTGTTTCCCGGAACCGCGAGCTGCGTGCGCACAAGAAGCGCCAGAACGCCGCCAAACAGCATGAAGGCAAAGGCCGCACCCCCGTACCAGAGGCCAACCTGCGTATTGTTGACCGAAGTCCAGTAACGCCAGCCGATCGGCGTCTTCCAGACGAGGCGCAGCTGTTCTTCCTCGATCTTCTCTGCGGAGGGCAAGGCGTTTCGCTTGATGCGGGCTTTGAGGGTTGTCATTCGAGTCCCTTCAGCCAGGAGGCGATTTCGGCGATGTCCTGTTGGGGCAACATGTTGAAGTCGGGCATCTTCGAACCCGGCTTGATCAAATGCGGATGGGCGATGAAGCTACGAACGGCCTCATCGTCGGTGGGCAAAACGCCGGCACCAATCGTTCCCCGCGAACCCATATGCGAGAGATCCGGGCCGACACCACCCTCAGCTTGTGTGCCCGCAACGCGGTGGCACGCGCCGCAGCCGTTGCGAAGGAATATGTCGCGTCCGGGCAAGGATGCGCCGGGCGAAGGGTTCGCCCGCACAGACAGCCATTCCCGGAAGGCAGCGGGCTGCATGGCGACGGCCGTGAAGGTCATCAGCGCGTGCGAGGTCCCGCAATATTCCGCGCAAGGGCCGCGGTAGGTGCCAGGTTTGGTCGCCAGCAACGAGAGCCGATTCACGCGACCCGGGATCATGTCCATCTTGCCACCGAGCGCGGGAATCCAGAAGGAATGGATGACATCGGTGCTTTTCAGCAAGAACTCGACGCGCTCGCCAACCGGCAGCCTGATCTCGTTGGCGGAAAGAATAGGAACTCCGCCGTCAGCCAGGTGGTAGGCGACCCGCCACCAGAATTGCTCACCAGTCACTTCGATCCTGAGACCATTGGCTTCGCCGGCTCGTGCGAAAGGTCTCAGTCCAGGCATCAACCAAAGCGCATAGCCTAGCAAGAGAAAGAGGAGTAGCGAAGGAATGGCTGCCCCGCCCCAGAAAATCAGCCGGCTTGCAATACGCTCGTCTATGGGAGTGCGCTCATGACGTGTCGCGTGGACCAGAAGACCGATGACCGTCAGCCAGATAAAACCGCCAGCAATGGCCATGAGCCAGAAAAGGTCAGCGATCTGGCGCGCTTCCTCTCCGGCCGGATCAAGCGCCGACTGGGCTCCCGAGCAGCTGGAACAGGTTCCCAAGCATAACCACAGCGCGAGCCAGCGCACCGCAGCGAGTTTCGTAATCCGGGCGCTTGTGCTTGGAACTGTTGACGAATCTATCCCTCCAATCGATGCCCTTGCTCACAAACGCGCCCGCAACCGAGTGGTTGCGCCAAAACTTCAGTTTAGCGGCAATGGCCAGTGCTCATGCAATCTACGCGCCGGTTTCGTCATTTGTCGCGCTGGTAGGCGATTTCTTGCACTTTGCGGCGTTCGACGGCGTGCCCAAGCCGTCTCGAAAAGTGCCGTCTCCGCTCCAACCTGCGAGCAGGCGACTGAGCATTGGTGCGGGTGAAAACGTGGGCGCGCACCGAAGAGTTGTCGCCGGGCCGCCCGTCGATCTCGAACACCTCGATCAGGAACCCGCACCTCCGGCGCGGTTGCAACGCCAGTCCTGTAAATGTCCGCAACGCCAAGGGGGCGGCTCAGCCATCCTCCCTGGCGACCAGTAGAAAAGGTTCGCGCTCCGGCGTCGTCACCGAAAAGCCCGAAGGGCCCACCGCGCTGAAAAAGCGATGGAACATGTCGATGAAGACACGCACGAAGAGTGGCTTTGCCGAACCGTACATGTCGGCGACGATCAGCGTCGGTGGCGGCAGTTCATCGAGGATTGGTCTTCGAACGATCTCCTCGCCATCGGCGGTGGCGCGACCGATCGGCCGCATGTTGAGGACGGCCATGCCGAAGCCGGATGCGACGGCCGAGCGCACCGTTTCATAAGAGCGCGTGCGAAAGCGCACCTCCGGCCGTTTCGCCAGCACGTCGAACAGGGTCAGGAGATAGGTCGCCGTGTGCGGCAGGTCGAGCAGCACCAGCGGCCGTGCCGCCAGTTCCGCCAGCCAGATGCCGTCGCGCGCGGCAAGGGGATCGTCCGCATTGAGCACGGCATGCGCCGGTACCTTGCAGATGCGGGTGACGCTGTCGATACCGATTGGACCGATGTCGTAGAGAATGGCCAGATCGATCTGGCCGGCGACAAGCCGTTCCTGCAACTGGACCTGGTCGGCCTCGACAAGGTCGATCTCGACATCGCCGACGTTGTCGAGGTAGCTGCGCAGCATCTCCGGCATGAACAGCGCGCCGAACGGCTCGAAGCAGCCGATGCGCAGGACCTTCGGCACGCGCCCGTTGAGGTCTCCGATCGACCGGTTGAACTCCGTTTCCGCCGCCAGCATGATGCGGGCGGCGGCGACGAAGCGTTGGCCGGCCGGCGTGATGGAGACGCCGCGCGCCGGCCGCCTGTCGAAAATGCGCGCCCCCATCCCGGCCTCGGCCAGAGTGATCGCCGCGAGGATGGAGGATTGCGAGATGTAGAGCGATCTGGAGGCCGCCAGCACGCTGCCAAGGCGGGCGACTTCGCAGACATAGCGCAACTGCCGAATGGTCAGATTCATGGCTCTTTGTTACATTAAATAGCGAATATTCCCCACAACAATACATTTTATGGTGATGAAAAAAACCGCCAGATTGCCCGGGCTGACAAGGCTGCCGTAAGAGCGGCCATGAAGTGAGGGGTTCGAACTGCATGCCGAATGGGCTGTCTCCCATTGCCGACGCCGATGTTCTGTGCCGCCTGGCTGCTTCGGAGCTTAGCGCCGCCTACCGCGCTGGATCGCTGTCGCCCGTCGAGGTGACGCTGGCGGCGCTGGATCGCGCCGAAGCGATCAATCCGCTTTTCAACGCTTTCACCATGATCGACCGCAAGGGTGCGATCGAGGCCGCAGGTGCTTCCGAGAAACGCTGGCGGGCAGGCGAGCCGCTGTCGGCGGCCGACGGCATACCGACGACGCTGAAGGACATCGTCTGGGTCGAGGGCTGGAGCGTGCGTTACGGCAGCAGGACGACGACTTCCGCCGCCTATGACAAGGATGCCCCCGCCGTTGCCCTGCTGCGCAGAGCGGGTGCGGTCTTCATCGGGCAGACGACGACGCCCGAATTCGGCTGGAAGGCGATTACCGACAGCGGCCTCTGCGGCATCACGCGCAATCCCTGGAATGCGCAAAAGACTCCCGGCGGTTCCTCCGGCGGAGCGGCGGTGGCCGCCGCCACCGGCGCCGGCGTCTTCCATCTCGGCACCGATGGCGGCGGCTCGATCCGCATTCCGGCCTCGTTCACCGGCATCGCCGGATTGAAGCCGACCTTCGGCCGCGTGCCCGCCTATCCGTCCAGCGCGTTCGGAACCGTCGCCCATATCGGACCGATGGCGCGGACAGCACTCGATCTTTCCGTCATGGCCGGCGCCATGTCCGGCCGCGATATCAGCGACTGGCAGCAAGGCGTGGGAACGCTGGCGCCGCTTGGCCGGATCGAAGAAGTTTTGCGGGGCGCCCGGATCGGCTACTGGTCGAAGCCGCCTTCAGGAGCGCTGGATTCCGGGATCGCCGCCGTCGTCTCCCACGCCTTGACGTGTTTCGACGCCTTCGGCGCGACGGTCGAGCCGATTGATCTTCCCGGTGGCGATCTCCTCGATCTGTTCCAGCATCACTGGTTCACCGGCGCCGCGGCGCGACTGGCGCTGGTTCCGCCGAGCGAACGGGCGGGCATCGATCCGGGCTTCCTGGAGATCGCACAGGCTGGGGCAGCGTTCGACGTCCATACGCTCGTCGCCGCACAGTTGGAGCGCGCCGAATTCGGCGCCGCCATGGACCGGCTGCTAGACGACTATGATTTCATCGTTTCGCCGGGGACATCGATTCCAGCCTTCGACGTTGGCCTTGAAGTGCCTCTGGGCAGCGGCCTCTCGCGATGGATCGAATGGGCGGCGTTCAGCTACCCGATCAATCTCAGCCAGCAACCGGCCTGCGTCATCCCTTGCGGCATGACCGAGGCGGGCCTGCCCGTCGGCTTCCAGATCATCGGCGCGCGCGGCGACGATGCCCGCGTGCTTTCGGCGGCAGTCGACCTGGAAGCCGCTTTCGTGCCCATGACCCACGCGTTTCGCCAGAAAGATCTGGTGTGAAAGATTTCGCATGAAGAAAAGACTCTAACCAACGCCAAAAGGGGAACTTTGCCATGATGAACAGACGTGCAATGCTGCAGGGCGTGGTCGGCGCGGGTGCGGCCGGTGCCGCGCTTCTTGCCGATATGAACACTGCGGCGATCGCCCAGGACACCAAGCCCATTCCGGTCGGCTCGGCCCTGCCGATGTCCGGCATCGCCGCCGCCGACGGCATCGAGTTCAAGAACGGTCTCGAACTTGCCGCCGAGGAGATCAATGCGGCGGGCGGCATTCTCGGCCGGCCTGTCGAGATCCACATCGAAGACACCAAGGAAATGGGCGCCGACCTCGTCAGCCAGTCGATGCAGCGCCTGATCGACCGCTTCGAGGCGCCGGTCATCATCAATGGCTACAATCTCGGCACCAACATGATCGAGATGGACGTCGCCGCCGACAACGACGTCATCATGATGCACTACAACACGCTGATTTCGCACAATGAGAAGTTCAAGACCGACCCTGCCCGCTATTACAGCTCCTTCCAGGGCGATCCGCCGGAGTTCTGGTATGGACCGGGCTGCCTGAACTTCCTCAAGACGCTTGCCGCGGACGGCAAATGGAAGGCGCCCAACAAGAAGATCGCCATCATCCCGTCTGCCAACGAATATTCGATCGTCATCGCCAACGCGATCCGCGACAAGGCCGCCGAATACGGCTTCGAGGTTAGTCTGTTCGAGACCGTTCCGTTCCCGACCAACCAGTGGGGACCGACGCTGGCGAAACTCCGCCAGGACCCGCCGGCGGCGATCCTGGTCACGCACTTCCTGCCGCAGGACCTGGCGCAGTTCATGGTCCAATTCCTCGCCGAGCCGATCAACAGCCTGATCTACATGCAGTACGGACCATCGCTGCCGGCTTTCCGCGAGATCGGCGGCGAGGCGGTCAACGGCGTCGTCTATTCGACGGTGATCGGCTGCCTGCCGGACGACTTCTCCAAGCCGTTCCGCGAGAGCTACCGGGCCAAATTCGGTCCGAACTCGGCCTACATCACGGGATCGCAGACCTATGACGGCCTGTGGATGTGGGCGCTTGCCGCGGCAATCGCCGGTGGTCCAGGCGAACCGATGGACAAGGCGCAGACCACCAAGGTGGCCAATGCGATGAAGCGCCTGGTCTATCGCGGGGTCAACGGCACCTACCGGGCCGATCCGGCCGGCCAATCGGCCTTCTGCTATCCGACGCAGGTGGCCGATCCGTCGCTTGGCATGCCGCACCAGTTCCTGCAGCATCAGGATTACAAAACCGATCCGAAGCTGATCGCGCCGGCGCTCTATGCCACGGACAGCTTCATCCTGCCGCCATGGATCAAGTGACCGGACGCGGAAATGAAACCAACGACACCGGCCGGGCCCTTTGCCCGACCGGCTCCATTGGGTGAGAAATATGACTGAGGCCGCCGGTCCGATGCTGGTTTGTGACAGTGTGGTCAAACGGTTCGGCTCGCTGGCCGCCGTCGACGGCGTGTCGATGGTGGTCAATGCGGGCGAGATCGTTGGCATTGGTGGGCCGAACGGCGCCGGCAAGACGACCTTCTTCGACGTGGTGACAGGGATCACGCCGGCCAGTGGCGGCCGGGTGCATTTCGGCGACACCGACATTTCGGCGCTTCCGGCCGACCGCATCTGCCAACTCGGCATCGCCCGCACTTTCCAGCTCAATGCCGCCTTCGACAGCTTGACCGTTCGCGAAAACATCGAGATCGCCGCCTATTTCGGCCGGCAGCGGCGAAGGCTGGCCGGCTTCCGCCTCGGCGAGGATGTCCGGCAGGCAACGATCGAAGCGCTGGACTTCGTCGGGCTTGCGGCCAAGGCCGACGAGACCGTGGCGCGGCTGCCGGTGCTCGACCGCAAGCTGCTGATGATTGCCGGCGCCATCGCCACCCGGCCGAAAATGCTCTTCCTCGACGAGCCGGTGGGCGGGCTCAACGTCGCCGAGATCGACCAGATCATGGCGATGGTGCTGAAACTGCGCGACCAGGGACTGACGATCGTCCTGATCGAGCACGTCATGCGCTTTCTCCTGGCGCTCTCCAGCCGCGTGATCATCATGCACCATGGCAAGGTGATATTCGAAGGCCGGCCGGACAAGGTCGCCGAGGACCAGACCGTTGTCGAAACCTATCTCGGCCAGGGCACGCAGAAACGGCTGAAGAAATTCTTCGATGAGCAAGCCGCCATGACGAATCCGGCGGTGGGGGGAACGCCATGACGGGCGCAGCCGCAAAACCACCTGTCCTGCAACTCGACGGCATCGTCTGCGGCTATGACGGACTCGACGTGCTCAAGGGCATTTCGCTGACCGTTCACGCCGGTGAATTCATCACCGTCGTCGGCCCGAACGGCCATGGCAAGTCGACATTGCTCAAGACCATTTCCGGCCTGGTGCCGCTGCGCGGCGGTCAGATCAGCATCGACGGCCGGCGCCTGTCCGGCAAGCCGCATGAGACGGCGATGCTGGGCGTCGCCCACGTGCCGCAGGGCGATATGCTGTTCGCGCAGATGAGCGTGCTCGAAAACCTTTTGATGGGCGGCTATCTCGCGCCGGACAAGGCCGAGATCACGCGTCGGCTGGACGAGGTCTACGCGCTTCTGCCGAAGCTTGCCGACCGTCGCAACCAGATCGCCTCGAGCCTGTCGGGCGGCGAACGGCGCATGGTCGGCATAGGCCGCGGCCTGATGATGGGCGGGCGCATCCTTTTGATCGACGAGCCGTCGCTTGGCCTCGCGCCACTGATCATCGATCAGGTCTACGACGTCATTTCGCAACTGAGCAAGGCTGGGCGCACGATCCTGCTGGTGGAGGAGAACCCGGCCCGGGTCGAGGACCTCGCCGACCGCCTGCATCTGCTCGACGACGGCGCCATCGTCTGGTCAGGCAAGCCCGCCGAACTGATGGCGCGCGACGAACTCCTCGCAACCTACCTCGGAGGCTGACGCCATGACCGACGTTCTCATGGCCATTCTCGTCGCCGGCTTCACCTCGGGCGCGCTCTATGCGCTGGCGACGGTCGGGCTGTCGCTGGTCTGGGGTTCGATGGGCATGCTCAACATGGCCCATGCGGCGATGCTGACGCTTGGCGGCTACGTCGCCTTCACGGTGATCACCTCGCTCGGCCTGCCGGTCGCGATCGGTTTCGCCGGTGCCATCGTCGCGGGTGCTTTGGCCGGCGCCATCCTCTATTTCGCGATCGTTCGCAATCTCCTGCAGAATGACAAATCGACATTCGAAGCCAACGTCATGATCGCCACGGTCGGCATCGGCATCGCCCTCGAGAATGCCATCCTCCTGACCTATGGCGGGCAGCCGCTGAAGCAGCCGGTTTCGATCGCCGGTGCCTTACGCCTGGGACCGCTGACGCTGCCCTGGCAGAACCTTCTGATCATCGCGGTGGTGGTCGTGATGATGGTGGTCGTCTCGGCGGCGCTCGGCCGCACGCGGATGGGCCGTGCGATCCGGGCGACGGCGCAGAACCGCGACGCGGCGCAGCTCATGGGCGTCGCCGTCAACCGCGTCTACCTGCAGGTGCTGATGCTGTCGGGCGCGCTCGCCGGCATCTGCGGCGTCATGGTCTCGTCGATGACGCAATTGTCGCCGCCACTCGGCAACGACCCGATGCTGAAGGCCTTCATCATGTGCGTGGTCGCCGGTCTCGGCAATCTGCCGGGCGCCATCGCAGCAGCACTTGGGCTGGCGTTGCTCGAATCCTTCGTTCAGTACGCCTTGGGCGCCAGGTGGGGCTTTCCATCGCTGCTGTTCGTCGTCATTGCCGTGCTGATCTGGCGGCCGTCCGGCCTTTTCGGCCACGCCGAAATCCGGCGCATGTGAGGGGCATCATGACAGAGACACGCCCCATGTCCCGTTCCTCCATGTCTCGCTCGGCCAGGACTGATCTTGCCATCAGCCTGATGCTGATCGCGGCGGCGATCGCGCTGCCGTTCCTGGTCGACAGCCGCTACATCCTTGGCCAGATCGTGCTGGCGCTGTTCTATGCGACGATCGCCTCGCAGTGGAACCTCCTGTTCGGCTTCTCGGGCATCTTCTCGCTGGCGCAAATGGCGATCTTTGCGTTCGGCGGCTATGCGACGGCGATGCTCTGCTTCTATTTCGGCTGGAACGTCTGGGCAGCACTTGTGCCGGGCGCGCTGGGCTCCGTGCTGTTCTCGCTGGTCGTCGGCCTCGCCTGCCTTCGCCTGACCGGCGTCTATGTGGCGCTGCTGACGCTGGCGATCGCCCAGACGATGTATCTGCTGATCGTCACCGACACCGAATGTTTCGTCATGGTCGGCTCCGTCTGCCGCCAGTTCACCGGCGGCGCCGTCGGCTTTGCCCGCTTCGGCGACCTCGGCACCAGGGCCTTGCTCCGGGCGCAGTGGCTGGTCGGCAATTACGCCATCATCGCGGTGCTGTTCGCGCTCACCATGGTCTTCACCTACGCGATCGTCAAAAGCCCTATCGGCCTTGCCTTCCGGGCGCTGAAGGACAATCCGGGCTATGCGGTGGCCCGCGGCGTCAACCGCTTCCAGGCGCAGCTTCTGGTGTTCGGCATCTCCGCCTTCTTCACCGGGCTGGCCGGCGGTTTCTATGCCGCGCATTTCCAGGCGATCGGCCCCGGTGTGCTGTCGATGTCGCAACTTATGTTCATCATCGCCATCGTCGTGGTCGGCGGCGTCGGCACGTTCTGGGGACCGCTGGTCGGGACGGTGGTGCTGGTGCTGGCTGACGAATTGATGCGAGAGAGCGGCGAGTTCCGCACGCTCGGGCTCGGCCTGATCATCGCCCTGTCGGTGGTGTTGATGCCCAAGGGGCTGGTCGGCCGTTTTGGTGATCTCATCGACTGGCTCGGGCGCCGTCGCGCCAGCCCCGACAGCCCCGACAGCAAGCCGGCAGCAAGCAGCATTGTGCAAAGCCCGACCCCGGCCGGAAAGTGAGAGACTGACGATGTTCGATACGATCATAGTGGGCGCCGGCTCGGCCGGCTGCGTGCTGGCAAACCGGCTCAGCGCCGATCCTGCCCGCAAGGTGCTGCTGCTCGAGGCCGGGCGCGAGGCGCCGCTCGCCTCGGACGTGCCGTCGGACTGGCCGACCATGTTCAACACGCAAGTCGACTGGAGCTACTACACCGAGCCGCAGGCCGGCTGCCGCGGCAGGCGGGTGTTCTGGCCGCGCGGCAAGATGATCGGCGGCTCCGGCGCGCTGAACGCCATGATCTATATTCGCGGCCTGCCGTCCGACTATGATGGCTGGGCGGCGATGGGCTGCCCCGGCTGGGCGTGGGCTGACGTGCTGCCGGTGTTCAAGGCCAGTGAAAGCAATGCCGAACTCGGCAACGACCCGCTGCACGGCGCCGACGGGCCGCTCCATATCGGCAATGTCGGACATGTCGATCCCAACGAGCTTGCCTGGATCGAGGCCTGCAAGGCCGCAGGCTACAAGCAGAACCGCGATTTCAACGGCGTCGAGCAGGAAGGCGTCGGCCTGTTCCAGTTCACCATCAAGAATGGCGAACGCTGGGGCACCGGCAAGGCCTATCTGCGCCCGGCGCGGGAACGACCCAACCTGACCGTGAAAACCGGTGTGCTGGCGACGGGCCTGATCGTCGAGAAGGGCCGGGTCAAGGGCATCCGCTATCTCGTCAATGGCGAACCTGAGACCGCTTTCGCCGACAGCGAGGTGGTGCTGTCCTCGGGCTCGATCGGCAGTTGCCAGCTGATGCTGCTTTCGGGCATCGGGCCGGCCGACGAACTCGCCCAGGTCGGCGTTGCTCCCGTGCACGACCTCCCGGGCGTGGGCAAGGATCTGCAGGACCACATCAACATTCCGATCACCTTCTATACCAAGGACAAGATCGGCGTCGGCGCCTGGACCGACGAGACGCTGCAGCGCGACTTCGCGGAATGGCAGACATCGCGCAGCGGTCCGCGTTCCTCACCCTGGGTGGCGGCGGGCGGCTTCGTCAAGAGCCGGCCCGATATCGAGCCGGACCTGCAGCTTTACGGCGCCATCAGCCCGCATCGCGACTATGTTCGGTTCCTTTCGTCCAGGCCCGGCATCACGCTGCACACCACGTTGCAGCGGCCAGACAGCCGCGGCGAGATTCGCCTGCGCTCGGCCAATCCAATCGAATATCCGGCGATCGACCCACGTTACTTCATCAGCGACGAGGATGGCTCGGACATCGCCACGCTGGTCGAAGGCATCCGCATCAGCCGGCGCATCGCGGCGCAGTCGCCGCTTGCCGAAATGCTCGTCGGCGAAATCACGCCGAGCGCCGAATGCGAGAGCGACGCCGAGATCGCCGACTATATACGCGGCCACTGCACGACGCTCTATCACCCGACCAGCACCTGCCGCATGGGTTCAGATGCGATGGCCGTCGTCGATCCCACGTCGATGAAGGTTCATGGGCTGGACGGGCTTTGCATCGCCGATGCCTCGGTCTTTCCGAAAATGGTGTCGGGCAACACCAACGCGCCGACGATCATGATCGCCGAACGCGCCGCGTCAATGATCCTGGCGGGCTAGGAAACAAAACATGACGACAGGCTGGAATTTCCACGAACTCTATCTCTGGCACGAGACCGGCAATGCCGCGCAGTTCTTTCAGCCGAGCCTGACCATCGAGCCCGGCGAGCATGCGGAGAATGCCGACACGAAACGCAGATTCCGCAATCTGATGGAGGTTTCGGGCCTGACCGAAAAATTGTCCAAGATCGCCTCCGTCGCGGTGAGCGAGGACGACCTCGCCCTGTTTCACGACCGCGACTACATCAGCCGTATCAAGCTGCTCAGTGACGGGCGCGGCGGCGATGCGAGCTATCTCACCCCCTTCGGCCATGGCAGCTACGAAATCGCCTGTCTGGCCGCCGGCGGCACGGCAGCGGTGATGGATGCGGTGTTGAGCGGCGATGTCGACAATGGCTATGCGCTGGTACGACCGCCCGGCCATCATGCCGAGCGCGGGCAAGGCATGGGCTTTTGCCTGTTCGGCAACGTTCCGGTCGCTATCCTGAAGAACCGGGCCAAACATGGCTTCGAGCGGGTCGCCAGCGTCGACTGGGATGTTCATCACGGCAACGGCACCCAGTCCGCCTTCTATTCGGACCCGTCGGTGCTGACCATCTCGATCCATCAGGACGGGCTTTATCCGGATGACAGCGGTCTTCACAAGGAACGCGGCGAGGGCAAGGGAGAAGGCTACAACATCAATGTACCGCTGCCGGCCGGCTGCGGCCACGGCGCTTACATGTCCGTCTTCGAACGCGTCGTGCTACCGGCGCTCAATCGCTACAAGCCTGATCTCATCGTCGTGCCGTCGGGCTTCGACGCCTCGGCGGCCGATCCGCTGGGGCGCATGATGCTGCATAGCGGCAGCTACCGCGACATGACGCGGATGTTGATGCAGGCGGCGGACGACCTCTGCGGCGGGCGCCTGATGATGTCGCATGAGGGCGGCTATTCGGCCTCCTACGTTCCCTATTGCGGCCTGGCGGTGATGGAGCAGCTGTCCGGCATCAGGACGCATATCGACGACCCGTTCCTGCCTGTCTTCGAAAGCTATGCCGGCCAACCCTTGCAGCCACATCAGGCGGCCGCTGTTTCCAGGGCGGAGGAACTTTTGGGCGGCATCGCCTAGAATTCTGATTGCGGTCAGCCAATGAGGCGATCTCAAGACACACCGGCGCCCAATCTCACAAATGCGGGCTTGCGCTGACGGTAGGACGTGCGGCTGATGCAGCGTCGATAGTGAATGAGATAAACCGCAAATCGTTGCTTTTTCTGCGAAAAACTACGCCGGAGCATTCCAGACTACGCTAACTCCTACTCCCACTCGATTGTTCCCGGCGGCTTCGACGTCACGTCGTAGACGACGCGGTTGATGCCGCGGACTTCGTTGATGATGCGGGTGGCGGCGGCGGCGAGGAAGGCCATGTCGTAGTGGTAGAAATCCGCCGTCATGCCGTCGACCGAGGTGACGGCACGCAGCGCGCAGACGAACTCGTAGGTGCGGCCATCGCCCATCACGCCGACCGTCTGCACCGGCAACAGCACGGCGAAGGCCTGCCAGATGGCGTCGTAGAGGCCGGCCTTGCGGATCTCGTCGAGATAGATGGCGTCGGCCTCGCGCAGGATCTCCAGCTTTTCGCGGGTGATGCCGCCGGGGCAACGGATGGCAAGACCCGGGCCTGGGAACGGGTGCCGGCCGATGAAGCTTTCGGGCAGGCCAAGCTCCTTGCCTAGCGCCCTGACCTCATCCTTGAACAGCTCGCGCAGCGGCTCGACAAGCTGCATGTTCATGCGCGCGGGCAGGCCGCCGACATTGTGGTGCGACTTGATCGTCACCGACGGGCCGCCGGTGAAGGAGACGCTTTCAATGACGTCGGGATAGAGCGTGCCCTGCGCCAGGAATTCGGCGCCGCCGAGTTTCTTGGCCTCTTCCTCGAACACCTCGATGAACAGCCGGCCGATGGTCTTGCGTTTTTTCTCCGGGTCCGACTCGCCCTCGAGGGCGTCGATGAAACGGTCCGACGCGTTCACCAGAATGAGCGGTAAATTGTAGTGTTCGCGGAACATCGCCACCACGCCCGCGGCCTCGTCCTTGCGCATCAGGCCGTGGTCGACAAGGATGCAGGTCAGCTGGTCGCCGACCGCTTCGTGGATCAACAGCGCCGCAACGGAGGAATCGACGCCGCCCGACAGCGCGCAGATGACCTTGCCCTTGCCGACCTGCTTGCGGATCGTCTCGACCGCGTGCTCGCGGTAGGCGCGCATGGTCCAGTCGCCCTCGATGCCGGCGATGTTGTGGACGAAGTTGCGCAGCAGCCGGGCGCCGTCGGGCGTATGCACCACCTCGGGGTGGAACATGATGCCGTACATCTTGCGCTCGATGCTGCCGAAGATGGCGAAGGGCGAGCCTTCCGACTTGCCGAACACTTCGAAGCCCTTGGGCAAGGAGATGACGCGGTCGCCATGGCTCATCCACACCTGGTGGCGCTGGCCGGGTGCCCACAGGCCCTCGAACAGCGGGCTGTCCTTTTGGATCTCGACGAAGGCGCGGCCGAACTCGCGATGGTCGGAGCTTTCGGCAACGCCGCCCATCTGCACGCACATGGCCATCTGGCCGTAACAGATGCCAAGCACCGGCACGCCGGAATCGAAGACGATCTGCGGCGCGCGCGGGCTGCCTATATCGCCGGTCGAAGCCGGACCGCCGGACAGAATGACGGCCTTCGGATTGATGCGCTTGAATGCCGCTTCGGCCGACTGGAACGGCACGATCTCGGAAAACACGCCGGCCTCGCGGATGCGGCGGGCGATGAGCTGGGTGAACTGGCTGCCGAAATCGACAATCAGGACGGTGTCGGGATGATTGGCTGTTTTCATGGCGAGCGTTTAGAGAAAGAAACGAGTCGGCGCAATGGGTTGCGTAGCCCGACTTTCAGGCTGGTCTGGCATCTTCATGGGATGGTTCCGTCCGAAGGGCGCCGTCGCCGATCGCCCGTTCGAGCCGCATGACGGCGTCCGCCAGCTTCTCGTCGATGACTTCAAGATATTCGGTCCAGTCGCCGACATGCCGCAGATCCGCCGCCCCGTCGGAAATGCCGCGCAGACCGATCAGCGGAATGTCGAACAGTTGGCAGGCGCGCAGGCAGGCGAAGGTCTCCATGTCGACCATGTCGGCGCTAACAGCATCATAGGCCGCGCCGGTGATGATCGCTGCGCCGGTCGACAGGGTCGCCTGCCTGATCTCCGGTATCTTGAAGGGCAATGGCACGGTTACCGGCAGGTCGAGGAAGGGTGTCGCACCCTTTTCGAAGCCGAGCGGCGAAGCGTCGATGTCACGGTAGCTGACCGAAACCGCCTGGTAGATCTCCGTCTGCTCCAGCGTCCGACTGCCGGCTGAGCCGAGCGAAACAACGAGATCCGGCAGTGCTTTTTGCGATTTCAGCCAGGAGAGTTCCGCACCCAGCCTGACGCCGGCCTCGACCGGACCGACACCGGTCATCAATGGCGTGAACAGCTGCTTGAGGTGCGGGCCGTATTCGGCTTGCGCCGCCATGACGAAGAGGACGTCCTTGCCCGACAGGCGCGACACTTTACCGGTCATGATGATTTGCTCCTCTCCGCCGGATCATCTGCTTATCTGCACCGCCGCTCGCCGGGACCCGCTGCCTCCGGCAGCTCCCGGCGTTCGTGGCCTTCCATCGTGCCACCGGCACGATGGATTCGCCTGCGGCGAACCGGCCACTCACCCTTCTATGCCATCACGCCCGACCACGGTCATCATGGTGCCGGTCATGGTGGCGATCAGCTTGGCCTCGCCGTCGGCGGCGAAGGCGTAGGCTTGGCCGTCGGCGACGATGATGGTGCGGCCTGGCTTGGTCACCGAGCCGCGGAACAGGAAGCGCTCGCCCCTGCCCGGCGCCAGAAGGTTGACCTTGAACTCGATGGTCAGCACGCCGGAATTTTCCGGCATCAGCGAAAAGGCGGCATAGCCGCAGGCCGAGTCCAGCGCCGTCGAAATGACGCCGGCATGGAGAAAGCCATGCTGCTGGGTGAGTGCCGCCGAATAGGGCATCTCGATCTCGATGATGCCGGGGGTCACCAGCGTCAGTTCGGCGCCGATCGTGGCCATCGCCTTCTGGCGCGCGAAGGAGGTCCTGACGCGATCCTCATAGTCCGGGGCGGGTACGATCTTTGCTGCCATTGCCGCTGCCTTCCTTTACGCGGACAAGCTTATTGCAGAGGCATGGACGGCAGGCAAATGCTTTTGCTGCACTGCACAATCGACATGGCCTGCCGGCCGGCGCATCCGTCAGGAATTGGATTCAGGCCGATCTGCGTAACGCACAGAGATAAAACCCATCGGTGCCGCTGAGCGCCGGCGACAGCGAGATGTCGCCTTTGGCGCCGATGCGTGCGGCTGCCTCATGGCCGGGAAAACGGCTGTCCCAGAGCTGGCGGTGGTCGACGGGAACATAACCGCTGTTACGGTCCCGAAAGGCCGCGATCTGCTCACCGTTTTCCTCATCAAACACCGAGCAGGTGACGTAGACCAGCAGGCCGCCCGGTTTGACATAGGCTTTGGCCGCATCGAGGATCGCCGACTGCTCGCCCTTGCGGGCATCGAGCTGCCTTTGCGTCAGCCGCCACTTGGCATCGGGACGGCGCCGCCAGGTGCCGCTGCCGGTGCAGGGGGCGTCGACCAGCACGATGTCCATGTGGTTGCCGAGCGGGGCGAGTTCGGCCGGCTTGGTGACGATCTGGACATTGCGGTTTTCAGAGCGGCGGATGCGGTCGAAGATCGGCGCCAGTCGCGCCTTTTCGGCATCGTGGGCAAATATCTGGCCACGATTTTCCATCGAAGCCGACAGTGCCAGCGTCTTGCCGCCGGCGCCGGCGCAGAAATCCAGCACCTGCATGCCGGCTTCGGCCCCGGCAAGGGCGGCCGCGATCTGCGAGCCTTCGTCCTGGACCTCGAACCAGCCCTTCTGGAAAGCCGGCTCGGCCTGCACGTTCGGGTGCCGGCCGTCGCCGTCGATCGGCGGGATGCGGATGCCGTGTGGCGCGATTGCCGAGGGTTTCGCGCCAGTTCCCGTCAGTTCGGCCAGCACCTTGTCGCGATTGGCCTGCAAGGTGTTGACCCTGAGGTCGAGCGGCGGGCGCGTTGCCAGCGCCGCGCCCTCGTCGGCCCAGGTCGAGCCAAAGGCTCGCTCGAAAAGCGGCGCGCACCAGTCGGGAACATCCGCCCGCACCGCGTCCGGCGCGTCGGCGAGCCGATGGTCGGCGATGGCCTGAAGCTCGGCGGCGGTCAGCAGCGGCGGTCCGAACTTGTCGCCATCAAGCGCCTCGTTGAGCGATTGTGCCGTCTGGCCCCATTCGAGCAGCAGCGCGCCGAAGCCGATGGCGCGCGGCGTGTCCTGCCCCAGCAGCCAGCCGGCGGAACGCTTGTGGCGCAAGGCGTCATAGACGATGTTGCCGATCGCCGCACGGTCGCCGCCGCCGGCGAAGCGATGCGACAGGCCCCAATCCTTCAGCGCGTCCGCCACCGGCCGGTGGCGCCGGCCGATGTCTTCCAGCACTTCGATGGCCGCAGCCAGCCGTCCGCCCAATCGCATGGTCTTGTTCCGTCACGCAGAAAATTATTCCGGCCCTGCTCTAGAGCGCGCAACCGGCGCGCACAAGCAGGTCGGCCTGCACAACCGCTCTGCTTTCCAACTTTTCTGGTTGCGAATACTCTTCCGGTTGTGATTCGCGGCGCGCAAAAGGTGGACCGGCGGATCGACACGAGGAGAGGGCAATGAAGACTTATCTGGCGGAAGTTCTAGGCACATTTCTATTGGTGTTCATCGGTACGGCTTCTGTGGTGACGGGCGGCTTCGGTGGCGCGCTGCCGCTCGGCCAGGAAGGCATCGGTCTGGCGTTCGGCATCGGCCTCATCGCGGCGGCCTATGCGATCGGCCCGATTTCGGGCGCGCATCTCAATCCGGCGGTGACGCTCGGCGTCTTCCTTGCCGGCCGGCTGCCGGCCAAGGACGTCATCCCCTACTGGATCGCGCAGGTCATCGGCGGCGTCCTTGCTTCGCTGGCGTTGTGGATCATCGTTTCCGGCCAGGTTGGCGGACACACGACCGGCTTCGGCGCCAATGGCTGGGATGTGACGAAATGGGGCGTCAGCTCGGCATTTCTGTGGGAAGTGATCGGCACCTTCACCTTCGTCACCGTGATCCTTGGCGTCACGGCTGAAAAGCACTCGACCGCGTTCGCCGGACTGGTCATCGGCCTGACGCTGGCAGGATTGCACTTCGCCATCATCCCGGTGACCGGCACGTCGCTCAACCCGGCCCGCTCGATCGGCCCGGCGCTGTTTTCGGGAACTGCCGCGATCGGCCAGCTCTGGCTGTTCATCGTTGCACCGCTGATCGGCGGCGCCATCGCCGGCGTGGTTGCGAAGGCGCGCATCTTCGAGAAGGACTGAGCTTCGAAAGCCTGGACAGAACAAAGGCGCGGGCCAAGCCCGCGCCTTTTTCTTTGGGCGATACTCTTGCCGTCAAAGCACAGCCGGGGCGGTCGTCGTTAGGATCCGGACCTTCGAGGGCGTAGCAGAAAATAGAATGCGGCGATGTGCGTGATCATCAGCAGCGGTACATAGATGATCGGGATCGCGTAGGCGGCGCCCAGTTGCCCCGCATGTGCAGGGAGGCCGACCTGAATGGCGTGGTAATAATCGACGACGAGCTCGACCGTCCCGACGATGTTGAAGGCGACGATCAACGGCCAGAAGAGCCGGGGTAGCCTCACCGTGAGCAGCGCCAGCATGGCCAGTACCCCTGTTGCGAAGTCGCCGTAGGCGGCGAACACGGCGAAACCGGCCGGCAGATCGGGGCTTACGACGCCCGGCAGGATGAAGACGAGCCCGAAGAAACGGAAGCTGTGCAGGGTGGCGATGGCACGTTGCGCCGCGACCCGGTCCAGCGAGCTCAGCCATGGGAGGCCGTATGCGCCGAAGCAGAGCGGCCACGCGACGTAGCCTAGAACGAGATGGGTCTGGAACACCATTTCCGTGGACATTTGGCCTCCTGTCAGCAGCCGGTTCACGCGGCCCCAGCTTCAGTCGGTTACCTCTAAGCCTGCTTCCATAATTCGACTACCCGGTGTAATCACAACAACCTATGAAGCAGAACTACACAGTCCGGCACGGTGCGCTGGAGGGGGTCGAGACCTTCCTGGCGGTTGCCAGGCGCCGCAACTTTCGCCGTGCCGCCGCCGATCTCGGCGTTACGCCGTCCGCCGTGAGCCAGGCGGTGCGCACGCTGGAAGCCCGCACGGGTGCGGCGCTGTTCGTGCGCACGACGCGAAGCGTCGGTTTGACAGAGGCTGGCCAGCGGTTCCTCGATCGTGCCGGACCTGCCTTCGAGGAGCTCGTCGCGGCAGGCGAGGCCGCGCGCGATGTCGGCCAACGGCCAACCGGGCTGCTACGCCTGTCTGTGCCCCGCGCCGTCGTGCCGTTGATCCTGGAGCCGATGATCGCGTCGTTCTGCCGAACCTATCCGGAGATCGAGCTGGAGATCGCCGCGAGTGACGAGATGGTCGATCTTGCGACCGGCGGGTTCGATGCCGGCATCCGCCTCGGCCAGTTCATCGCGCCCGACATGGTTGCGGTGCGGCTGACGCCGTCGTTCCCGTTCGTGGTCGTCGGCAGTCCGGACTATCTCGAGCACCATGGCTACCCCGAGCACGTCGACGACTTGCGCCACCACGCCTGCCTGCGCTTGCGCCGTTCGAACGGCGCCATCGCGCCCTGGTCTTTCGTCGACGGCAACGGCGAGATCGAGGCGATGGTCTCAGGCCCGCTGATCGCGCACGACTATCCGACGCTGCTCGGGGCCGCGATGCAGGGCATCGGGCTGGCGCAGATCCCCCGACCCGTCGCCGAAGGTCCGATAGGCCAGGGAAAACTCGAGCCGGTCCTAGACACCATCGCCGCCACGACGCCGGGCGTCTTCCTCTACCATTCCGGCAAGCGCCAGATCCTGCCGAAGCTGCGCGCCTTCATCGACCACCTCAAATCCACGGCGTGAGGTAACGAAGGACACCGCCCCCTTGGCGCTTCGTTTGCGCCAAAGCTCTCATGGTATAAATATCAGAAATACATAAGTAAAAAATACTACAAGATGGACCATTCCGGTCAAGAACGTCGTTCTTTCGGTGCTGAAGCTTACATTGCATATGAAAAGCGCCAAGACCAAAAGGACCGCATCAGCAGCCGGCAGCCCCAGGGTTAACCCTCTTCCCGTCAGCAGGCTGGCGGCTGCGACCGCCGGTATTGTCAAACCAATTGTGGCGCAAGCGGAACCCATCGCGACATTCAAGCCGCGTTGCAGTTCATTGTTGAGTGAAGCGCGAACCGCCGAAATGGCCTCTGGCATCAAAACCAGCCCGGCGATCAATGCCCCCACAATGCTGTCAGCCTGTGTCACCTGATAGGCAACGAGCGTGTTTTCAACACTTGCGGCGACCTGCTCGGCGAGCATGACAATGCCGATCAGCCCGATCAAGAGCAGCAATGTGCCGGCAAAGACGCTTTCGTGAGGGGCAGTCCGCAGCGAAACGCCGTGGGCCTGCCCTTCGACAAAGTCTTCTCGGTGGCGGACAGTCTGCGCGAACACAAAACTTGCATAAAGCAGCACCGAAAGCACGCTCACAAAGCCAAGTTGAGCTGCTGAAAATGTGCCCGGCCCCGTAGCTTGTGTGTAGGTCGGCAGAATAAGCGTCATGATGGTCAGTGCGATCAGAACCGCCAAATATGCGCTGGTCCCTTGTCGAACAATTGCCTGCTTGCGATGACGCCAGCCGCCGAGCGCAAGACACGTGCCGACGACGCCGGTAGATGCAATCATCACCGTTGAGAAGACGGACTCACGTGCAAGCGTAGGGTTGTTCTCTCCATGCAGCATCATGGAAACGATGATCGACACCTCGATTGCCGTCACGGCAAAAGTCAGCACCAATGTGCCATAGGGCTCTCCTACACGCCGGGCCACCGCCTCGGCGTGGTCGAGCACCACGAAAATGGTGGTGAACATAATCGCACTCGAAAGCGCTCCGACGAGTATCCTGGCGCTCAGCGAACCTTCGTCCGCCGACAGCCCGCCTGCCCTGGCTGCAACAGCCATCACCAAGGCGGCCAAGGGCATCGCATAAGAAACCACCGATCGTTTGAAACCACCCATTCAAGCCCCTATGCGCTTCTGCGAACCTTGCGGAAAACCCATGCGGAGTGTGGAGCGCCTTGGAAAACATCCGGCAGGCCCGACGGCCGGCGTTCGCCCCCTCACAAACAACGCGCTCCAAATGATGCAGCAGGATCGCGACCTGACCGCACCCAGCGCGCCGGACAAACCGAAGCGCCGCCTTCGCTCACGCCGTCTTCTGCGCCACCAGCCCCAGTTCCTCCACCATCGCCTCGCGCATCAAGAACTTCTGCGGCTTGCCGGTCACCGTCATCGGCAATTCGGTGCGGAAGCGTATGTGGCGGGGGATCTTGTAATGGGCGATCTGGCCGGCGCAGAAATTCTTGACCTCCTGCTCGGTGGCGATCTGGCCGGGCTTGAGCACGATCCAGGCGCACAGCTCCTCGCCATATTTGGCGTCGGGAATGCCGAACACCTGCACCTCCTTGACCTTTGGATGGCGGTAGAGGAATTCCTCGACCTCCCTGGGATAGACGTTCTCGCCACCGCGGATGACCATATCCTTGACCCGGCCGACGATGTTGCAATAACCCTCGGCATCGATGGTGGCGAGGTCGCCGGTGTGCATCCAGCCGTCGCTGTCGATCGCCTCGCGGGTCTTGTCTTCGTCGTCCCAGTAACCCTTCATCACCGAATATCCGCGCGTGCAAAGCTCACCCGGTACGCCGACCGCAACGGTAGCGCCATCGGCATCGACCGCCTTGACCTCGACATGGGGGTGGATGCGCCCGACGGTCGAGACGCGCTTTTCCAAGGGATCGTCGACGCCGCTCTGGAACGAGACCGGGCTGGTCTCGGTCATGCCGTAGGCGATGGTCACCTGTTCCATATGCATCAGCGACACCACCTTCTTCATCACTTCGATCGGGCATGGCGAGCCGGCCATGATGCCGGTGCGCAGGCTGGAGAGATCGAAGGCGGAAAAATCCGGATGATCCAGCAGGGCGACGAACATGGTCGGCACGCCATAAAGCCCGGTGCAGCGTTCCTGAGCCACCGCCTTCAGTGTGGCGCCGGCGTCGAACCCTTCTCCTGGGAAAACCATGGTCGCGCCTTTCGAGACGCAACCCATCGTGCCCATCGACATGCCGAAGCAGTGGTAGAGCGGCACCGGAATGCACAGCCGGTCGTCGACGGTCAGCTTGATCGCCGAAGTGACGAAATTGCCGTTGTTGACGATGTTGCTGTGGGTCAGCGTCGCGCCCTTGGGGGCTCCCGTGGTGCCTGAGGTGAACTGGATGTTGATGGCCTCGCCCGGCTTCAGCTTCTCCGAGATGCGGTCGAGGCTGTCATGCTCGTCACGCCCGGCCATGGCCAGCACGTCGCCGAAATTGAACATGCCGGGCGAATTCTCGTCGCCCATGCGGATGACGATCTTCAGCGCCGGCAGTTTCTGTGCCTTGAGCTTGCCCGGTGTGGCCTTGGCGATCTCGGGTGCCAGCGTCTCGATCATGCCGAGATAGTCTGACGTCTTGAACTTGGCAGCGGTGACCAGCGCCTTGCAGCCGACCTTGTTCAGCGCATAGTCGAGCTCGGTCAACCGATAGGCGGGGTTGATGTTGACTAGGATCAGGCCGATGCGGGCGGTGGCGAACTGCGTCACCAGCCATTCCCAGCGGTTGGGCGACCAGATGCCGACGCGATCGCCCTTTGCCAAGCCCAGTGCCAGGAAGCCGGCGGCCAGCGCATCCACTGTGTCCGAAAGTTCGCTCCAGGTGAAGCGCTTGTCCTGATCGACGAAAACGGCGGCGTCGAGCGTGCCGTATTTGCTGACGGTGTCGGAAAACAGCGCGGGGATGGTCTTGTCGAGCAGCGGCACGCTGCGTTCGCCAGAGACATGCGCCCTGTTGTCGACGGGTGCGACGAAGACACCGCCAGCACGCGCGCCGCGTCCGCGAAGATTGCTGGCATTCTTCAGCTCGTCGAGATTGACCGGCATCGCTCTCTCCTCCCGGGACTGGCCGAGCCTATCAGCCCGAGGGGGTGGTGAAAATCCCGCCGATGGTCGGGGCCGGGCAACGATACGGTCCACGACGCTTCGGGGCCTTCGTTGGTTGACGAACATCAAAACGCAAAAACCCGCCTGGGCGGCGGGTCACTGGCGCAAATCAGCACCATAGGCAAAAATGTACCATAGCTGACTGCATCGATCAAGGAAATAATTCCTATACAGGAAAAACCCCGGCGCAAAGTTACCGACACCGCAGGACGGCCCGCCGTAAGGTTTTGAAGCTGGGTTCGGAGCCCTGAGGGCAGCGGGCGAAGGCCCGCCGCTATCCGGCCGCAGCCGCCATCTTCGCGGCAATGTCGCGCAAGAGCGCCTCATCCGCCGCCGCCCGTGTCTTCTTCGACGCTACCAGACAGGCCTGCGAGCGCAGGACGAGGCCATCGCCCAGCACCTTGAGATGATTGGCGCGCAGCGTCGAGCCGGTGGTTGTGATGTCGACGATGACATCGGCCAGACCGGCCGCCGGCGCGCCTTCGGTAGCCCCTAGGCTCTCGACGATACGATAAACCTGGATGCCGTGCTTCTGCGAGAAGAATTGCTGGGTCAGCCGCCAGTATTTGGTGGCGATGCGCAGCCGCCGGCCATGGCGCTGGCGAAAATCGGCGGCGACGTCGTCGAGATCGGCCATGGTGTCGACATCGAGCCAGATATCCGGCACAGCCACCACGACATCGGCATTGCCGAAGCCGAGACGGGCGACGATTTCGGCGCGCGCCTCCCAGTCGGCGAGGTTTTCACGCACCAAATCCTCGCCGGTGATGCCCAGATCGACGGCGCCCTGGCCGATCTCGCCTGATATTTCGGAAGCCGACAGGAACACCACTTCGACATCATCCAGACCCTCGACGCGGGCGTGGTATTTGCGCTCGTCACCGGGCAGGCTGACGGCGAGGCCGGCTTTGGCCAGTATTTGCAGCGCCTGCTCTTTCAGGCGGCCTTTCGACGGGATCGCCAGCGTGATCATGGCGCCGTCTCCCGCAATGCCTCGATGCGGTCGAGCCAGACCGAAAAGCCTACGCCGGGGATAGGCGTCTTCGCGCCAAGCAGGGTCAGCAGCCGGTCATAGCGGCCGCCGCCGACCAGCGGCCGGTCGCCATTGTCGGCCGCGATTTCGAAAACCAGGCCGGTGTAGTAATCGAGCGGGCGGCCGAAGGCGGCGTCGTAGCGGACTTTATCGGCCGGCAAGCCATGCGCTTCGATCGCCTTGGCGCGGGCAGCGAACTTTTCCAGCGCGACATCGAGCGACAGACCGGCGCCGGTGGCGAAGGACTCCAGCGCCTGGGTTGCGCCATCAAGCGGAACGTCGATCGCCAGAAAATCCTTCAGCGCGGAAAAGGCCTCGCTCGACAACCGAACGCTGCGCAATTCGGCTTTCTCGATCAGCCGCCGGGCAATGTCGGACGGCGCGCGTCCGGCGGACGCCGACAGGCCCGCCTCTTCCATGCCGCTGGCGATATGGGCGGAAAGACCGTCCAGATCACCGTCTAGCACAAGGGCCGCGACCGGCCCGGAGAGCTGGCCGTTGCGCGGCGGGTTGGCGAGATCGGCGAGAGCCGCCTCAAGCATCGGCGCCGAGCCGAACGCACGGGCAAGGCGCATGCGCCAGCCGCGCGGCAGGCCAAGGGCAGCCAGAACCGCCTCGAAAATAGTCTGGTCGCCGAGCGTGATCGCCAATGCCTGGCCGGGCAGCACCAGCGACAGCAGCGCATGCGCATCGGCCACCGAGCGGGCATCGGCTCCAGCGGTATCGCGGTCGCCGAGATCCTCGATGCCGGCCTGGAAGAACTCGTTGCCGCCTTCGCGGCGCTGGCGAAACACCTCGCCCAGATAGGAATAACGGCGCGGCGTGCCGGCCTGCGAGCTTATGTGGTCGAGGCAGACCGGAATGGTGAATTCCGGCCGCAGGCACAATGTCTGCCCGGTTTCGCTTTCGGTAAGGAAAATCCGGCGGCGCAGATCTTCGCCGGCCATGTCGAGGAACGGGTCGGCCGGCTGCAGTATGGCGACCTCGACCGCATGCGTGTTGCAGGTGGCGAAGAGGTTGGTGATGTCGGTTGATATTGCGGGGTAGCGGGAGGTCATCGATCGGATGGGCGCGAGGCACCCCCCTCTGGCCTGCCGGCCATCTCCCCCGCAAGGGGGGAGATTGGCAGCTTCGAGCTTGGCGCGCCATCTTCAACACCGGAGATTGGCGAAAGCCTCGGCGGCATCCAATCTCCCCCCTTGCGGGGGAGATGGCCGGCAGGCCAGAGGGGGGTATTCAAGCGCCACCTTTCGCGCGATCAGCGGCCTGCGCCGCCAATATCTTCTTCACCTCACCAACCAGCTCGCTTTCCGCCACCGTCACCTGCGCCGGGCGGGCGGCGCGCCATTCGGCGTTGTCTGTGATTTCGGCCGACATGCGCGCGCCTTCGATCAGATCCTTGATCTGCAGCTCGCCCTTGGCGCGCTCGTCGCCACCCTGGATGATGGCGACCGGGCAGCCGCGGCGGTCGGCATATTTGAGCTGCGCCTTCATGCCGGCGCCGCCGAGATACATTTCGGAACGGATGCCGGCGGCGCGCAGCTCCGCCACCATCTTCTGGTAGCGGCCGAGGCTGTCGGTGTCCTTGTCCATCACCAGCACGACGACAGGTGCGATCACGTCCGAGGCATCGAGCTTGCCGAGGTTCTTCAGCGCGGTCATCAGCCTGGAGACGCCGATGGAAAAACCGGTTGCCGGCACCGGCTCGCCACGAAAGCGCGAGACGAGGCCATCATAGCGCCCGCCACCACCGACGGAGCCGAAGCGTACGATCTGGCCGTCCTCGTTGGGGATTTCGGCCAGCAGCTCGGCCTCAAAAACGGGGCCGGTATAGTATTCGAGGCCGCGCACGACCGAGCGGTCCATGGCAATGCGGTCCTCGCCATATCCTGCCGCCCTGACCAGCGCTTCAATCGTGGCGAGTTCGCCGACGCCTTCCTGGTAGATGGCATTCGAACTGACCATGGAATCCTGGCCGGTCTGTATAGTCCTCGCAGTCGCGAGAAGAACCGCCTCGGCCTGCCCGTTGTTCAACCCGGCGCCCTTGGCGAAGTCGCCCTCGCCCTCCTTGCCGCCGTCCCAGCGGCCCGGGCCAAGCAAAAGCTTCACGCCTTCCGGCCCGAGCTTGTCCAGTTTGTCGATCGCGCGCAGCACCGTCAGCCTTCGTCCGGCATTCTCCTCGCCGCCAAGCCCGATCGCCTCCAGCACGCCATCCAGAACCTTGCGGTTGTTGACGCGAATGACGTAGTCGCCGCGCTTGATGCCGAGCGCTTCCATCACGTCGGCCATCATCATCGCCATTTCGGCGTCGGCGGCCACGCCCGGCGTGCCGATCGTGTCGGCGTCGAACTGCATGAACTGGCGGAAGCGGCCGGGGCCTGGCTTCTCGTTGCGGAACACCCAGCCGGAGCGATAGCTGCGGTAGGGTTTGGGCAGCCGCTCATAATTCTCGGCGACGTAACGGGCCGTCGGCGCCGTCAAATCATAGCGCAGCGACAGCCACTGGTCGTCGTCATCCTGGAAGGAGAACACGCCTTCGTTCGGCCGGTCCTGGTCGGGCAGGAATTTTCCGAGCGCGTCGGTGTATTCGATCAGCGGCTGGTCTGCCGGTTCGAAACCGTAAAGCTCATAGACCGAGCGGATCGTCGCCATCATCTTCTCGACGGCGCGGATGTCCTCGGCGCTGCGGTCGGCAAAACCGCGCGGCAGTCGCGCTTTCGTCTTTTCCGATTTGTCGGCCATGAGTGAGCATCCGGTGTTTCGTGGCGTTGCGGGATAGGAAATTTCCTATTCGGCAGCGCGCGTTTCCTAACTGATGCAGCCGGGAGCGGCAAGGGTCGGCACCCAGCACCCCGCTCGAACCTCCGTGAAACAAAACCGCGCCAAAAATGAAACAATGCCGACACCAGCGCGGCATTGTGCCGACACAATCGCAAGAGATAAACGCGCCGAAATGGGGGGTTCGCGGCGATGACCAGCACAGCAAGATTCCATGCCATCGGCAGCGATGCCGGCGAATTGCCCGCACGTTTGCGCCCGGCCGACATCGACGCTCCGAAAATGGTCAGCCAGGCTGCCGGCCCGTTCGAAGTCCCGGCCGACACCGGCAAGGGTCCATCCATGCGCGACGCGTTGATGACCGGCCTGCTGGTGATCTATCCGACCGTGGCCACGGTGGTGGCGATCGTCGCCGGCCTGGTGCTGGCCAGCGCCAACGGCACCTGAAATTACTCGCTTTACCGGAAGTAGAGGGGCTACTTCGGCCTTTTGAACGCCTTCCGCTGCTTCTCGACCTCTTTGCGGCAGATGCAGCCCTCGAGATGGTCGTTGACCAGGCCCATCGCCTGCATGAAGGCGTAGACAGTGGTCGGCCCCACGAAGCTCCAGCCGCGTTTCTTCAACTCCTTCGAAATCCGCACCGAGACCGCCGTGGTCGGGTTGGCGCGCAGATGGGCGAGATCGACGATCTGCGGCCGCTCCTCCTTGCCGGGTTCGAACTTCCAGAACCAGGCGGCCAGCGAGCCGAACTCGTCGGCCATCTCGCGGGCGCGCTTGGCGTTGTTGATGGTCGAGACGATCTTGCCGCGATGGCGGATGATGCCGGCATTGCCGAGCAGGCGTTCGACATCCTTGTCGGTGAAGGCGGCGACCTTGTCGAACTCGAAATTGGCGAAGGCTTCGCGAAAATTCTCCCGCTTGCGCAGAATGGTCAGCCACGACAGGCCCGACTGAAAGCCTTCGAGGCAGATCTTTTCGAACAGCCTGCGGTCGTCGGCCACAGGCCGGCCCCATTCATGATCATGGTAGTGCAGATAGTCGGGCAGATTGCCGTGCCAGAAGCAGCGCGCGACACCATCAGGACCGGCGAGCAGGCCGGTGTTTTCCTTGTCCATAAGCCAAAATCCGTTCGTTAACGCGCTTTTGCGCGGCGTTTACTGCGGCTTTACCAGATTCCTGAACCCGGCGGTAACCACACCAAAAGGTTTACCGACAGTTCTGCATTTTACGCATTCCGATTCATGTTTCGGTTGCTGCTTGCGCGCCAATGATCGCCGAACCGGGAGGACGTTTCCACCCGTTTTGTATCAGACGATCAAGGTGCGTTACGATGAAGACAGTTCTGTTTCCCGTGCTCGGCGCCGTGGCTGTGTTTGCCGCCGGCGTCACACCCTCAACCGCCGGCGACCGCTATGCCGACAGGCCGCCGGTGATGGTGAGCCCCGACCTTTCGGCACCCTGGGTGCTGCAGCTTGGCCATGCGCCCGGTATCGTGCGCCAGAACCGCCAGGTCGTCCAGCAACAGCGGCGCCTGCGCCTGGCGCAGCCCGACCGGGTGCAGACGGCGGCGGTGCAGCCGCCGGCCAAGCGCATGGTCGCGCGTCCTCAGATCAACCCGATCTACCTGCCCCAGGAAGTCGACTATGACGGAGGCCAGAAGCCGGGCACGATCGTCATCGACACCACGCAGAATTTCCTCTTCCTGGTCGAGAAGAACGGCAAGGCAAGGCGCTATGGCGTCGGCACCGGCAAGCCGGGCTTCGAATGGTCGGGTACGCACAAGATCACCAACAAGCGCGAATGGCCGGACTGGCGCCCGCCGGCGCAGATGATCAAGCGTGAAGCCGCCAAGGGCCGCTATTTGCCGACCTATCTTGCCGGCGGCACGGAGAACCCGCTTGGCGCCCGCGCACTCTACCTCGGCACGACCGAGTACCGCATCCACGGCACCAACCAGCCGTGGACGATCGGCGGTGCGGTGTCATCGGGCTGCATCCGCATGCGCAACGAGGACGTCGTCGACCTCTATGAACGGGTCAATGTCGGAACCACGGTCGAGGTGATATAGTAGGTCCTGCGAATCACCTGGCCGGCAAAGCAGTCCGCTTTTCGAGGCCAGTTTAGGGACAACGGGGGACGGGCCGTATGGGGATGCGGCCGGTCAGGAAGGGCAGCACGGGAAACCGCGCTGCCCTTTCCGTTTTTGAGCAGAAATCGAGGGCAGAAGGTCACCCACGCGTCGCGCAACGGGCATAGCGGTTCGCTTTCATGCTGCCCTTTGCCGCATTCTTTTGCTATCTCGGTGGCTAGTTCCACAAAAGAGTTCACCCATGCCCCTGTCCGAAGACAGCCGTTATCTCAAGGGCGGCCCGGTCGCCCAGCGCATCATCGCCGCCGTTCGCGAGGACGCCGCGATCGCCAAAGCCGAGGGCTTTCCCCCCAAGCTGATCTCGATCACCGTCGGCGACACCGATGCGGTGGATGTTTATGTGCGCAACCAGCGCGCCAAGGCTGAGCTCGCCGGCATCGATTTCGAGGAACGGCGCTTTCCCGCCACCATCACGGCAGGCGAGTTGGAAGCGGCCATTCACGGCCTGAACGCCGATCCGCGCGTTACCGGCATCATCATCCAGCGGCCGGTCCCAGTGCATATCCCTATCAGGACGCTGCAGGCGGCGGTGCATCCGCTCAAGGATGTCGAAGGCATGCATCCGGCCTCGATCGGCAACATCGTCTACAACCAGCTCGATCTCGCGCCTTGCACGGCGGCGGCCTCGGTCGAACTGCTCAAGGAAACCGGCCTCGACCTCAAGGGACTGGAAGTCGTCATCGTCGGCCATTCGGAAATCGTCGGCAAGCCGATCGCCTTCCTGTTGATGAGCGAAGGCGCGACGGTTACCGTGTGCCACCACATGACGCGGTCGGTCGCCGCCCATGCGCGACGTGCCGATGCGCTGTTCGTCGCCGTTGGCAAGCCGCGGCTGATCAAGGCCGACATGGTCAAGCCGGGTGCGGCCGTCATCGACATCGGCATCAATTCCGAAATCGGCCCCGACGGCTCAAGCCGCATCGTCGGCGACGTCGACACCGAAAGCGTGCGCGAGGTCGCCTCCTGGATCACCCCGGTGCCGGGCGGCGTCGGCCCGATTACGGTCGCCATCCTGCTGCGCAACACCATGGTGGCGCTCAGCCGCCAGCGTGCGCTTTATGAGGCGACCTACGGTACGGCGGACAGGCTCGCGGCGGAGTAAGCGCGGCGCCCTACTCCGCGGCGATGAGGTTCTCTCCCCAAACGCCTTCCGGCATCGGCCCACCATAGGCCCAGTCGAGCAGTTTTATCGTGTGCACCACCGGCATCTTCGCCGCCGAAGCGATCTGCGTGATGCAGCCGATATTGCCTGTGGCGACGATCGAAGCCCCCGTCGCCTCGATGTTTTTCACCTTGCGGTCGCGCAGTTTGGCCGAGATTTCGGACTGCAGGATGTTGTAGGTGCCGGCCGAACCGCAGCACAAATGCCCTTCGCGCGGCTCGCGCACGATGAAGCCGGCCTTGGCGAGCAGTTCCTTCGGCTGGCGGGTGATCTTCTGGCCGTGCTGCATCGAACAGGCCGAGTGATAGGCGACGACCGTGCCCGGCTTGCGCACCGGTTCAGGCAGGTCGAAGGTCGAGAGATATTCGGTAATGTCCTTGGCCAGCGCCGAAACGCGCGCCGCCTTGTCGGCATAGACCTGGTCGAGCCGCAGCATGAAGCCGTAGTCCTTAATCGTCGTGCCGCAGCCGGAGGCAGTGATGACGATGGCATCGAGCCCGCCTTGTTCGATGGCGCGCGTCCAGGCATCGACATTCTGCCTCGCAGAGGCAAGCGCGGCCTGCTCGCGCCCCATATGATGCACCAGCGCGCCGCAGCAGCCTTCGCCCGGTGGCACCACGACCTCGACGCCGAGCCGAGTCAGCAGCGAAATCGTCGCCTCGTTGATGGCGGGATCGAGCACCGACTGCGCGCAGCCGGTGAGGATGGCGAGGCGGCCTCTTTTGCTCCCCTGCCCGGCATGGATGCCAGGTGAAGCGCTTGGCGATGCTGTCGGGATCGAGGCCGGCGCGAGCTTGAGCATCGCACTGAGCGGCTTCAGCGCCGGAACCTTGTCGAACAAGCCTATGAACGGCTTGCCCAACTTCGCCAGCTTGAGCGCCGCGCGAAAACGCTGGGGATAGGGCAGCACGAAGGCCAGCATGGCGCGGGTCAGGCGGTCGAGCAGCGGCCGCTTGTAGGTCTCCTGGATATGGGCGCGGGCATGGTCGACCAGATGCATGTAGTTGACGCCCGACGGGCAGGTGGTCATGCAGGCAAGGCACGACAGGCAGCGATCGATGTGGGTGACGATCTCCTTGTCGGCCGGACGGCCGTTCTCCAGCATGTCCTTGATCAGGTAGATGCGCCCGCGCGGTGAATCGAGCTCGTTGCCAAGCGTCACATAGGTCGGGCAGGTAGCGGTGCAGAAGCCGCAATGCACGCATTTGCGCAGGATCTTTTCCGATTCCGCGACATGCGGATCGGCAAGCTGGGCAAGCGAAAAATTGGTCTGCATCGCTGATGTCCTAGGCCATTCGGCCGGGATTGAGGATATTCTTCGGGTCGAATTCCTGTTTCAGGCGCGCCGCTAGTGCGGCAAGCGCCGGCGGCTGCGGCTCGAACACCGGCACAGCAGCACGATGCGAAGGTGCGGCACGCACCAGCGTCGCATGGCCGCCGCCATGTTTCCTCAACAGCCCGCGCAGCAAAGCAGCTTCCGGATCGCCCTCTTCCATGCGCAGCCACACCAGCCCGCCCTGCCAGTCATAGAAGGCGCTGACGGCGGCCTGCATGCGCAGCGTCAGGACCATCTGGTGGCCCTCGCCCGGCGTCATCGACACGCGCCAGACCGGTTTCTCGCCGTTGTCGGCGAAAGGCCTGCAATCGCGCACATCGCGCCAGATCAGCCGTGAAGCCTCACCGGCAATCTCCTGCAGCGGCCCGGCCTTGCCGAGCAGCGTTTTCAGCGCGGTGATGCGGTAGGCGACTGACGGGCCAAAACCCTCGACACGCAGCAGCGTGGCAGCGTCGCTGCCGAGCGCGCTGCCAGCGACCCGTGCAGCGATGCGCTCCGGCAGGTGCGCGGCACTCGACACTTCCGCGCTTGAACCGAGCGCCAGGGCCATGGCGGCGGCAGCGGCATCGTCGAGCAAGCCACGGATGGCGAGCGTAACTTCGGTCTCGGCGGCCGGCAGCACCTTGAAGGTGACGTCGGTGAAGGCGGCCAGCGTGCCCCAGCTGTTGGCCATCAGCTTGGACATGTCATAGCCGGTGACGTTCTTGACCACGCGACCGCCCGACTTGAAGGCCTCGCCGCGCCCGGACACCACATTGATGCCCAGGATATGATCGCGCGCCGCGCCCGCCTTCAGCCGGCGCGGACCGGAGAGGTTCGCGGCGAGCACGCCGCCGATTGTGCCTTTGCCAGCTTCGCCGCCGAGCAGTGGGCCGTAGTCCATCGGCTCGAAGGCAAGCTGCTGGCCGTTTTCCGCCAGCAGCTTTTCGATCTCGGCCAGCGGTGTGCCGGCTTTTGCCGACAGCACCAGTTCAGCCGGTTCATAGAGCGTGACGCCGGTGAGCCTCGACAGGTCGAGCGTGTGTTCGGTTTGCAGCGGCCGGCCGATCCCACGCTTGGAGCCGTGGCCGAGGATTTCCAGCGGCGAGCCTTCCGCCGCTGCCCAGGCGACGGTGGAGGGGACTTCGGATGAGGTGGTCGGGGTGAAGGTGGTCATGGGCGACCCCTGTTCCTCGCCCAGCGAAGCGGGGAAGGCCACATCGGCCGCGTTTCTTCACACCCCCCTCTGTCCTGCCGGACATCTCCCCCGCAAGGGGGGAGATTGGCAGCTCGCACGACCGCGCCTTTCAAACCTTGGTGATTGGCGAAAGCCAAAACGACATCCAATCTCCCCCCTAGCGGGGGAGATGTCCGGCAGGACAGAGGGGGGTGTTCAAGCGCCGACATATCCCTCAAAACCTCGGAATGTCTGGGAACGGCAGTTTGCCGCCGGAAATGTGCATCCGCCCAAGCTCGGCGCATCGCCGCAGCTGCGGGAACACTTTTCCCGGGTTGAGCAGATGGTTGGGATCGAAGGCGCATTTGACCCGCATCTGCTGGTCGAGATCGATCTGGGTGAACATTTCCGGCATCAGGTCGCGTTTTTCCACACCCACACCGTGTTCGCCGGTCAAGACGCCGCCGACCTTGACGCAGAGCCGCAATATGTCGGCGCCGAAGCTTTCGGCCTTGTCGAGTTCGCCCGGTACGTTGGCATCGTAGAGGATCAGCGGATGCAGATTGCCGTCGCCGGCATGAAAGACATTGGCGACGCCGAGACCGTATTTTTCCGACAGCTCGCGCATGCCGGCGAGCACGCGCGGCAGCTCCTTGCGCGGGATGGTGCCGTCCATGCAGTAGTAATCGGGCGAGATGCGGCCAACGGCCGGAAACGCCGCCTTGCGGCCGGCCCAGAAGCTCAGCCGCTCCTGTTCGGACTGCGATATGCGGCAGGTGGTCGAGCCGTTCTTGTAGGCGATCGCCTCGACCAGCCCGATCAGATGATCGACTTCGACGCCGGGGCCGTCGAGCTCGACGATCAGCAGCGCCTCGACATTGAGGGGATAGCCGGCATGGACGAAATCTTCCGCGGCGTGGATCGCCGGCCGGTCCATCATCTCCATGCCGCCCGGAATGATGCCGGCGCCGATGATGTCGGCAACGCACTGGCCGCCCTGCTCGCTGGTCGGGAAGCCGATCAGCAGTGCACGTGCCGTCTCCGGCTTCTTCAGGATGCGTACGGTAACCTCGGTGACGACGCCGAGCAGCCCTTCGGAGCCGGTCATGACGCCGAGCAGGTCGTAGCCTTCCGCATCAAGGTGACTGCCCCCCAGCCGCACCACCTCGCCATTCATCAGCACCATCTCGATGCCGAGCACATTGTTGGCGGTAAGGCCGTATTTCAGGCAGTGCACGCCACCGGAATTCTCCGCGACATTGCCGCCGATCGAGCAGGCGATCTGGGAGGATGGATCGGGGGCGTAGTAAAAGCCCTCCTGCTCGACGGCGGTGGTGATGCCGAGATTGGTGACGCCCGGCTGGGCAACGACGACGCGATTGGGGAAATCGATCTCGAGGATACGGTTGAAGCGGCTCATTACCAAAAGCACCGCGTCCTCGAGCGGCAGCGCGCCGCCCGACAGCGAGGTGCCGGAGCCGCGTGGCACGACACGGATGTTGCGGTCGTTGCAGTATTTCAGCACGCGCGAAACTTGCGCCACGGTTTGCGGCAGCACGACAACCAGCGGCAGCTGCCGATAGGCGGTCAGGCCGTCGCTCTCGAAGGCGCGCATGGAATTGGCGGCGTCGACGACGCCCTCACCCGGCACGATGATGCGCATGTCGGCGACGATCTCGTCGCGCCGGCGCATCGTGGCGTCGTCTGGTTTCGGCATGGACAGGCCGGACATCAGCAGCCTCACTTCGCTTGACTGGTCAAAATCTTTTACCAGTGAAGTGGGTTGGGTGCAAATCCGGTGGTGGTTGGGAATCCGGCATCAAGGCTGAGGCAAGCTTCCGCAGCGGCAAACTGCCGCTGTCTCACCCTCCCCTTGTGGGGAGGGGCGCGAACGAAGCGAGCGGGGTGGGGGTCCGCGCGGCGCTCTACGAGGACCACCACCCCGTCTCACGATCTTCACTTCGCTGCGATCATGAGCCGACCCTCCCCACAAGGGGAGGGTGAGCAGATCTATTCGCCGGGCGGCTTGCCGGGCTCGGAATGCATCCGGCGCACGCGGCGTACGCCCCACCAGACCAGCAGGATGGCGACAGGCACCGAAGCAGCGGTAACGATCTCCGGCGCGAAGGCATGGCCGAAGATCGAGGCGCCCTTGGCGACATAGCCGACAAGGCCGACCACATAATAGGAGACGGCGGCGACCGAGAGCCCCTCGACGGTCTGCTGCAGGCGCAGTTGCAGGCGGGCGCGGTTGTTCATCGAGGCAAGCAGGTCGCGGTTCTGCTTCTCGACCTCGACATCAACCCAGGTGCGCAGCAGCGTCGTGGCGCGGGTCAGTTTTCGCGATAGATTTTCCTGCCGCTCCTCGACCGAGCGGCAGGTGCGCATTGCGGGTGCCACGCGGCGCTGCAGGAACCCGCGCCATGTGTCATAGCCGGGCACAGCCTCTTCCTCGAGCGCCTCCAGCCGTTCGCCGACGATGCCGTCATAAGCACGGCTGGCGCCGAAGCGGTAAAGGCTCGACGCCGCGTCCGCCTCCAGCTCCGCCGCAAGTTCGGTCAGATCGGCCAGCAAGGTCTGGTTGTCGCGAGTCCCGGCGACCTTCATCTCGAGCGTGGTCTGCGCCAGCCGGTCCTCGATGCGGCGGGCGCGGCCGGACAAGGTCAACGCCAGCGGCAGGCCGAGCATGGCCAGCGTCCGATAGGTTTCGATGTCGATAAGCCGCTGCGACAACGCGCCGGTGCGCGCCGGGGTCAAACCGCGATCGAGCAGCAGCATGCGCGTCAGGCCATCGCCATCCTGGCGAAAATCGGTGACGATGGCGGCGTTTCCGCGCTCGACCAGCGAGTAGCACAGGCTGGTCGGGTCGAAACCGGCTATCAGTTGCTCGCTCGCTTGCGTCCATTTGCGGATTTCGAGCCTGATGCCGGAGATGCAGGTTCCCGGCGGCGAAAACCCGTTGCCGAAGGGTGAGTCCTCCTGCGTCCTGCCGCTTTCGGAAAGCGGCCCTTCCCACAAATAGGTCGAGAATTCGGTGTGCCGCTCCCAGCGCAGCGAGCCCTTGCCCCATTTCATGGCATGGTGGCGGGCCTGGCGGTCGGGCGCGGCGATGCCGAGGCGCCGCGACAGTTCGGAAAGCACCGCGTGGTCGACGCCGGAGCCACCCTCCGTCATGAAGGCGAGTTGCATCAGAACGCGTGGCTTTTCGATTAGCGGATGCGGCCGGGCATGAACCTCGCCGAGTGCGCCGGGCCGCCCCTCATGCGCGGGAAAGCCCATGACGCTGCCGTTGGCGCGCGGCTGGAATTCGAGATCGGACGGGTCGTCTGACACAGCTTGTTCCCTGGGTTCCTTGAACCCTCTTGCACTCGCGTCCCTCTAGTGCCAATGGCCTGACGACGCAAACAGCAAAGTTAGCCGAAGATGACGGCATCAGGGCGGAAAATCGGCCCGCTTTTTGTCAATTGGATAAATAATTTGACCAGTTGGCGAGGCAGGCTCTATTCTGCGACACCGGTTCACCTTCCAGGCATTCTGTTGAGCGACATTTTTTCCAGGATCGAGCATTCGCGCACCGCCGACGAGGTGGTGCAGCAGATCGAGAGCCTCATCCTCGAAGGCGTGCTGCGCACCGGCGACCGGCTGCCGGGCGAGCGCGAGCTTGCACGCCAGTTCGACGTATCCCGGCCGATCCTGCGTGACGCCCTGAAGGCACTGGAAGGACGCGGCCTTTTGACGACAAGGCCCGGCGGCGGCACGCATGTCGCCGATGTCATCGGCCAGCTTTTCACCAAGCCGGTGACGGACCTGATCTCGATGCACCGCAAGGCAGTGACCGATTATCTGGAATACCGCCGCGAGATCGAAGGGGTCGCGGCTGAATACGCGGCACGGCGCGCCACTGCGGACGACATGGCGCTGCTCGACAAGATCATGGCACGCATGGACGATGCGCACCGGACCGGCGACTTCGACGACGAAGCCGAGATCGATGTCGAGTTCCACCACGCGATCTGCGAATGCGCGCACAACATCATCCTTTTGCACACGCTGCGCTCCTGTTACCGGCTGTTGTCGGAGGGCGTGTTCCAGAACCGGCTGCTGGTGTTCAGCGTGCCCGGCGCGCGCGACGCCCTGCTCGCGCAGCACCGCGCGATCCATGCGGCGGTGAAGGCCGGCGATCCGGATGCTGCCCGGCAAGCGGCGATGGACCACATCACCTATGTCGAACGGTCGATGGCGGAGGCCGAGCGCAGCGGCGACTGGCAGCGCGTCTCGCGGCTGAGGTTGAAACAGCGCGTCGACGCCACCGATACAGAACCAGCACGCAAACGCTCCTAGCTATCGAGACGGGAACCCATGAGCCAGATCCTGACCATCGCCGACCTCAAGGACCTCGCCCGCCGGCGCGTGCCGAAGATGTTCTTCGACTATGCCGATTCCGGTTCGTGGACCGAAGGCACGTATCGGGCCAACGAAGAGGATTTCCAGAAGATCAAATTCCGCCAGCGCGTGCTCGTCGACATGGACAACCGTTCGCTGGCGTCGACGATGATCGGCGAAAAAGTGTCGATGCCGGTGGCATTGGCGCCAACCGGCATGACCGGCATGCAGCACGCCAATGGCGAGATGCTGGCGGCTCAGGCGGCGGAGGAATTCGGCGTGCCGTTTACCTTGTCGACGATGAGCATCTGCTCGATCGAGGATGTCGCCTCGGTAACCACGAAGCCGTTCTGGTTTCAGCTCTATGTGCTGCGTGACAAGGATTTCGTGCTCAACCTGATCGACAGGGCAAAGGCGGCGAAATGCTCGGCGCTCGTGCTGACGCTCGACCTGCAGATTCTCGGTCAGCGCCACAAGGACATCCGCAACGGGCTTTCGGCGCCACCCAAGCTGACGCTGACGAACATCGTCGACATGGCCATCCGCCCGCACTGGTGCGCCGCCATGGCCGGCACGAAGCGGCGAACCTTCCGCAACATTGTCGGCCACGCCAAGGGCGTCGGCAACATGGCCTCGCTGGCATCGTGGACGACGGAGCAGTTCGACCCGCATCTGTCGTGGAAGGACGTCGCCTGGATCAAGGAGCGCTGGGGCGGCAAGCTGATTCTCAAGGGCATTCTCGACAAGGAGGACGCGCTGATGGCGGCCAAGACCGGCGCCGACGCGATCATCGTTTCCAACCATGGCGGGCGCCAGCTCGATGGTGCGTCGTCGTCGATCGGCGTGCTGGAAGAGATTGCCGACGCGGTCGGCGACACGATCGAAGTGCATATGGATGGCGGCATCCGCTCCGGCCAGGATGTGCTGAAGGCGCTTTGCCTCGGTGCCAAGGGAACCTATATCGGCCGGCCATTTCTTTACGGCCTGGGTGCACTTGGCAAGGAAGGGGTTACCAAGGCGTTGGAAATCATCCGCAAGGAGATGGACATCACGCTGGCGCTGTGCGGAAAGCGTCTTGTCACCGACATGGGCAAGGACCAGCTCCGGCGCTCGTGACCGCCTGACCACGGAGACACGAAAAATTGGCAGAACCCGGCATCCATTTTCTCGACGCGCATGGGCCGGAAGGGGTGCGTCTCTACGCGATTGGCGACGTCCACGGCCGGCTCGACCTGCTGGCCGCCATGCATCTGCGCATCAGGGCCGAGATCGAGCAGGAGGCGCCTGCCGACTGGCGCATCATCCATCTTGGCGACTATGTCGACCGCGGGCCGGACTCGAAGGGCGTCATCGATTTCCTGATCGAAGCGCAAGAGCGCGACCCTCGTCACCTGATGCTGGCCGGCAACCACGACATCGGTTTTCTCGATTTTCTCAAGACCCCTGACCCGGAAGGGCTTTTCATCCGGTTCGGCGGCATCCAGACGGCACAGTCTTACGGCGTGGCGATCAGTGAAGGCACCAGCGTATGGTTCGGCAAGGCCGAATCGGCCGTGCGCAAAGGACATCAGGCCCTGGTCGAGGCCGTGCCGCAAAGCCACATCGACTTCCTGCGATCACTGCCGTTCTCCGCGATTTTCGGGGACTTCTTCTTCTGTCATGCCGGCATCAGGCCGGGTAATCCTCTGGAGAAGCAAAACCCACAGGACCTGATCTGGATCCGCGACGTCTTCCACAACCACACCGACCTTTATCCGAAGATCGTGGTGCACGGCCACACCCCGGTGCCGGAGGCGGAAGTGATGGCCAACCGCGTCAATATCGACACGCTTGCCTGGCAGTCAGGCATGCTGAGCGCGCTCGTCGTCGACGGCGCGGACAAACGCATCCTGACAATGACGATCAAGGAAGCTTGAGCGTCGCGCGTCGGAAGACGCGAAAGACGCTTCCCGCCTTTAGCGCAGCGAGGCGGTGACGCCGTAACCGTCTACGGCGTTGTGGTTGTTGGCTGCGTCGGCGGCATAGATGCCGAGACCGCACAGCACGATGGCGGACAACATGGCAAAGGACAGAAGCGCTGCTTTCACGGAGGTCATCTCTTGTTGAGCTTTCTGCATCTGTGCACCAGGCGGTTACCAATGCGTTGAAACGGAGAATTCGCTTCAAAGTTTCGACGATTTTGCGCTTCTAGGCATGTTCTGTATCAACGGTGTGTCGCGCGGGTCACACAAAGGTTCATAGCCGTTGCACAGAAGATGCAGAGCGCGCGCCTTCTAGGATGGCGGGCGGACACAAGCCAAGAATGAAACGGTTTTCCCCAGGCGGTTTCACCGCCGCGTGCCAATTATGTCACGCTGGAGGGTGCAGAGAGACCAACGCTCAGATGGTCGCTACCCAGGCGCGGGCAATGGCCAGACCCGCGGCATCCGCATCGGGTCCGTTGCGGGCCATTTCGCCATCGAGCTTGCCGGCCCAGTCGGGATGGCGGGCGGCGATGGTCGGGGCAAAGGATGTGCTCCAGTCCTTGACCATCGGCCGGTCGGCCTCGAAATGGAACTGGAAGCCATAGACGGCGCGGCCGACGCGAAACGCCTGGTTCTCGGCGACATCGTTGCCGGCGAGCCGCACGGCGGCCTCGGGCAGCACGAAGGTGTCGTCATGCCACTGGAAGATCGGGAATTTCTCCGGCAGCGCGCCCAGCACCGGATCGGCCTTGGCGTCCGCCGTCAGCGATACGCCGCGCCAACCGAACTCATTGGCGCCGCCGATGCGGTTTTCGCCGCCGAAGGCACGGGCGACGAGCTGGCTGCCGAGGCAGATGCCGAGCACGGCGCGATCCTTGTCGGCAAAGTCGCGGGTCAGTTCGAGCAGTGCCGGGAAATAGGGGTACTCATCGTCGGCCAGCGCATTCTGGCCCCCGCCGAGCACCACCATGGCATCATGCCCGGCGGCGTCATCCGGCAGGGGATCGCCCCTGTAAGGGAGACGCAGGTCGAGATCGGCACCCGCTTCCGCAAGTGCTGCGCCGACCTGGCCAAGGCCGGTATTGTCGTAGTTCTGGACCACCAGCACCCGCATCACAAAACCCTACTGACATGAAAAAGATGCGACGAGCGATATCATGCCGCTCGCATTGCAGCCAAGATGCGTGTCCGGAGAGAAAACTATGCCACTGCAGAACCGGGTCGATCCGTTCGGTACCATCCACGCCGTGCCTGATCGCGGCCTGTTCACCGGCAATCGCGGCATCATCCACGATCCCGAGACGAAGACGCTCAAGAAGAAGCGCTGGGCGCTTCCGGCCTGGATCATCTGCGTCCGCCAATTCCGCAATGTGCGGCGCGAACCGATGGGCCGCAACCGGAAGGGCGGCAAAGTGGGCTGGACCGAGCTGTTCTTCCTCGACGAGGTGACTGCATTGGCTGGCGGGCATCGCCCCTGCTTCTTTTGCCAGCGCGAACGGGCCAGGGATTTCGTCAGCCGCTTCGGCGACGCCTTCGGCATTGCCGAACCGCGTGCGCCGATGGTCGACAGGCGGCTGCACAAGGAGCGGCTGGCCTCGGGCGGCAGGCCGCCAGTGGTTGCGGTTGAAGACCTTGCCGGCCTGCCGGACGGCGCCATGGTCGCGGATGGCGCCACGGTTTATGCTTTGCGTCGGGGCAAAACGCTGCGCTGGTCGTTTGCCGGATATGGGCATCCCGGCGATTTCGGCTTGCTCAACGGCAAGACACTCTCGCTGCTGACGCCGGCCACAACGCTCGCCGTGCTGGGGCATGGCTTTCGGCCGGTGTGGCATCCGACCGCCGAGGCTTGACGCCGGCAGCCGGCTCGCTCATTCCTCGGCGATGCGCGCCAATTACAAGATGCAACGTCTGTTCGTGCCCGACGATCTCGCGCCGGATGTAGAGTTCGACGCCGGCCAACAGCAGAGCCACTATCTCCGGCATGTGCTGCGGCTTGGCGAAGGCGCCGAAATCCTGGTGTTCAATGGCCGCGACGGCGAGTGGTCGGCGGCCATCGCGGCGAAGACGAAAAGGGCGGTGCGGCTGAAGGTGTCGGCGCTGCAGCGGCCGCAGCCGCCGCTGCCCGATCTCGTCTACTGCTTTGCGCCACTGAAGCAGGGCCGGCTCGACTATCTCGTGCAGAAGGCGGTCGAGATGGGCGCCGGCATCCTGCAGCCGGTCATCACCCAGCACACGCAAGTGGCCAAGCCGTCGATCGATCGCCTGCGCGCCAATGTCGTCGAAGCCGCCGAACAATGCGGCATCTTGGCGGTACCTCAGGTGCACGAAGCCGAAAAATTCGACCGCCTGCTGATCGGCTGGGACACAGGGCGACGGCTGATCTTCTGCGATGAGGATGCTTCGACCAACAATCCGCTGGCCGCGCTGCAGGCGGTCAAGGAAAAGAAGCTTGGGCTGCTGGTCGGGCCGGAGGGTGGCTTTTCCGACGACGAGCGCAAGATGCTGCGCGCCCTGCCCTTCGTCACCGCCATTCCGCTCGGCCCGCGTATCCTGCGCGCCGATACGGCGGCGGTGGCCGCGCTCGCGGTGATGCAGGCGACAGTCGGAGACTGGTAAGACCTCGCCTCTTGCAAGGAATGGGCAGCGCTGCCACGTTCAATTCCTGTTGACCTGTGGCTCAGGATTTTTCGCTTGATCGTCTGCTGACATTTCGTCCATTTAGCGCCGGCGATCGTCCGATCGTCCTACAGCGCCCGCCGCCTTTCGGACGTGCAAAGGACACTGTAGCATTCCATTGGGGCACATGATCCCCAGCGAAAGTCGAAAGCCGATTTTCGGGGTCATGTGCAGAGGGTTCATAATGGCGCGCGATACGACCGATTTCCGCCCGATTGAAGGTGTCGACGAACTCGTCGAGCATCTGGCCGAAGGCAACAAGCCGCGCGACAAATGGCGCATCGGCACCGAGCACGAGAAATTCCCCTTCTATGTCGACGGCAATGCACCGGTCCCCTATGGCGGCGAGCGCGGCATCCGCGCCATTCTCGAAGGCATGCAGTCAAAGCTCGGCTGGGATCCGATCGTCGATGACGGCCGCATCATTGGCCTGGTCGAACCGACCGGTCAGGGTGCGATTTCGCTGGAACCCGGCGGCCAGTTCGAGCTTTCCGGCGCACCGCTGGAGACGATCCACCAGACCTGCCGGGAGGGCAACGCCCATCTGGCGCAGGTGCGCGAGATCGCCGAGCCGATGGGCATCCGCTTCCTCGGCCTCGGCGGCAGTCCGAAATGGTCGCTGGCCGAGACGCCGAAAATGCCGAAATCGCGCTACGAGATCATGACGCGCTACATGCCCAAGGTTGGTACCAAGGGCCTCGACATGATGTACCGCACCTGCACGATCCAGGTGAATCTCGACTTCGAGAGCGAGGCCGACATGCGCCGCAAGATGCAAGTGTCGTTGAAGCTGCAGCCGCTGTCGACGGCATTGTTCGCCAATTCGCCTTTCACCGAAAGCCACCCGAACGGCTTGCAGAGCTGGCGCGGCGACATCTGGCGCGACACCGACAACCAGCGCTCGGGCCTGCTCGAATTCTGCTTCTCGCCCGATTTCGGCTTTGCCGACTATGTCGAATGGGCGCTCGACGTGCCGATGTATTTCGTCATCCGGGACGACCGCTATCACGACATGACCCACATCACCTTCCGCCAGTTCATGGCCGGGGCCGCGCGCAATGCAGTGCCGGACGGGCTGCCGACAATGGGCGACTGGGCGAACCATCTGTCAACGCTGTTCCCGGACGTGCGGCTGAAGCGCTTCCTCGAGATGCGCGGCGCCGATGGCGGGCCATGGCGGCGCATCTGCGCGCTGCCGGCCTTCTGGGTCGGATTGCTTTATGATGAGGCCGCACTCGATGCCGCCGAGGCGCTGACCTCGAGCTGGACGTATGAAGAAACGCTGGCGATGCGCAACGCCGTGCCGGAACAAGGCATTTCCGCACCGTTCCGCAACACCACGCTGCGCGAGATCGCGCGTGACGTGATGGTCATTTCCCGCATGGGCCTGAAGAACCGTGGCAAGAAGAACCGCGACGGCTACGACGAGACCTCCTTCCTCAACACGTTGGACGAAGTCGTGGCGCGCGGCACCACCAGCGCCGAGGAGATGCTATCGGCCTACCACACGCGCTGGGGCGGCTCGATCGAGCCGGTTTTCATGGAATACGCCTATTAACCCTCGGATTTGGCAAAGCTGACCGGCCGGCAAAAGTCGCTTCAATCGGAAGTGGAAACAAACTAGGCTTCTTCGGCGAGGATTTCCGGAGGAGAGACCAATGCCTTCCTTGTTCGACATGCTGACGCAGGCCCAGAACGGCAACGGCATGCAGGCCCTTGCCCAGCAATACGGGCTCTCGATGCAGCAGACGCAAGCGGCGGTCGCCGCGTTGCTGCCGGCCTTTTCGCAAGGGCTGCAGCGCAACACCGCCGACCCTTACGGGCTCGGCGCCTTCATGACGGCGATGGCCAGCGGCCAGCACGCCAAGTATTTCGAGGACGCAACCCGGGCCTTCTCGCCGCAAGGCGTGGATGAGGGCAACGGCATTCTCGGGCACCTGTTCGGCTCGAAAGACCTGTCTCGCGCCGTGGCCAGCCAGGCGGCGCAAGCCAGCGGCGTCAATCAGCAGATCCTGCAGCAGATGCTGCCGGCGATCGCCTCGATGGTCATGGGCGGGCTGTTCAAGCAGACGACAAATCAGATGCAGGCCGCCGGCGGTTTTGGCGGCGGCGGCAACAATCCGCTCGGCGAGATCATCGAGCAGATGATGCGCCAAGGCGGCGCCATGCAGGCCCCGGCGCCGCAGCCGCGCCAGGCGCCGCAGCCCCAGAATCCAATCGACAATCCGCTCGGCAAGGTGTTGCAGGACATGTTCGGCGGCGGTGCGCCTCAGCCACAGCCGCAAAGCCAGCCGCAGCCGCAGCCTAATCCCTACGGCGACAATCCGCTCGGCAAGGTGCTGCAGGACATGTTCGGCGGTGGCGCGCCTCAGCCGCAGCCGCAAGGGCGGACGCAGCCGCAGCCTCAGCAGACACAGAGCCCCTACGGAGACAATCCGCTGGGGAAAATCTTCGAGGAGATGCTGCGGCAAGGTGGCGGTGGCTTAGGCGGCATCCCTGGCGGACAGCCGGCGCCGCAACAGCCTCAAGCGCCCCCACAGCAGCGTCAGGCACCGCAGCCACAGGCCAATCCGAGCGGCAGGCCAACGAATCCGTTCGACGACCTGTTCGGCAAGATGTTCGAGACCGGCGCCCAGCAGCGTGACGACTACCAGAAGGGCGTGGAGACGATCTTCGACCAGTTCAAGCGGGATATGGATCGGCGGTAGGCGGTCTTCGCTGAGGTAGAAAGAGAAAAGCCCGGTCCTGGGAGGACCGGGCAGAGTGCAGGCGGGCCGGGGGGATCCGGCAGGGAGTGGGAGCCTGCATACTCGTCAGTCGCGTCGAACCCCGAAAAGGTTCACGACCTAAACAACAAGCAACAGATCAGGCCACCTTGCGGGCGATGTCCTCGATCGTTTCGACGCGATCGCTGGCGATTTCGCGCAGCATCGCCGTCGGGTCGCGGCCAAACGGCACGTCGATGGCGACGTGCAGGTCGGCGCGCGTCAGGCCGATATCGGCGAGTTCGGCGTCCGACATCTCGCCAAGGCGATAAAAGGCGCGGCGGTTTTTCCAGGCGCGATAGATGTTGGAGACGGTGTTGGCCACGCGAGTCGCAACGGCCGGACGCGAGGTGATGCGCGAGGTCTCGGTGGCGAAATCGAACGTGGTCATTGTCGGTCTCCTTCAGACTCGAACGGGCAAAGCCTTGCAATCGGCGCTGGCGACAGCGGCCGTTCCGGCTTCGATTCACATGCCTTCATGTGGACAATACCAATTTGCCATCGAGTGATTGATTAATCCAACGAATGTTTCTAATCTTTACCATCAACACTAGTGATGGATCATGTCGATGAAATCGCCGCTCGATCTCGATCAATTGCAGACCTTCATCTCGATCGCCGATACCGGCAGCTTCACCAGGGCGGCCGAAGAGGTGCACCGGACCCAGTCGGCGGTTTCGATGCAGATGCGCCGTCTGGAGGAGCGGCTCGGCAAGCCGCTGTTCGAAAAGGACGGGCGCACCAACAGGCTGACCGAGGAAGGCGACAAGCTGCTCTCCTATGCGCGGCGGCTGCTCTATCTCAACCGTGAGACGCTGGCTGCCTTCGATGACCGGCGGCTCGAAGGCACGATCCGCATCGGCACGCCCGACGACTATGCCGATCGTTTCCTGCCCGAGATCATGGCGCGGTTCACGCGCTCCAATCCGCGCGTCGAACTGACCGTCATCTGCGAGCCGACGCCGGGGCTGGTCGAGCATATCAAGCGCGGCAATCTCGACCTCGCGCTGGTGACTCACAACGACGTACGCGGCCAGTCGGAGGTGGTGCGGCGCGAACCGCTGCTGTGGGTCACCTCGGCCAACCATGCGACGCATGAGCAGGAAACGCTGCCGATGGCCTTTGGCCGGCCGAACTGCATCTGGCGGCGCGCCGCCGTCGATGTGCTCGACCAGCAGAACCGCGACTATCGCATCCTGTTCACCAGTTTCTCGGCCACCGTCATCACCGCCGCGGTGCTTTCCGGGCTGGCGATCTCGGTGCTGCCGGAATGCGCGCTGCGGCCCGGCATGCGGGTGCTGAGCGAAGCCGACGGCTTCGGCGCCCTGCCCGATTGCCGCATCGGTATCATGCGCGGCCAGACGTCGCGGCCGGAGATCGTCGATGCGCTCGCCCGCCATATTTCGGAAAGCCTGGACAATATCTCCGTCCCGGTCGGCGAAGACCCCGGGACATTCGATTTCGCAGCACTCGCCTTCACCAAGCTGCGGCGAACCAAGCCGAACCAGATTCTGCCCGGCTGGTAGGCAGGGTCAGGTATGCGGGTTATGAACGGCTGGCCCGACGCAACCGCCTTGACGCGGGCGCCCAACCGTTCCCCAATCGGCCGATGAGCGAAGCAGCATCCGAATCACGCACCAACGCCGCCGAATATACGGTGAGCGAGATTTCCGGCGCGCTGAAGCGCACGGTCGAGGACGTTTTCGGCAATGTGCGGGTGCGTGGCGAAATATCAGGCTATCGCGGGCCGCATTCCTCAGGTCATGCCTATTTCGCGCTGAAGGACGACCGCGCCCGGCTCGACGCCGTGGTGTGGAAAGGCACGATGAGCCGGCTGAAATTCCGTCCCGAAGAGGGCATGGAGGTGATCGCCACCGGTAAGCTCACCACCTATCCCGGCAAGTCCAACTACCAGATCGTCATCGACAATCTGGAGCCTGCCGGCGCCGGCGCGCTGATGGCGCTGCTGGAGGAGCGCAAGCGGCGGCTACAGGCCGAGGGGCTGTTCGATGCCGGCCGCAAGCGGTTGCTGCCATTCATGCCGCGCATCATCGGCGTCGTCACCTCGCCGACAGGATCCGTCATCCGAGACATCATCCACCGCATCAAGGACCGCTTTCCGCTGCACATCCTGGTCTGGCCGGTGCGTGTTCAGGGCGAGATGTCAGGCGCGGAAGTGACTGCTGCGGTCAACGGCTTCAACGCGCTGGCATGGGATGGCGCCATCCAGCGTCCCGATCTGTTGATCGTGGCGCGTGGCGGCGGCAGCCTCGAAGACCTCTGGGGCTTCAACGACGAGGCGCTCGCCCGCGCGGTTGCCGCTTCCGGCATTCCGGTGATCTCGGCTGTCGGCCACGAGACCGACTGGACGCTGATCGACCTCGTTGCCGATGTGCGGGCGCCGACGCCGACGGGTGCGGCCGAAATCGCTGTGCCGGTGAAGGCGGACCTTGAAGCAACGCTTGCCAGCCTCGGTGCGCGGCTGAAAGCGGCGGTCCTGCGCAATTTCGAGCGCAAACGGCAGGCTGCTCGTGCGGCGGCCCGCGCACTGCCTTCGCCCGACCAATTGCTGGCGCTGCCGCGCCGACGCCTCGATGAGGCGACATCCAGGCTCGGCCGGGGCCTGTTGGTCTCCACCGAACGTAAGCGTGCAAGGTTTTTTGCCGTAAAGCTGACACCGGCAATGCTGTCGCAGCGCATTGCCGAGGCGCGGCGCACCAACGAACGCAATCTTTTGCGAGCACAAGGGGCATTGCGAACGTTGGCAAGAGCCCGGCGTGCGGAGCTTAACCGAGCGGCGGATCAATTGCCAAAATGTGCCAGGGCATCGCTGCAGCGGCACAAGCAGCAATTGACCATGCTGCAAGGCCGCATCACGATCGAGCCGACGGCACGGCGGCAACGCGTGCAGAGGGATTTGCTGACAGCTTTGACAAGACGCGGCACGCAAGCAGTGGTGCTCAGGCTGGAGCGCCTGCGCGGCCGCGTCGTCCAGGCCGACAGGCTGATGGCAACACTGTCGCACAAGGCCGTCCTGGCGCGCGGCTTTGCGCTGGTGAGGGATGCGGATGGCGCGGTGATCAAGCAGGCTGCCGATGTGGCGTCGGGAATGGCGCTTTCGCTCGAGTTCGCCGACGGCACCGCCGATGCGGTGGCGATCAGCGGCACGGCAAAACCGAAAGCCGTGGCCAAGCCGGCGGCCAAGGCCAAAGAGCCTGGCAATCAGGGATCCCTGTTCTGACACCATGACCGACAATCCGCATCATCTGACAACGCCCTCAGGCAAACCGCGCGCGCGGAATTTCGGCATCGGCTTCGACGGGCGGCCCGGACCGTTCAATGCGATCACCGACGTGCCCGGCGTGGCTGTCGGCTATGCGACGCTGATCTCGGGCGATGGCGCGCTTGTCGTCGGCGGGGGACCAGTGCGCACCGGCGTGACCGCGATCCTGCCCAGGCCGCTCGCCGACCTCGCCACGCCGGTCTTCGCCGGCATCTTCAGCCAGAACGGAAACGGCGAACTGACCGGCTCGCACATCGTCGAGGAAACCGGGGCTTTCAACTTCCCGATCACCATCACCAACACGCATTCCTGCGGTGTTTCACGCGACGGCACGCTGCGCTGGATGCAAAGCGTGCTGCCGGCAGCGCTCGACAGCGGCTGGGGGCTGCCGGTGGCGGCGGAGACCTATGACGGCTTCCTCAACGACATCAACGGTCACCATTTGACGTCAGCGCATGTTGCGCAGGCCCTCGACGGCGCCGCCGGCGGACCGATCGAGGAAGGCAGCGTCGGCGGCGGTACCGGCATGATCACTTTCGGCTTCAAGGCCGGCTCCGGCACCGCATCGCGCATCGTCGAATGGCACGGCCGTGCCTACACCGTCGGCGCCTTCGTGCAGTCTAATTTTGGAAAACGGCGCAATATCACCATTCGCGGCCTGCGCGTCGGGCCGGAACTCGTCGAGCCGGCGGTCCGCGAAGGCACACCGCGTGCTGAAAAGGGCTCGATCATTGCCGTCGTCGCCACCGACGCACCGTTCCTGCCGCATCAGATGAAGCGGCTGGCCCGCCGGGTGCCGCTCGGCGTCGCCATGACCGGCGGCTTCGGCTATCACAGCTCAGGCGACATTTTTATCGCCTTCTCAACCGCCAATGCGAGCGCAGCGCTGGCGCCCTCCGGCCGCATCGCCAGCGCCAATTTTATTCCGGACACCGATATCGATCCGTTTTTCGATGCGGTGATCCAGACCGTGGAGGAAGCAATCCTCAACGCGGTGGTTGCCAACGACGATATGACCGGACGCGACGGAAATTTCGTGCCGGCGCTGCCGAAGGCGTGGCTGAAGGAGAAGTTTGGCTGAAGACAAAAACGCGGGCCAGAAGCCCGCGCTGGAACAACGTCGCCGCTATGCGATCATTCCGCGGCTTTTCCGGGGGGCTGCTGGCTTTCCTCGGCCTCGGCGGCTTCCTCAAGCCGGGATGCGATAAGTTCCTGGATATCGCCGACTTCTTCCTGGATGTCCTCCAGCGGGATGCCGACCTCGGCCGCCTCGGCGGCGCACTCCTTGGCCAGGGTTTCGGCCTGCTTGTCGATCCTTGCCTGGGAGGACTGGCAATGGACCTTTTCGCCGATCCATCCCCGCAAGAATTCGATGGCGTGTTCACTCATACTGCTGTTCCCTGGCGGCAAAGCCGGTTGGTAATCATAAACGTCGACATCCCGCAAAGGATGCATGTCCCCATTCCAGCCGAGTCGCGGTCGGCCGGCAAGCCAATGCCGTCCAAGGTCCACAGAGCCATAGGAAATCGAGGGGTCAAGAGCATTTTCTGATTCTGGAGGAGTCGGTACCGTTGGCTAGGTCACGCCCAGCGCTGCGCCACTGTTTCTATTTGCTTTTTTCCGGTTTCCGAGCCGATTTCCGTCACAATAGATGGCGCAACATACTACACATTCACAGTTGCTTCGAGGTGTGGCCCTCGAGCGCGCGGGTCGAAGCCGCCGCTATATAGTGACATCCTCCTGCAATGTCGACTCCGCTCGCCATGCTGCTTCTTTCCGCCGCGCCGAAGGCTCCGCAACGGACCAAGAGCAAGTGACGATGGACGCGAACGGGGTGGAGCAAGCCTCGGCGGAATCGCTCAGACGGGCACAGCCACCACCGCCGCGCAGTCGCCGGCCTTGACCAGCCCGGGGAAATGCCGCGCCGCCAGCATGCCCGACATTTTTGCCTGGATCTCCTGCGGGGCGATGCCGGTGCGGCCGGTGGAATGGATGCGCGCCAGCACCGCGCCCTTTTCGACGGGTTCACCGAGATCGACCATGGTTTCGATCATGCCGTCATCTTCGGCGAAGGAGAAACAATCGCCCGATGGCATATCCAACCACTGGGTTGAGGTCTTCTCCACCGCACCGGCGACAATGCCGGCGTGGCGCAGCACGTTGAGAATGCCGTGCCGCGCGATCCGCACGGTTTGCGCGCGCGACGTGCCGCCGCCGCCAAGCTCGGTGCTGACGAAGACCTTGCCCATCTCCTCGGCTGCCGTGTCATACATGCCGATGGCGTCGATTTCGATCATGCGCATCGAGAACGGGGCGGCGAAGGCTGCGACCGCGTCGAAGGCTTTCTGTTCCAGCGCCTTGTCGGGCAAGGTGTGCGCGGCGCAGAACGGCACGAAGTCCAGCGTCTTGCCGCCGGAATGGAAGTCGAACACGATGTCGGCGCGGGGGAGCAGCTCACGCTGGAAATAGTCGGCGATCTTTTCGGTCACCGTTCCGTCCGGCCGGCCGGGAAAGCTGCGGTTCATGTTGCCCTTGTCGATCGGCGAGGTGCGCTTGCCGGCACGGAAGGCCGGATAGTTCATTGCCGGCACGATGATCACCGTGCCGCTGACATCTTTCGGGTCGAGCGTGCGGGCGAGATCGTAAAGGGCCAGCGGTCCCTCATACTCATCGCCATGGTTGCCCCCGGTCAGCAGCGCTGCCGGCCCGTTGCCGTTGCGGATGACGCAGATCGGGATCATCACCGAGCCCCACGCGGAATCGTCGCGGCTGTAGGGCAAGCGCAGGAAACCGTGCTGGATGCCGTCGCGGTCGAAATCGACGGTCGGCGCGATCGGCGACGGGCGGGTGCTGGACATCGGGCTCAATCCTTCACCGCCAGCTTACGCGGCACATTGGCCAGGCACTCTACACCGGTTTCGGTGATCAGGATGGACTCGGTGATTTCCAGTCCCATCGTTTCCAGCCACAGGCCGGTCATGAAATGGAAGGTCATGCCGGGCTTGAGTTCGGTGCGGTCGCCGGGACGCAGGCTCATCGTGCGCTCGCCCCAGTCCGGCGGATAGGACAGTCCGATCGAATAGCCGGTGCGGTTGTCCTTGATGATGCCGTATCGCTTGAGGACACCGAAGAAGGCGTTGGCAATGTCCTCGCAGGCGTTGCCGGGTTTCGCCGCGGCCAGCCCCGCTTCCATGCCTTCCAGCGTCGCCTTCTCGGCATCGAGGAATTCCTGCGTCGGCTTGCCGAGGAAGACGGTGCGCGACAGCGGGCAGTGATAGCGATTGTAGCAGCCGGCAATCTCGAAGAAGGTGCCCTCGCCCCGCTTCATCGGTCTGTCATCCCAGGTCAGATGCGGCGCCGAGGCATCGGCACCCGACGGCAGCAGCGGCACGATCGCCGGATAATCACCGCCGATACCGTCGACGCCGCGCGTGCCGGCATCATAGATTTCGGCAACGAGATCGCATTTGCGCATGCCGACCTCGATCTTGTCGAAGATGCGCTGGTGCATCGCTTCGACGATGCGGGCCGCCTTGCGCATATAGTCGATCTCGGTCGGGCTCTTCACCGCACGCTGCCAGTTGACCAGCGCGGTGGCATCGACAAAGCGGGCATTGGGCAAATGCTTCTGCAGCGACGCGAAGGCGGCCGCCGAGAACCAGTAATTGTCCATTTCGACGCCGACTGTCAGCTTGCCCCAGCCGCGATCCGCAAGCACGCTCGCCAAAAAATCCATCGGGTGGCGCTCGGTCGACTGCACATAGTGGTCGGCATAGCCGACGATGTTGTCGTGCGCGAGATAGGCGGTGCGCTTGGCGCCGTTGGCGTCCTGGCCGCGGCCGTACCAGACCGGCTCGCCCGAAGGCGGCACGATAACCGCCTGGTGCACATAGAACGACCAGCCATCATAGCCGGTCAACCAGGCCATATTGGAAGGATCGCTGATAACAAGAAGATCGACGCCCTTCACCTCCATGGCTTTGCGCGTTTTGGCGAGACGATCCGCAAATTCGCCGCGCGAGAACTTCAGGTTCGGTTGCATTGTTCTTGGTCCTCGTTTGTTGGGCCTTGCGGCCGGTATCAGCTTTGAATCCAACTCGTCGTTCTTGTTTGAGAGTGATCTCTGGACAAAACGGAAACTGTTTGTCCGAGAAAACCTGTTCCCACTTTTCCGGATCACGCTTTGGCCAGCATCAGCTTTCGAAAATCGTTCCGGAGTTGGCCACCCTCGCGCGATCTCGAGCGAGCGTGGCGATCGCCGTGTCCTGGACGCCAGTGCCGGTGAGGTCGGCGATGGTGATGTCGCTGGCCGAGCGCCGGCCATGTTTTTCGCCGGCGATGATCTGGCCGAGTTCGGTCACCTCTTCCTCGGCGGCCATCACGCCCGCCGCGATGGCATGGTGCAGCTCACCCAACCGCCTTGTCTGGCGGGCACTGTCGGCGACATAGAGATCGGCCATGCGCAGGATTGCCGGCGCGATCTCGTTCTTATGCTCGGCGTCGGAACCCATCGCGGTGATGTGCTGGCCGGCGGAAACGAATCCCGCCTTGATCAGCGGCTCGGTCGAAGGCGTGGTGGTGACGATGATGTCGGCGCCGGCGACCGCGTTTGCCGCGTCGGATTCAGCGCGCACGACGATGCCGATCTTTTCGCGCAGGGCTCCGGCGGTCGCCTCGGCCTTTGCCGCATCGCGCGCCCAGATGCGCGCCTCGGCAATCGGCCGCACCAGCATGAGGGATTCCAATTGCAATCCGGCCTGGACGCCGGCGCCGAAGATCGCGGCAACGGACGAGTCCTGCCGCGACAGATGTTTGGCGGCGACGGCGCCGGCGGCAGCCGTGCGGACGTCGGTGAGATAGCCATTGTCGAGCAACAGCGCCTCGACTAGGCCGGTCTTGGCCGAAAGCAGCACCATCATGCCGTTGACGCTGGGCAGGCCGAGCTTCGGATTGTCGAAGAAGCCGGGGCTGATCTTGATGGCGAAGCCGTCAATGCCCGGCACATAGGCTGTCTTCACGTCGACCTCGCCGTGGTACTCGGGAATGTCGAGCCGCAGGATCGGCGGCATCGCCACCGGCAGGGTAGCGAGCGCGCGGAAAGCGTTTTCAATGCAGGCGACGGCATCGAGATCGAGTGTCACGATCGCCCGCAACTCTTTCTCGGTAAGGATGGTCATCCGGCTCATGCGGCGCGCTCCGGAGTGGCAAGCTCTGCAAAGGACAGCGTTCTGTCACACCCCCCTCTGTCCTGCCGGACATCTCCCCCGCAAGGGGGGAGATTGGACTTCATCTTTGCCTTCGCCAATCTCAGACGCCGCAAGAAAAGCGGCAGCATCGAAGCTGCCGATCTCCCCCCTTGCGGGGGAGATGTCCGGCAGGACAGAGGGGGGTGTGAAGAAACTCGGCGTGAAAGACGTTTCATCCGGCGCGACCCGCATTTATCGAAGTGTCACCGCAGACGATTTTCCGATGCAGCTCCATATCAATGTTTCGGCCAGAAAGAAGCACAACCACCGGCCCGTTCGCCGTAATCTTGCCGGCGAGCAGTGCGGCGATGCCGACCGCGCCGGCGCCCTCGACGATCTCGCGCTCCTGCGCATAGGCGTGGCGGATGCCGGCGGCGATCTCGTCTTCGCTGAGCAGGACGACATCGTCGAGCAGGTCGCGGCACATGGCGAAGGTCAGCCGGTTGTCGAGGCCGATGCCACCACCGAGCGAATCCGCCAGCGTCGGCAATTCTTCCACCAGCACCGGCTGGCCCGCATCGAGGCTGGCCTTCATCGCCGCGCCACGCGCCATCGAGACACCGACGACTTTTGTCCGGGGGCTGACGCCTTTGATGGCTGTAGCAACCCCTGATGCGAGCCCACCGCCGGAGATCTGGGCCAGAACGAGGGCGGCATCCGGGACCTGCTCGATCATCTCAAGCCCGAGCGTGCCTTGCCCGGCGATAATGTCGGGATGGTCGAAGGGCGGCAGCATAACCAGCCCCTCTTGCGCCACCAGCCGATCGACCTCCTGCTGGGCATCGTCCTGGCTGTCGCCGACGATGCGGACTTCCGCGCCAAGCCGGCGGATCTCGTCGAGCTTGTTGCCGGGCACCAGGCGCGACATGCAGATTACGGCGCGCATGCCCTCAAGCTTCGTCGCATGCGCCAGCGCGCGGCCGTGATTGCCGGTCGAGGCCGCGACCACGCCCCGCGCCTTCTGTTCGGCGTTCAACGAGGCGACGGCGTTCGAGGCGCCACGCAGCTTGAAGCTGCCGGTGGTCTGGCGATGCTCGAGCTTGAGGTGAACGGGGACGCCGAACTGTTCCGAGAGGCTGTGGGACAAGACGGTTGGCGTGCGCTCGACTTTACCAGCGATACGCTCACGGGCGGTACGGATGTCGGTGAGAATGACGGCGGGCATCACGAAACGCCCCCCTCTGGCCTGCCGGCCATCTCCCCCTCAAGGGGGGAGATTAGCGGCTGCAACACCTTCGCCAATTGTCGATGTTGCAGGAAGAGCGGTGACGCATGAACTGCCAATCTCCCCCCTTGAGGGGGAGATAGCCGGCAGGCCAGAGGGGGGTGCTCGCTCACACTGGACATAATCTTACTGAACCAAGGGCAACGTCATCAGCCGCCCGAACTCAGGATGCGGCGCCTCATCCCCGCACAATCTCAGGCAGTTCCAGGCGGTCGCCTGGTTGCTGGTCACCACGGGACGTCCAATAGAATTTTCCATGCCGGTGACCGCGAGGGCGCTACGCAGCGCCGTGCACGACACGAACAGCGCATCGGCGCTGGCGTCGGTCGCTTCACGCGCCAGGTCGACAAGCGTTGCCGGTGCGATGCGTGCCATCTCGCGGTCGTCCTCGAAGCCGAGGCAGGTGAAGCTGACGATCTCGAAGCCGCGCGCGGCGAAATAGGCGGCCATCGGCCTGGATGTCTCGACCGTGTAGGGAGTGAGAATGCTGATCTTGTTTGCGCCCAGAGCACGCAGCCCGCGCACGCCCGCCATCGGCGGTGTGACCACCGGCACGCCGGGCTTTGCGACCTGGATCGCCGCCTCGATCTCGGCATCGCCGATCACCACCGAGGCCGAAGTGCAGGAATAGCAGATGGCATCGAGCTTCTCGTCCGGCAGGATCAGGGCCGCGCCCGCCGTCAGCGCCGGCTGCATCTTGCGCAGGTTTTCAGGCGTCGTCGGGTTGGCATAGGGAATGCGCGCGACATAGACGCCGACCCGCTCGCCCGCCACCATGCGGCGGAAATCCGGTTCGCTGGTATGGTCGGTGGCCAGGATAATCAGGCCGACGCGCCGCTCCAGCGGGCGCGCATCCAGCGCCGACCGTTTCGGGTAGACCTTGATCTCGGGCAAGGGTTTCATCGGCTACCTCTCGATCTTGCCGTAGCGGCGTTCCAGCCAGCGCAGCAGCACGACCGAAAACAGACTGATGACCAGGAAGAAAGCACCGACCAGGGTGATCGGCTCGATATAGCGATAGTAGGTGTTGGCGACGCTTTTGGCCTGGTTCATCAGTTCCAGCACGGTGATTGCCGACAGCAGCGGCGTTTCCTTGAACATGGCGATGAAGTAATTGGCGAGCGCCGGTATCATCGGCGGGATAGCCTGCGGAATGATGATGTTGGTCCAGGTCTGCGTGGCGCTCAGATTGCACGCCTTGGCCGCTTCCCACTGGCCGCGCGGCACATTGTCGATGCCGGCGCGATAAACTTCCGCCGTGTAGGTGCCGTAGTGCAGCCCGAGCCCGATGACACCGGCGACCAGCGGCGGCAGCAGGATGCCGATGTCGGGCAGCACGTAGAAAATGAAATAGAGCTGCACCAGCAATGGCGTGCCGCGGATGAACTCTGCGAGGAAGCCGACCGTGCGCGACAGCGCTTTGTTGGGCGAGCGGCGCGCAAGCGCAATGCCAAGCCCGACGATCGCCGCCAGCACCGAGCCGAGCAGCGTCGCCAGGATGGTGATCTTCACCCCCTGGATCAGCGTCGGCATGATTTCCCAGACGAAGTTCCAATCCCACTCCATCAGCAAGCCCAATTTGTCAGAAGGGAATTGGCCATCAGGCACGCACCCCATCGAGGCCGCGCGCCATGCGTCGTTCCAGCGAGCGCACGCCCCACGAGATGAGCAGGGCGAGGACGAAATAGATGATCAGGATGGTGGTGAACGGCACCAGGGTGTTGCCGGTCTGGGCGCGCACCACCTGCGCCTGGAAGGTCAGGTCGGTGAGCGAGATCAGCGACACCACGGCGGTCGCCTTGAGCAATTCGATGGCATTGTTGCCAAAAGTCGGCAGCATCACCAGCAGCGCCTGCGGCAGGATGATGTGGCGCATGCCTTGCCAGCGGCCGAGATTGAGCGCTGTGCAGGCCTCATACTGTTCGCGGCCGATCGACTGGATGGCGCCACGCACCACTTCGGCGGCATAGGCGCCGACATTGAGGCCGAGCGCCAGCACGCCGGCCTGCAACGGGGTCAGCGAAATGCCGATGAAGGGCAGCACGAAATAGGCCCAGAACAACTGCACGAAGATCGAGGTGCCGCGGAAGAATTCGATGTAGGCGGTAGCCAGCGCGCGCAGCACGAAGAAACGCGACAGCCGCCCCATTCCGGCAAGAAAGGCCATGAACAGCGCAAGCACCGACCCCATCAGCGTCAGCTCGATGGTGACAAGCGCTCCCTGCAATATCAGGCCGAAATAGCCGGACCACTGGGTCATCTAATGTACTGTTCCACCTGGACGTTTGGTCGAAGCCCCCTCACCCGGCCTCCGCTACGCTCGGCCGACCTCTCCCCGGCGGGGAGAGGAGACCACCAGCGTCGGCGCCAGCCTCTTCTCCCCAGCCGGGAGAAGGTGGCCCGAAGGGCCGGATGAAGGGGTCTTCCTTACTTCACTTCGCCGCGCAGAGCTTGTCGCGGCTGGTCGACATCGCGGCCGCCGCCGAGAAGCCGTAGGGCTCGATGATCTTGGCGAACTCGCCTGATTTCTTCATCTTGGCCAGTTCTACGTCGAAGGCGTCGCGCAGTGCCTCGTCGCCCTTCTTGAAGGCGGCGCCGTCGCAATAGACCGGTGCGCCCTGCACCGGAGCGATGACTTCGAGGTTCGGATCGTTGGCCTTCTTGACCAGATCATTGATCGACAGGACGGGCAGCGAATAAGCGTCGATGCGGCCATCCTGAAGCATCTTCACGCCGCTCTGGCCATCCGGCACGACGATGACGCGATCGCGTGGCACGCCGGCATTGAGGGCGAGCTTCTCCTCAGTGCCGCCGCCCGGCGCACCGATGGTCGCAGTCGTATCCTTGGCGACATCCTCATAGCTCTTGAAGCCCTTCGGATTGCCCTTCTTCACCAACATCGCCTCGGCATCGCAAAGCACCGGCTCGGAATAGACGACGGCGGCGCAGCGTTCCGGCTTCATGAACAGGCCGGCGGTGACGACATCGAAGCGACCGGCCTGCAGGCCAGGGATCATGGCGCCATATTCGGAGATCGAAGCGGCGACGTCGGCGACGCCGAGCCGCTTGAATATCTCGCGGGCCACATCAGGCGCGGCACCCGAAACCTTGCCGTCGGCGGCGACCGCCGTATAGGGCGGCTCGTTGGCGATGGCGAGGCGGGCGAAACCTTGCGCCTTGAGCTGTTCGAGCTTGCTGTCATCGGCCGAACCCACGTTCGAGGCGGCCAGCACCGCCGCCAACGCAAGGCTGGCGACGCCAGCCAGAATGCCAAGTTTTTTCATTGTTCCCAACTCCTTGTTTCTTGTCTTGCTTTGTTACGAGGCGGCTCTCGCCACCTCGGGACGACTTCGTCGCCTTGGGCATTGCGGTCAGACGCGATGTCCGGCCGCGATGATCTTCTTCAGGAAGCCTTGCGTGCGCTCCTGCTTGGGATTGCGGAAAATCTCGTCGGGCTTGCCCTCCTCGACGATCCTGCCACGATCGAAGAACAGCACCCGGTCGGCGAAATCATGGGCAAAGCCCATCTCGTGGGTGACCAGCAGCATGGTCATGTCGGTCTCGGCGGCAAGCTTGCGCATGACGTTCATCACCTCCTCGACCAGCTCCGGATCGAGCGCCGACGTCACCTCGTCGAACAGCATGATCTTTGGCGACAGCGCCAGCGCCCGGGCGATCGCCACGCGCTGCTTCTGCCCGCCGGAAAGCTGTGCCGGCATGCTTTTCGCCTTGTCGGCCATGCCGACCATCTCGAGCAGTTCCATCGCCCGCTTTTCGGCGGCCGCACGCGGCGTGCCCTTGGTCAGCATCGGCGCCAGCGTGACATTGTCCATGACGCATTTGTGCGGAAACAGGTTGAACAGCTGGAAGACCATGCCGATCTTCTGGCGCATCCTTGTCAGGTGTCGCTCATCGGCGGGCAGCAACTGGCCGTTGCGTTCCATGTGATAGAGCTGCTCACCGTCGATCTGGATATGACCGCCATCGATGCGCTCCAGCGTCATCAGGATGCGCAGGATTGTCGTCTTGCCCGAGCCCGACGGGCCGATCAGTGCCAGCTTTTCGCCAGGCATGACCTGCATCGACAGGCCGTCCAGCACTTTGAAAGTGCCGAAGCTTTTTGAAATGGCGTCGATCTTGATGATGGGCGTGGGCACTGCAGTTCCCCGTCCTGGAGAGGTCTATGCTCTTAACGATGCGGAACGCGCCAAATCATGTCAATTGAGAAAATAATATCATGACAATTATTTCTGATTCCGCACAATTTCCGAGCAACCCCAGCCTAGATAGCGAGCAGCAGGTGTTCCGGATCGCCAAGCAGCAGCTTGGTGACAACGCCGAGGCCGGCGCGCAGTTCCCCCTCGGTGGTCGAACCCAGCGAGATACGCACCGCCGGATGCCACGGCGCAGCCGAAATACGGAAGGACGTGCCGGGTGCAATCGCCACACCCTGCAGGCGGGCCTGGGCGACAAAGCTTTCCTCGGCGCGGTCGGCCGGCAGTTGCAGCCAGACATGCAGCCCGTCTCGCCGGGCGCGATAGCCGACCCCCGCCAGCACTTGCGCTGCAATATCCTGCCGGCGCCGCAAAGCCGCGCGCTGCCAGTGGACAAGCTCCATCGCCGTCCCGTCGGTCACCCATTTTGTGGCGATCTCGGCCACCAGCGGCGTCGCCATCCAGTTCGAAACCAGATGCCGGTTGGCGACGGCGGCGACATAGCGGTCGGGTGCGACGAGATAGCCGATGCGCAGCCCGGGCACGGTGATCTTGGTGAAGGAGGTGACGTAGAGCGTGCGCTCCGGCGCGAACGCGGCAACCGGCGGCGGCCGGTCTTCGACCAGCGGACCGAGCACATCGTTCTCGATGATAGCGATGTCGTGCTTGCGCGCAACCGCCGCGATCTGCTCGCGCCGCGCCGCATCCATCAACGTCGCCGTCGGGTTGATCACCGAGGGCTGCACGAAGACCGCGCGGATGTCGGAAAGCCGGCAGGCTTCGTCCAGCGCTTCCGGGATCAGGCCGTTGTCGTCGATCGGCAGGCCTTCCAGGTTGAAGCCGAGATAGCGTGCCAACGGCACCAGCGTATGGTGGCCGATCGCCTCGGTGGCGACCGTCGAGCCCGGCGGGGCGACACTCATCAGCGCTACCGTCATGCCGGCGGTGGCGCCGTTGGTCAGGCTGATGTTCTGCGCGGAGGTGTCGAGACCGCACAGTTTCAGCCATTCGACCGCCACCGCGCGGTGGCGCGGAAACACCATGTTGGGCCGAAACGACAGTGCCGAACTCGACGGCAGGTTCTCGGCCAGCCAGCCCAGCGCCTGCTTCAGCCGCTCCAGATGCATCGGCTCGCAGACCGGCTTCAGGATCGACAGATCGATGACTTCGCCGAGCCGCTCCGGCAGATAGGGCGGTTCCGGCTCGCGGCGCTGCGTCTGGACGAAGCTGCCGCGGCCGATCTCGCCCGAAATCAGCCCGCGGCGGATCAATTCCTCATAGGCGCGGCTCACCGTCTGCACAGAAAGCTTGAGGTCGTCGGCCAGACGTCGATGGGTCGGCAGCCGCGCGCCATTGGCGAGGCGCCCGTCATGGATGGCGCGCGCGAACTGGTCGGCCAGCGATTGATAGGCCGGGCGCCGGATGAGCGCGGGATCGGGTTGCCACAATGTCATGACTTATTAGAGATCGAAATCAGTGCAATTGACAATCGAAATAATGCGCCGTCATGGTACTCGGACGAAAAGTGAGCTCTGATGACATCCGCGAAACTCGACCCGATCGACCTGAAAATCCTCGACGCCATCCAGCGCGACGGACGCATCACCAAGTTGGCGCTGGCCGAGCAGGTCGGCCTGTCGCCGACGCCGTGCTGGATGCGGCTGCGCAAGCTGGAGAAGGCCGGCATCGTCTCGGGCTATCACGCCAGGATCGCCATGCGCGTCGTCGCACCCGTTGCCACCGTCCTGATGGAGGTGACGCTGGCAAACCACCGCCAGGCCGATTTCGACCGCTTCGAGCGCGTCATCCGCGATGTTCCCGAGATCGTCGCCTGCTGGTCTGTCGGCGGCGGCGTCGACTATGTGGTGAAGGTGATGGCGCGCGACATCGACGCCTATCAGCGGCTGGTCGATGGCTTGCTCGAACGGGAAATCGGCATCGACCGCTACTTCACCTACATCGTCACCAAGACGGTGAAGGACGAGATCGCGCTGCCCATAGCCGACCTGCTGCCGGCGTCGGCTTAAGGCGGAGAGATCATCTGTCGGGGCGGGACAAAAGAGAGAGTCTCTCTCCTTCGAGGCATCCAAACAGCCTCTCTATCTGCATCGGGCGGATAGTCTTCCCGCATCAGTCCGAACCGGGAGGTCTCGACCATGTCCGCGCATTTCGCCCGCTCGCATCGCCATGAAGCGCTCGACCGCCTGACCGACCGCCGGCTGCTGCGTGAACTCGCCTATGTCGATGGCCACTGGACGGCAAGCGAAGCCGCTGAAAGCTTCGAGGTCACCGATCCGGCCACCGGCACGACTGTCGCTTTCGTCGCCGCGCTAGATGCACGGCAGACGACAAAGGCGATCGATGCCGCCGCACGCTCCTTTCCGGCATGGCGGTCGCTGTTGCCGCAGGAGCGCTCCAAAATCCTGCGCAAATGGTTCGAGTTGATCATCGGCGCCAAGGATGATCTGGCTCTGCTGATGACGCTGGAACAGGGCAAGCCGCTGCAGGAATCGCTGGGCGAGATCGACTACGCCGCCTCTTTCATCGAGTGGTATGCCGAGGAAGCAAAACGCCTGAACGCCGAGAGCGTCACCAGCCATCTGCCGAACGCCGAAATGATCGTGCGGCGCGAGCCGCTCGGTGTCGTCGGCATCGTCACGCCGTGGAACTTTCCGTCGGCGATGCTGACCCGCAAGGCTGCGGCAGCCCTTGCCGCCGGCTGCACCATCGTTGCGCATCCGTCCTCGGAAACACCGCTGTCGGCGCTGGCGCTGGCCGAACTCGGTGAGCGCGCCGGCCTGCCCGCAGGCGCCTTCAACATCGTCACCGGCAAGGCTTCGACCATCGTCGGGCGGATGTGCGAAGACCCGCGCGTTCGCGCCATGAGCTTTACCGGCTCGACCGAGATCGGCCGGCTGATCGCCGCGCAGAGTGCTGCGACCATGAAGCGGCTGGTGATGGAGCTTGGCGGCCATGCCCCGCTGATCGTCTTTGCCGATGCCGATCTGGACAAAGCGGTTGATATCGCCATCGACGCCAAATTCGCCACGTCGGGCCAGGACTGCCTCGCCGCCAACCGCATTTACGTCCAGCGTCCGATCTACGATCGGTTCTGCGCCGCCTTCGCCAAGCGCATCGAGACGCTGCGGACCGGCAATGGCCTTGCAGATGACATTGACATCGGGCCGCTGATGCATAAGCGCGCCATCAAGAAGGTGGAAGAGCAGGTCGCAGACGCGCTGACCCATGGCGCGCGCTGCCTCACCGGCGGCAAGCGACATCAGGCTGGCCCCCTGTTCTACCAGCCGACACTGCTGGCCGATGTTTCCGACGAGGCGCTGATCATGCGCGAGGAGACGTTTGGCCCGGTTGCCGCCGTGACGCCGTTCGACAGCGAGGATGAAGTGATTGCCCGCGCCAACGCCACCGAGTATGGCCTCGTCGCCTATGTCGTAACGGAGAATGGTGGCCGGCAGCAGCGCATGGGCCGCGCGCTCGACTACGGCATGGTCGCCATCAACCGCGTCAAGATCACCGGCGCGCCGATCCCGTTCGGCGGCGTCAAGCAATCGGGCATCGGGCGCGAAGGCTCGCGCCACGGACTCGAGGCTTTCACCGATCTCAAATATCTCTGCCTCGATGTAGCTTAAGCTGCACCGGAATCACCCTTTTGTCAGGAGTTAAAAGAATGCTCGACCAGTCCAACGAACTCGCCGCCTGGGATCGCGACCACTTCTTCCATCCCTCGACGCATATGGGCACGCATGCGCGGGGCGAAAGCCCGACGCGCATCATGGCCGGCGGCGAAGGCGTCACCGTCTGGGACAACAATGGCAGGAAGAGCCTCGATGCCTTCGCCGGCCTCTATTGCGTCAATGTCGGCTACGGCCGCCAGAAGATCGCCGACGCCATCGCCGCCCAGGCGAAGAACCTCGCCTACTACCACGCCTATGTCGGCCACGGCACCGAAGCCTCGATCACGCTCGCCAAGATGATCATCGACCGCGCGCCGCAAGGCATGTCGAGGGTCTATTTCGGCCTCTCAGGCTCGGATGCCAACGAAACCAACATCAAACTGATCTGGTACTACAACAACGTGCTCGGCCGGCCGGAGAAGAAGAAGATCATCTCGCGCTGGCGCGGCTATCACGGCTCGGGCGTGATGACGGGATCGCTGACCGGGCTCGACCTGTTCCACAACGCCTTCGACCTGCCGCGCGCGCCGATCCTGCACACCGAGGCGCCTTATTATTTCCGCCGCGCCGACCGCTCGATGAGCGAGGAGCAATTTTCGCAGCATTGCGCCGACAAGCTCGAGGAGATGATCCTGGCTGAGGGCCCGGAAACGGTCGCTGCCTTCATCGGCGAGCCGATCCTGGGCACCGGCGGCATCGTGCCGCCGCCGGCCTTCTATTGGGAAAAGATCCAGGCGGTGCTTAAGAAGTACGATGTGCTGCTGGTCGCCGACGAAGTGGTGACGGGCTTCGGCCGGCTGGGCACCATGTTCGGCTCCGACCACTACGGCATCAAGCCGGACCTGATCACCATCGCCAAGGGCCTGACCTCGGCCTATGCGCCGCTGTCGGGCGTCATCGTCGCGGACAAGATGTGGCAGGTGCTGGTTGAAGGCTCCGACAAACTCGGTTCGCTCGGCCATGGCTGGACCTATTCCGCGCATCCGATCTGCGTTGCCGCCGGCGTCGCCAATCTCGAACTGATCGACGAGATGGATCTTGTGACCAATGCCGGCGAGACAGGCGCCTATTTCCGCCCCGAACTGGCCAAGGCGGTCGGCGGCCACAGGAATGTCGGCGACGTCCGCGGCGACGGCATGCTGGCGGCGGTGGAGTTCGTCTCCGACAAGGACGACCGGGTGTTCTTCGACGCTTCGCTCAAGATCGGGCCGCAGGTGGCGACGGCGCTTGCCGCAAGCGGCGTCATCGGCCGCGCCATGCCGCAGGGCGACATTCTGGGCTTTGCGCCGCCGCTCTGCCTGACCCGCGAGGAAGCCGACATCGTCGTGTCGAAGACAGCCGATGCGGTGAAAAACGTGTTTGCCGATCTCTGAGAGTGACTATGAATGCCATGACCAGGACCCTCCCCGCCACCATGGCCGCCGTGCTGCTGACCGGGCACGGCGGACCGGAAAAACTCGTCTACCGCAGCGACGTGAAAGTGCCCTCGCCCGCTCCCGGTGAAGTGCTGGTCAAGGTCAGCGCTTGCGGGATGAACAACACCGATGTCTGGGTGCGCCAGGGCGCCTATGGCACGGAGGAGGACGCTGCCGCCGTGTCGACATGGCGCCGCCAGGGCAACACGCTTGTTTTCCCGCGCATCCAGGGCACGGACACCGTCGGTATCGTCGCCGCTGTCGGCGAAGGAGTGTCGCCGGACCGTATCGGCGAACGGGTGATGGTCGATTTCTCGATCTACAATCGCGACGACGATTCGCTCGCCGACATCGACTATATGGGCCACGGCCGCGACGGTGGTTACGCCGAATACCAGGCGGTGCCGGCCGAGAACGCTCATGTCATCGACACCGACATGAGCGATATCGAACTCGCCACCTTCTGCTGCGCCTACCTGACCGGTGAACAGATGCTGGAGCGCGCCGCGCTCAAGGCCGGCGAGCGCGTGCTGGTCACCGGCGCCTCGGGCGGCGTCGGCTCCGGCATCGTGCAATTGGCACGGGCGCGCGGCGCCATCCCCTATGCCGTCGTCGGCAAGGGCAAGGAGCAGGCGGTGCGCGACATCGGCGCAGAGGCTGTCATCACCCGTGGCGTTGCCGACCTGCCGCATGCCGTGAACGAGGCGACCGGAGGCCAGCCGATCGACGTTGTCGCCGACCTCGTTGGCGGTGCCATCTTCAATGACCTCCTGCGTATTCTCAGGCCCGAGGGCCGCTACACCACGGCTGGCGCAATCGCCGGCCCGGTCGTGCAGCTCGATCTCAGGACCATGTACCTGAAGCAATTGCAGCTGCATGGCTCAAGCCAGGGCACGCGCGCGGATTTCCGCCGCATCGTCGGGCACATCGAGGCGAAAAAGATCCGGCCGCTGGTCGGCGGCGTCTACAAGCTCTCCGATTTCCACCATGCGCAAGCGGATTTCATCGCCAAGGATTTCGTCGGCAAGCTGGTGGTGGTGCCGGATGCCATGTGGGGTTCGGCTATCTGAACGACCGATGTCTCAACCCTGCTGGGCCGCCCGCAGCAGCATGCCGAACAGGTCGCGCGGCTCGTCGGGGTCGGCCAGCATGTCGAGTTCCTGATAGAGGCCGGTCGAGCGCAGTTGATCCCTGACGTAACGCAGTGCCGAAAAATCCTCGATGGCGAAACCGACCGAATCAAACAGCGTGATCTGGGTCGCATCGCGCCGGCCTTGTACGGCGCCCGACATCACCTGCCACAGCTCGGTCACCTTGTGATCTGGTGCAAGCTGCTGGATCTCGCCCTCGATGCGCGTCTGCGGCGGATATTCGACGAAGATGTCGGAGCGCAGCAGGATATCGCGGTGCAGTTCGGTCTTGCCGGGACAGTCGCCACCGACGGCGTTGATGTGCACGCCGGAGCCGACCATGTTGTCGGTGAGGATGGTGGCGCACTGCTTGTCGGCGGTGACGGTGGTGATGATGTCGGCCCCTTCTACCGCCTCTTGCGCGGTGCCGCAGGCGACCATGTCGAAGCCGAGGCCGGCCAGATTGCGGATGCATTTTTCGGTGGCCTTGCGATCGATGTCGTAAAGCCTCAGCCTGTCGACGCCGAGCAGCGCCTTGAAGGCTACCGCCTGGAATTCGGCCTGAGCGCCGTTGCCGATCAGCGCCATGCAGTCGGAGCCAGTCGGCGCCAGGTACTTGGCGGCCAGGGCCGACATCGCCGCCGTGCGCAGCGCGGTCAGGATGGTCATTTCCGACAGCAATACGGGGTAGCCATTGTGGACATCGGCGAGCATTCCGAAGGCGGTCACCGTCTGGCGGCCCTCGCGCATGTTCTTGGGGTGCCCGTTGACATATTTGAAGCCATAGACCTCGCCGTCGCTGGTCGGCATCAGCTCGATGACGCCTTCGGCGCTGTGCGAGGCGACGCGCGGCGTCTTGTCGAACAGTTCCCAGCGGCGGAAATCGTCCTCGATGTAGCCTGAGAGTTCGACGAGGAAGCGCTCGACGCCGATCTTCAGCACCAGCTTCATCATGTGGTCGACGCTGACGAAGGGGACGATGTTGAGATTGGGAATCATTTTTTCTTGTCCTTGCCGCATGCAGCCGGTCAGTCCTGGCGATGCGCGTTGTGCGTCTTCATCATCGTTGCCAGCGCAGGGTCATTTTGCTCCAGCGCCCTGATGGCTCCGCCTGTGTCGTAGAGGCGCTCATCCTGACCCATCTTGAACTTGGCCTCGAGCCGATCGATCGGCAGGTCAAACCCTATGACACCAGGTATGCGCCGCTCCATGCCGCCAGGGCCGAGCTCGCGCATGCGCCAGCGATCCTCGCGATCTTTCTCCAGCACGTCGACAAGCTGCAAGAGATGCCGGGCGGTGGCATGATCGTCGAGCGGAACCGGATGCCCATGGCAATGCACGACAGCAAAATTCCAGGTCGGCGCGCTGTCGCGCACCGGGTTGCGCGGATACCAGGACGGCGAGATGTAGCCATGTGGGCCGTGGAAGATAGCGACCGTCTCCCAGCCTTCGCTGATCAAGGTGCTGTGCGGATTGGCCCTGGCGAGATGCGAGACCAGCGTTCCGTTTTCACCACGCGCGCGATCGAGCACGAAGGGAAGATGCGAGACGACAAGGCCCTGCGGTCCCGCTGTCACCACCGTCGCGAAGGCCGCAGCCTCGATCAGGCCGAACACCTCGTCCGACGACAGCGGCGCAAATTCAGGCTTGGTATACATCAGGTCAGCTTCGCTGAGCGCGAACCGCCGGGATCAGGCCTTGCGGGCGAACCAGCAGTACCGCGATGACCCCCGACAGCACGATGGCATCGCGGTAGGGCGCGATCGCTCCCGGAAGCGTCGCCTGCAACAAAACCTCGATGATGCCGAGCAGAAAACCGCCGGCGACAGCACCGGGCAAGCTGCCGAGCCCGCCGACGACGGCGGCGATGAAGGCCTTCAGCACCGGCGTAAAGCCCATCAGCGGATCGACTGAGGCACGCTGCGCCACCCACAGCATGGCCGCCAGCCCGGCAAGCAGGCCGGAGAGCAGGAAGGCGGTGGCGATGATGCGGCTGGCCGGAATGCCCATCAGGCGCACGACGTCGAAATCTTCCGCCGCGGCGCGCATCGCCGTGCCGGTCACCGAGCGGCGAAGGAAGACTTCCAGCGCAATCAGCGCCAGTGCGGAGACGACGATGGAGATGCTGGGACCGACGCCGATGGTGAAATCGCCGAAGGAGAAGGCGCCGGTCATCCAACCGGGCATGGCGACAGCTTGCGGCCGCGCCGAAATGCCGTTCTGGAATACGACCTTCAACAGGCTGGAGACGGCAAAGCTGGTCAACAGCAGGCTGGTGACGCTGGCGCCGCGCATCGGCCTGAAGGCGATACGCTCCATGGCGACAGCGGCGAGCGCGCCGCAGGAGACGGCGACAAGCACGGCTACCGGGAAGGGAAAGCCGAGCACCAGCGAGGCCAGAAGCGCGTAGCCCGACAGCGTCATCAGCTCGCCATGGGCGAAGTTGATGAGGCCGACGATGGAAAAGACGATCGCCAGCCCGAGCGCCAGCAGCGCATAGACGCCGCCGAGGCTCACCGCATTGATGATCTGCTGCGCGATCATGCTTCTCAAGCTCCCAAATAGGCCTGGCGGACGAGGTCCGAGGAGGCGAGTTCTTTTGCCGTGCCGGCCAGCACCACTTCGCCATTGGCGAGCACGACGGCGCGGTCGGCGATTTCGAGCGCCAGCGCCACATTCTGTTCGACCAGAAGGATGGTCAGGCCCTTGCGGCGCAGTTCGGCGATCAGGTCGAAGACGGTGTCGATCAGTTGCGGGGCAAGGCCGAGCGAGGGCTCGTCGAGCAGGATCATGCGCGGCTTGCCCATCAGCGCGCGGGCGATGGCCAGCATCTGCTGTTCGCCGCCCGACAGATTGCCGCCCTTGACGCGATGGTAGCGGCGCAGGATCGGGAACAACTCCAGCATCTCCTCCTCGCGCAGCCTTGCCTCGGCCGCCGGCTGATGCACCGCGCCGCCGAGACGCAGATTGTCGGCCACCGTCAGGCTGGCGAAGATACGGCGGCCTTCGGGAACCAGCGCGACGCCCTTGCGGGCTATCGCCTCCGGCGCCAGGCCGGTGATGTCGACACCGTCGAAGACCACCTTGCCGGATGCCGCCGGCACCAGCCCGGCGACGGCGCCGAGCGTCGAGCTCTTGCCGGCGCCGTTGGCGCCGACCAGCGCGATGATCTCGCCGCTGCCGACGGTGAGGTCGACGCGGCGCACCGCCTCGACCTCGCCGTACCGGATTTTCAGGGCTTCGACGCTCAGCATGACATCACGGCGCGGGAACGTCGGCAGCGTCGGGGATCAGTGTCTGGACATGCTTGCCCTCGCCGCCCTCGTAGCGCATCAGCGCCACTGGCCGCAACGGCATGCGATCGGTGCCGGCATAGGTGATCTTGCCGGTGATGCCTTCGAAATCCTTGAGGCCGGCGATGGCGTCGCGGATCGCCTTCGGGTCGTCGGAGCCGGCCGTCTTGACCGCCTGGTCGAGGATCAGGCCGATCTCGTAGCCATTGACCTCATAGGTCGATTCCGGTGCGTGGCCGGCATATTTGGTGAAGGCGGCGTTGAAGGCCTCTAGCTTGCTGCCCGGCTCGGCATAGCCGGCCGCGGTGTAGACGACGCCGTCGACCAGCTTGCCGAGCGCCTTGATGGTCGGCGTGCCGATGGCATCGGCGCCATAGACCGGGATGGTGACGCCGGCGCCGCGCAATTGCTGGATGAAGGCCGGGAAATCCGGCTCGTAGGCCGCCGTCATGATCAGGTCGGGCTTGTCGGCCAGGCCCTTGATGTTGGTGATCTCGGCGGAAAAGTCGGGCTGGCCCATGCTGAAGGTGCCGCGGCCGACAATGGCGCCGCCCTTCTTCTCGAACACTTTGCCGAAATATTCCGGCAGATTGGCGGTGTAGGTGGAGTCCGGCGAGGTCAGCAGGAACACCTTCTTCTTGCCTTCGGAGACGGCAAAGTCGGCGACCGCCGTCGCCTGCACATTGTCGGCCGGATAGGTGCCGAACATGACGTCGCCGACCGCGCCGGTCAGCACCGGGGCGGAGCCGCACAGCGTCAGGGTCGGAATGCCGAGCGGCTGGGTGAGCTGGCCGGCGGAAATCGAGGGATCGGCATCGCACGGCGTGATCATGATCTTGGCGCCGGCGTCGATCAGCTCCTGGGCGACGGTGGCGGTCTGCGCGGTATCGGAGCGCGTGTCCTTGATCAAAAGCTTGACGGTGTATTTGCCGCCGAGCCCGCCCTTGGCGTTGAGTTCGTCGAGCGACATGCGCAGGCCGGCAAGTGCCGGCTGGTCGTAAGGGGCAAGGCCGCCGGTCTGCGCGGTCGCGGCACCGATGATGATCTCCTCGGCGCTGGCCGTCGAAATGGCGGCGATGCCGAACACGGCAGCGCACAGGGCGGCGCGATGGAGGCGATAGAGGCTTGGCATGTCGGTTCTCCTTCTGGATTTTTATGATTGGTTGTCGTTGCAGGTCATGCGGTCTGGTTTTCAGCTGTTGCGGTCTTGGCACGCGCCGTGCGGCTGCCGAGATAGGCGGCGATCACGGCGGGGTTCTTCTGGACGTCGCCGGGCGTGCCGTCAGCGATGACGCGGCCATGATCGATGACGACGATGCGCTCGCACAAATTCATCACCAGCCGCATGTCGTGTTCGATCAGCACGACGCCGATGCGGCGCTCCGCGCGAACCGTCGATAGAATCGAGACCAGTTCGGCGGTCTCGACGGCGTTCATGCCGGCGGCCGGCTCGTCGAGCAGCAGGAAGCGTGGCCTCAACACCAGGGCGCGTGCCACTTCGAGCCGGCGGCGCTGGCCATAGGCAAGCCTGGCGGCCGGCTGATCGGCAAATCTCTCCAGCCCCATGCGCGCAAGCTCGCTCATCGCCGCCGCCTCGGCATGGCCGAGATCAGGTTCCACCTGGCGTGCTGCGACAACGACATTTTCGAGCACCGTCATGTGCGGAAAAACGCGGATGTTCTGGAAGGTGCGGGCAACGCCGGAGCGGGCGAAGCGAAAGGCCGAAGCCTGCCGCACCGCGCCGCCGACAGACACCGTGCCGGTGCTTGGCTGGACATCACCGGCCAGCATGTTGAGCAGCGTGGTCTTGCCGGCGCCATTGGGACCGATAATGCCGGTGATGCTGTCTGTCCCGAAGCTCAAACTGACGTCATCGACGGCAACGACGCCGGCATAGCGGCGCGACAGATGGTCGGCGGTGAGCCGGTCACTCTCGACATGCTGCGGAGGTGCCGCCGAAGCCGTCACGGCCTGGCGTCCCGGCCGGCGCAAAAGGTTGAGCTCACGCTCGCCGAACAGACCGGTCGGGCGTCGCCAGATGACCAGGATCATGGCGATGGCCAGCACGCCCTGGGTCAAGCCGAACAGGACAGGCAGATGCAGGCCGAGCACCTCGCCGCCGCCCTCGAAGCGGCGCACCACTTCGACCAAAACGATGGTGACGATGACGCCGGCGAAAGCGCCGAGCGACGAGGTCATGCCGCCGACGATCAGCATGGCGAGCATGGTGAAGCCGAGGTCGAAATAGAAATCGCGCGGCGAAAACGCGCCAAGGAATTGCGCCATCATGGCGCCGGCGGCCATGGCGGCGACGACGCCCGCCACCCAGGCGGCCAGACGCGCCGTGCGCTGGTCGACGCCGACGGCGGCCGCACCACGCTCGTCATTGGCGGCGGCGCGGGTGGCAAGGCCGAAGGAGGTTTCGCGAAACAACCTCGCCGCCACCAGCGCCACCGAAGCGACAGCGGCAGCCGTCCACAGCCCGACCTCGCGCGGCACGCCGTAAAATGGCTGGCTGCCGCGGGTGATTTCGCGTCCGGCGACCAGCAGCGTGTAGACGATGATCAGCATGGCAAGCGTTGCGATCGAAGCGCTCGATCCGGAAAGCCTGAGCAGCGGCGTGCCGGTCAACAGGCCGACGATGACCGCGAGAGCAAGGACGACGGCCAGCGCCGCGACAAAGGAGAGTTGATGGCCTGCGAGGAATTGCGGCAGGTCGCGCAGCGCCGTTCGCTGCAATGCGGTCGGCATGGTGAGGATGCCCGTAGCGTAGGCGCCGAGGCCGACAAAGGCGGCCTGGCCGAACGAGACGATGCCGCTGTTGCCGGAGAATATCTGCAGGCCAAGCACCGCCGTCAGCATGATCGCTGCATAGGTGACCACACGTTGCATGGCGGCGCTGCCGAAGACAAAGGCGGCAAGCGCCACCAGCAGCAGCACCGCGACCATGCACAGGGCATCGGCGGTGGCGTTGCGAAACGCGGCCGGCATGAGGCCGCGTGAGTTGCTCTCGCTCATCGTCGGCGACGCCATCACGCGGCCCTGAAGCGATCGGGCGAAAACGGCGCCAGGATCGGCTGTGCTCCCTCGGTGACCAGCCTGGCCACGGCCTCGCCGACGGCTGGACCGGTCTTAAAGCCGTGGCCGGAGGATCCGGCAGAAACGACCAGCCCTTCGACCCCAGGCATGGCGCCGATGACAGGCAGATCGTCGGGGCTCATGTCGTAGAGCCCGGCATAGCCGGGGCGGATGCCAAGTTCGGCCATGGCCGGCAAGCGGGTGGCGAAGGTCTCCAGGATCTCGACCGATTCAGCTTCCTCGACACCTTCCATGTAGTTGTCGGGATTTTCGACAAGGCGCGGACGGCCTGCATGCTCATGGCGCAGGCCGGTGCCGCCGCCGGCCCAGGTGCCGGCCAGGATGACGCCGTCATTGTCGGGCCGTGCATAGTTGCAGGAAATGTCGTCGCACCAGGCGAACGGCATGACCTGCCTTGCCTTGCCGGCAGCGTCCAGCACGGCCATCGGATGGCGCTCGACATGCAGCGGCAGATCGAGGCCCACTGTCGCCAGCAGCCGGCGCGTCCATGGCCCGGCGGCCAGGACGACGGTACCGGCTTCCAGCACCGTTCCATCGGTCAAGGTGACGCCGGTGATGCGGTCGCCCTGCCGCTGGAGGCTCTCGACCAACGTGTTCTGCATGATCCCAGCACCGTTGGCGCGGGCGGCACGGGCGATGGCGTTGGTGGCGCCGAAGGCATCGGCGTAGCCATATTCCGGCTCCCACAGCGCCATTGCGACATTGTCCAGGACAAAGCCGGGTGCCGCGTCGGCAAAGGCCTGCGGCGACAATGTCTCGATGCGCGCGCCCTCGCCGCGGATGCGTTCGGCTGCCGCCGTCCAACTCACCTTGTTGTCGTTGCCGCAGACCCACATCATGCCGATTTCGGTGACAAAGGATCCTTCGCCCGCGATTTCCGGCAGCGACACCAGGATCTCTCGGCCACGGATGGACAGCTGCGACAGTTCCGGCATCAGGTAGAAGGCGTGCAGCAGCGCCGACGATTTGCCCGACGGGCCGCCGGCGGGGTGGGTCTGCTCGACCAACGTGACCTTCACACCGGCCTTGGCCAGATGATAGGCGGCGCTCGATCCGACAATACCGGCACCGACGACGATGACGTCGCTTCCGTTTCGCATGGCTGTTCCCCACAGTCTCTTGGCTGCTTTCCGACAAGGTAGGGCCAGCGATCACACAATGTCAACATCTCTTCATTGTTGACCAAGATTTAAATCTCTGTAATAAACTCGACAAAACAAGAGAACATGGATTTCGGGGAGGCCCATGGCGATACGCGATGTTCTGATGCGCGGGGATCTTGCGCTGACGCCGTCGGAAGAGAAGATCGTCCGGCTGCTGTTGACGGACTATCCGACCTCCGGCCTCGGCACCGCTTCGTCGCTTGCGCGGCGCGCTGGCGTCAGCGATCCGACCGTGGTGAGGCTGGTCGTAAAACTCGGCTATGAAGGGTTTCCGGATTTCCAGGCGAAGCTTCTGGCCGAAGTCGAGGCAAGACTGCACTCGCCGCTGCTGATGATGGAGGCCAAGCGGCAGAGCGGTTCCAACGACAGCGCCGTGCTGGCCTATCTCGATAGCGTCACCACGGCCTTGCAGAAAGCCACCGCCGCGACACCCATCCAGACATACGAACGGGCGGCCCGCCTGCTGATGGAGGTCAAGGGCGAGGTCGTGCTGGTTGGCGGCCGGTTCAGCCGCCACATCGCCGGCATGCTGGCCGGCTATCTCGTGCAGTTTCGCTCCGGGGTTCGCGATCTTGGTGTGCTCTCCCCGCAGACCTTCGACACGCTCGCCGACCTCGACCGCCGCGACGTGCTCGTCGTGTTCGACTATCGCCGCTATCAGCTTGATGTGATGGCCTATGCGAGCCAAGCGGCGGCGCTCAATGTGCGCATCGTCCTGTTCACCGACCAATGGCTGTCGCCGATATCAGATCTCGCCGAAGTCACCATCGTCAGCCCGCTCGAAGTCGCCTCGCCCTACGACACGCTGGCGCCGGCGATCGCCCAGATGGAGGCGCTGGTCGCCCATATCGTTTCGACGCTGGGCGACGAGGCCCGCGCCCGCATCGAGCGGCTCGAAAGGGTGCGACATGCCAATGCCGTGACGCTCGACAGCGACCCGCAAGAGAACGGCGCGCGCAAGATACCCGGACCCCGCAAGACGCCGGGACCCAAATCAGCAAAGCAGGACGACAAAGCATGACCCAGGCCCTACCCAAACGAGACGAAGCCTTCCGTGCCGGCGAAACGGCACTGCTGCTCGTCGACATGCAGCGCATCTGGCTGGAGCCGGGCGCCGATCCGTCGCATCCGGAGCGTGGCCCCGATCACTATTTCTACCGGCAGACATCCTCGCGGACGATCCCCAACCAGGAGCGCCTGCTGGCCGCGGCGCGGGCCAATGGCGTCGAGGTGCTGCACACCATCATCCAGAGCCTGACCGAAGACGGCCGCGACCGCTCGCTCGACCACAAGCTGACGCCGATCCATATTGCACCCAGCCTCCCCGAGGGACTGCCGGTGGCATCGCTGGCGCCGGTTGGCGACGAGATCATGCTGCCGAAAACGTCGTCGGGCATCTTCAATTCGACCAATGTCGACTATCTCCTCAAGAACCTCGGCATCCGCTATCTCGTCGTGGTCGGCGTGCTGACCGATCAATGCGTCGACATGGCGGTGCGCGACGGCGCCGACCGCGGCTATCTCGTCACCTGCGTATCGGATGCTTGCGCCACCATCACCCAGGAACGCCACGACATCGCGCTCAAGGCCTTCGGCGGCTACTGCTGGGTGGCCGACACCGACACGGTCGTCGACCGCTTCAACGCTTTGGGAAAACCGGCATGACATCGACCGTCGAGCCTCTGGTTGCCGTCGTCACCACGGATCTCTCCGCCGTCACGCGGGGCCGTTTCGTTGCCGAAAGCAAGTTGCAGAAGACCGCCACGACCGGGGTCGGCTGGCTGCAGGCCAATCTGTCGCTGACGCCGTTCAACTCGATCGTCGATCCCAACCCCTGGGGCTCGTCGGGCGACCTGCGGCTGATCCCCGATCTCAAGGCGCGCTTTCGCACGACACGCACCGGATCGGCGACGCCGTTCGACATGGTCGCCGGCGACATCGTCGAGCTCGACGGCAGCCCATGGCTCGGCTGCACCCGCACGATGCTCAAAGAGGCGTCGGCCGATTTGAAAGCCGCGACCGGCCTGTCGGTCATCGCCGCCTTCGAGCATGAATTCAACGTCGCCGACGGCGGCTTCGCGCCGGCGCATTCGATGTCTTTCGCCGCGCTCAGGCGAACCGACCCCTTCGCGCCCAACCTGATGGCGGCGCTGGAGGAGGCCGGCGTCGCACCCGAAGTGGTCATCGCCGAATTCGGCGACGAGCAGTTCGAGGTGACGCACGAGCCGGCGGACGCGCTGACGGCAGCCGACCGCGCCGTCGCCATCCGCGAAATCACGCGCGAACTGGCGCGCAATGCCGGCTGGCGTGCGAGCTTCGCGCCCAAAACCGCGCCAACTGCCGTCGGCAACGGCGTCCACATCCATTTCAGCTTCGTCGACGAGGCCGGCAAGCCGGTGACATACGATCCGGCACTGGCGGGCGGCCTTTCCGCCAAAGCCGGCGCCTTCTGTGCCGGCGTGCTGCGCCATCTGCCTGGAATGACCGCGATGACGGCGTCGAGCGTGTCGTCCTTCTACCGGCTGAAGCCGCACAGCTGGAGTTCGTCCTATACCTGGCTCGCCGACCGCGACCGCGAGGCGTCGCTGCGCATCTGCCCGACAGTGACGATGGGGGGGCGCGATCCGGCGCGGCAGTACAATATCGAGTACCGGGCGGCGGACGCCACCGGCAATCCCTATCTGTCGCTGGCGGCGATTATCCGCGCCGGGCTGGAAGGGCTGAAGGCGGGCCTGCCGTCGCCACCTTTGGTCACCGGCGACCCGACGCTGATGAGCGAGGCGGAGCGCGCAAGTCTCGGTCTAGTGCGCCTGCCCGAAACCCTGCCCGCGGCACTGGACGCGTTGCTGGCCGACGGCACCGTGACGGGATGGTTCGCGCCTGTCTTCATCGACACTTTCGTCGGCCTCAAACGACATGAAGCCGAGCGTCTTGCCGGTCTCGATCCGGCCTCCATCTGCGATCTCTACCGGACGCTCTATTGATGACCGCACGGACCGAAAAAGATTGGCCGGAGGCCGTCGAGGTCCTCAACGAGCACGGCCGTTCCGATATCGTGCTGTTGTGCGAGCATGCCTCCAACCACATGCCGGCCGAGTATCGACAGCTCGGCCTCGATGCCAATCATCTGCAGCGCCACATCGCCTGGGATATCGGCGCCGCCGAGGTGACCCGCCTGCTGTCCGCGAAGCTCGATTCACCAGCTTTCCTCAGCGGCTACTCCCGGCTGCTGATCGACCTCAACCGGCCGCTCAATACCCAGGGCAGCATTCCGGTGCTGTCGGAAGATACCGGCATTCCCGGCAATGTCGGCATCGACGCGACGGAGCGGACCCGGCGTGCCGAGATCATCTTTTCGCCGTTTCATGACCGGGTGACCGCGCATCTCGACTGCCGGGCACAGGCAGGCCGGCGGACGCGGATCGTGACGATCCATTCCTTCACGCCGGTCTTCCTCGGTGTCAGCAGACCCTGGCATGCCGGCGTGCTGCACGACCAAGCAAGAGATCTCGCCGAAGCGATCCTTTCGGGCCTGCGCACCGACGCCGGGCTCAATGTCGCGGCCAACGTGCCCTATGTGATCAGCCGTGACGCCGACTACGCCGTGCCCATCCATGGCGATGATCGCGGCATCGCCGCCGTCCTCATCGAGATCCGGCAGGACCTTTTGTCGACACGGCGCGGCATCGAGGAATGGGCGGACCGGCTGGCGGCGGCACTGCCGGCACAGAAGGCGGAGAAAGTGTCGTGAGCAATCTCAGCTTGCGCGAACGTGACGCCGCGACCATCGCCCAGATCGGCAAGCTGCGTTTCTCGCCGCTCAGCGTCATCGGCGGCCGGGGCAACCGGCTGATCGAGGAAGACGGCCGCTCCTTGCTCGACCTTTCGGGATCGGCCGGTCCGGCGGTGCTCGGCTACGGCCATCCGGCCATCGTCGAAGCGGTCGAGACGTCGATCCGCGACATGGCCGGCGCCAGCCTGCTGCTCTACCCGAACGAGCCCGCCGTATCGCTGGCGGAGCGGCTGCTGGCGATTACGCCCGGAGAAGGCGAACGGCGCGTCTGGTTCGGCCATTCCGGGTCGGATGCCAACGACTGCGCGGTGCGCGTGCTGCAGGCGGCCACCGGCCGTTCGCGCTTCATCTCGTTCATCGGCTCCTATCACGGAAATCTCTCCGGCTCGATGGGCATCAGCGGCCATACCGCCATGACCCACACGCTACCCCGGCCGGGCGTGCTTCTGCTGCCTTATCCCGATCCGTTCCGACCGAATTTCAGCAGCGACGACGTGCTTGCGCTGCTCGACTACCAGTTCGAGACCACCTGCCCGCCGCATCAGGTCGCGGCGGTGTTCATCGAGCCGTTGATGTCGGATGGCGGGCTGATCGTGCCGCCGCCTGGCTTTCTCAAGGCATTGCAGGAGCGTTGCCGCAGGCACGGCATCAAGATTGTCGTCGACGAGGTCAAGGTCGGGCTCGCTCGCAGCGGCATGATGCACTGCTTCCAGCATGAAGGACTGACGCCGGACCTCGTCGTCTTCGGCAAAGGCATCGGCGGTGGCTTGCCGTTGTCGGCCGTGATCGGCCCTAAGGAGATCATGGACCATGCGCCGGCCTTCGCGCTGCAGACAACCGCCGGCAATCCGGTGGCGACATCGGCCGGCAACGCGGTGCTGAAGACGATCGAGACGGACGGCCTGGTCGAGCGCTCGGCGCGGATCGGCATGCTGTTTTCCGACGCGCTGCGAGCCCTTGCCGCCAGGCATGAGATCATCGGTGATGTGCGCGGGCGCGGCCTTGCCATCGGCGTCGAACTGGTCAAGGGCCGCACGACACGTGAGCCGGTTGCGGCGGCGACCACGGCCAAGATCATCTATCGCGGCTATGAGCTGGGTGCAGCCTTCACCTATGTCGGGTTGAAGGCCAATGTGCTGGAGTTCATGCCACCGCTGACGCTGACGGAAGACGAAGTGGCGGAGGGCGTGGCGATCGTCGACCAGGCGATCGCCGACGTCAACGCCGGCGAGGTCTCGGACGCGGACGTCGCCTCCTTCATGATGTGGTGAACAGAAAGGCGCGGCCACGGCTGCGGCAGAAATTGCCTAGAGCAGTTCACCGTTTCACGGAAACGGCGACCCGCTCTAACTCCTTGTTTTTACGCAATCCGGACGGAAAAGCGTTTCACACTTTTCCTGAAATTGCTCGAGGCAGCCCCGACTGATTGTTGCGCAGCAACTATTCCGCGATACGCACGATCAGCTTGCCGAAATTCCTGCCTTCGAGAAGGCCAAGAAAGGCCTGTGGCGCATTTTCGATGCCATCCACGATATCTTCCCTGTATCGAACCCGGCCGGATGCTATCCAGTCGGCCATCTCGCGGTAGAAGGCCGGGCGCTGGTCGACAAATTCGCGCTGGATGAAACCCCTGATCGTCAGGCTGCGGTGCAGCACTTGCTGCATCAATGTCGGCAACCGGTCGGTGCCGGCATCCGCGATGACGTTGTACTGCGCGATCAGCCCGCAGACCGGCACACGCGCAAACTCGTTCAACAGCGGAAACACCGCGTCCCAGACAGGACCGCCGACATTCTCGAAATAGATGTCGATGCCGCCGGGGCAAGCTGCCTTCAACTGCTCTGCAAAATCGTCGGCCCGGTGATCGACGACCGCGTCAAAGCCCAGCTCGTCTCGCACGAAGGCGCACTTTTCGGCACCGCCGGCAATGCCGACGGCACGCGCTCCCTTGATGCGCGCGATCTGGCCGACGGCCGACCCGACCGCACCGCTGGCGGCCGCCACGACGACCGTTTCGCCAAGCTTCGGCTGTCCGATGGTGAGCAGACCGGCATAGGCGGTGAAGCCCGGCATTCCGAGCACACCCAGTGCGGTCGTGATGGGCGCCGCCGCGGGATCGAGCTTGCGCAGCCCAACACCGTCGGACAATGCAAAACTCTGCCATCCGGAGTGGGACAGGACGATGTCGCCTTCAGCAAATTCCGGATGGCGAGAGATCATCACACGCGCGACGGTGCCGCCCTCCATCACACCGTCGACGTCGACCGGCCTGGCATAGGATTTGGTGGCGTTCATACGACCGCGCATATAGGGATCGAGCGACAGATAAAGGATCTGCAACAGCAGTTCGCCCTCTCCCGGCTGGTCAAGGTCAACCGTCTCGATGCGGAAATGATCCGGCTTCGGCCGGCCTTGCGGTCGCGCCGCGAGCACGATGCGGGTGTTGGACTGGATTGACATGGAGACCTCTCCGCGAAGGATGTTCTACTCGAAAAACCGGTTGGGCGGCCGCTTCAGGCCGAGATTCTCGCGCAGTGTCGACCCCTCATATTGCCGCCTGAAGATGCCTCGCCGTTGCAATTCCGGCACCACTTTCTCGGCAAAATCATCGAGCCCTGCCGGCAGGTAGGGAAACATGATGTTGAACCCGTCGGAGCCCTCGGCAACCAGCCATTCCTCCATCTCGTCGGCGATTGTTTCAGGCGTGCCGACAAAAGCAAGCCCGGAATAGCCGCCCAGCCTTTGCGCAAGCTGCCTAACGGTCAGGTTCTCCTCGCGCGCCAGTTCGATGACGCGCTCGCGGCCACTCTTCGAGGCATTGGTCTCGGGGATTTCGGGCAAGGGCGCGTCGGGATCAAAACCGGACGCATCATGTCCGATCGCGATCGACAGCGAGGCGATGCCGCTCTCGTAATAGACGAGGCTGTCGAGCTTAGCCCGTTTGGCCTGCGCGTCCTCGACGCTGTCGCCGACCACGACAAAGGCACCGGGCAGGATTTTGATGTCGTCGCGCGAGCGGCCAAGTTTCTCCGCACGGCCTTTGACGTTGGCGAAGAAACGCTGCCCCGAGGCGAGATCGGCATGGGCGGCGAAAATGACTTCCGCCGTTTCGGCAGCCAGCTGTCGCCCCGCCTCCGAGGCGCCGGCCTGGACGATGACCGGCCAGCCTTGGATAGGCCGCGAGATGTTGAGCGGACCGCGCACCGAAAGATGCTCGCCCTTATGGTCAAGCACATGCAGCTTTGCGGGGTCGAAATAGAGCCCGCTTTCGGCGTCGCGGATGAATGCATCGTCGGCGAAGCTGTCCCACAGGCCGGTGACGACATCGTAGAATTCCCGTGCCCGCCGATAACGCTCATCATGCTCGACATGCTCGTCGAGGCCGAAGTTCAGCGCCGCGTCAGGGTTGGACGTGGTGACGATGTTCCAGCCGGCGCGTCCGCCGCTGATATGGTCCAGCGAGGCGAAGCGGCGGGCAACATGATAGGGCGCGTCGAACGTCGTCGATGCGGTAGCGACCAGCCCGATATGGTCGGTGACGGCGGCGAGCGCCGACAGCAGCGTGAATGGCTCGAACGACGTGACAGTGTGGCTGCGCCGCAGCGCCTCGATCGGCATGTTGAGAACGGCCAGATGGTCGGCCAGGAAGAACGCGTCGAATTTCGCCGCCTCCAGCGTCTGGGCGAAGCGTTTCAGATGCGCGAAATTGAAATTGGCATCGGGATAGGCGCCCGGGTAACGCCAGGCGCCGGTGTGCAGACTGACGGGGCGCATGAAGGCGCCGAGGCGCAATTGTTTTCGTGTCATGTGGCGGATATCTCGGACGTTGGAGATTGAACAAATCTCGACGAGGATCGACCTCCATCAAGGCACGGGGAAGGTATTGCGTTCCCCCGCCACGCGCTTCCGCAGCATTCGCTTCCCCGCCGCCAGCGCAAAATGGCACAGCGCTCCGCCGGCGAGCTTTATGGGCTCAGTGTCGCTGCGACCGGCGCAGATATGTCTCCAGCCAGAGGCTGTAGCGTGAGCCGCCGAAGCACAGCACGAAATAGATCAGCGCAGCGAACAGATAAGCCTCGTCGTAGTAGCCGAGCCACTGCGGATCGGCCGCCGAGGATCGGGCCGCATTGAGCAGGTCGAAAATGCCGATGACGGCAAGCAGCGATGTCGCCAGCAGGAAGCCGATCGCCAGATTGACCATGCCGGGAATGACCAGACGCAGCGCCTGCGGCAGGACAACGAGCTGCATCGTGCGCCAATAGCCGAGGCCAAGCGCGGTCGCGGCCTCGTGCTGGCCCGCCGGTATTGCCTGGAGGCCGGCACGAACGACCTCGGCGACATAGGCCGACCAGAACAGCGTGATCATGATCATCGCCCGGACATTCTTGTCGATCAGCTGGCCATTCGGAATGGCCATTGGCAGGATGAGCATCGCCACATAGAGGATGGCCACCATCGGCGTGCCACGCATCAGTTCGATAAAGGCGATCGCAAGCGTGCGCAGGCCGCCCATGCCGGAACGCCGCGCCAGGGCGAGCAGGATCGCCAGCGGCGTCGCCAGTCCGAAGCAGACCGACCATACGAACAGCGTCACGGCCAGCCCGCCCCACTGGTTCGATGGGACGGCGGGAGGCACCAGCGTGCCGGACATCAAGATCCAGCTGGCGACGACGACGACAGGCCAGGCGACGAGCAGTCCCTTGCGCCAAAATCGCGGCTGAGCGGTGATGACGAGGAGCCCCAGCAGCAGCACCATGACGACGAGCGGGCGCCATTGCAGCGCCGGCGGATAGAAGGCGAACAGGATGAAGCGGAATTTCGCCCCCACGAACGCCCAGCATGCGCCGTTGGCGAGTGCACAGTCGGCTGAGGTTCCGGTCCATGTCGCGTCGAATACGCCCCAGCGCAGCAGTGGCGGTACGATCCAGCCCAGCAACGCCACCGTAACCAGGGTGATGACTGAATTGAGCGGGGTGCCGAAAAGCCCGATCTTCAACGTCCGCAGCGTTGCCGACGATCGCCACGGTCGTAGGTAAACAGCGTCGGAGATGCTCATGTCCTCGCAATTCCTCTGAGAGCGACACGCCGGTTGTAGTGGTTCATGGCGGCCGATACGGACAGGTTGATCGCCAGATAGATGCCTATCAGCAGTGTCAGCGCTTCCAGCGACTGCCCGGTCGTGTTGGCGGTGGTGTTGATGATGCTGACGAGATCAGGGTAGCCGATGGCAACCGCAAGGCTGGAATCCTTGGTCAGGTCCAGGTAGCTGGAAGTTGTCAGCGGCGTGATGACGCGCAAGGCCTGCGGCAGCACGACGAGCCGCATGATCTGGCCGCTGTGCAGGCCAAGCGCCCGGGACGCTTCCCATTGGCCACGGTCGACCGACTGGATGCCGGCTCGCACGATCTCGGCGATTGCCGCCGAAAACTTGACCACCAGGCCCGTCAACAGTGCCGTGAATTCCGGCGTCAGATTGTAGCCGCTGCGAATGTTGAAGCCAGCCAGCGCCGGTATCTCCCAACTCGCACCGGCTCCGGTTAGAGGAAAGGTCAGCACAACGCCAGCCAGCAGCCCCGCGGTTGCGATGCCCAGCCGCCTGGCAGGCAAGCTGCCCTCGCGCCGCGCCCTCCAAAGGAAAGCCATATAGGCCAAGGCGAGGCCGACAAGCAGCCAGAGCGTCGGCGCCGACACACCATGAAAGGCGAGCCCGGGAACGAACACGCCCCGGTTGGTGAGGAAGAAACTGCCGAAGACCGAGAGCGCCTGGCGTGGCGAGGGAAACGATTTTGCCAGCGAAATCCAGAAGAACAGCTGAAGCAGAAGCGGCGTGTTGCGGACGATCTCGACATACCAGCGCACGAGCGCGGCCAGCAACAGATTGCCTGAGAGGCCGGCAACACCGAGAGCAACGCCGAGGATCGTGGCGAGCAGACATCCAAGCGCTGCCACCGTCAGCGTGTTCAGAAGACCGGCCAGGATCGCGCGCGCATAGGGGTCGCCCGCCCTGAAGGCGATCGGCGCCTCGCCGATCTCGAAATTCGCCGGCCTGCCGAGGAAGTCGAACCCCGGCGTGATGCCGATGCGCGCCATGGTCGCGGCGGTGTTGTGGCCGAGCAGCCAGAACAGGGCGATGACAGCCGCGATCACCGCGATCTGGGTCAGCGGCCAGTCGCCCCACCACCTGGACAACTTGCGTAACATGCCGGGTCCGTCTGGACCCGGCACGGTTTCGTCCGTCAATGACATTGGCTGAAGGGTCTCAGCGGAACGGCGGTGAGTACAGCAGACCACCGTTGGTCCACAGGCTGTTGTAGCCGCGCTCCCAACCGAGCGGTTTCAGGTTCCGGTCATAGATTTCGCCGTAATTGCCGACGGTCTTGACGATATTATAGGCCCATTTCGGATCGAGGCCGATCGCCTGGGCGAGCGACGGGTCTACGCCGAGAAAGCGCTGGATGGCCGGATCCGGCGATTTCAGGAACTCGTCGACATTCTTGCTGGTGATGCCCCATTCCTCGGCCTGGATGGTTGCGTTGACCGTCCAGTTGACGATTTCGAGCCAGCGGTCGTCGCCACCGGCGATTGCCGGTGCGAGCGGCTCCTTCGACAGCCGCTCGGGCAGGATAATGTAGTCATCGGGCTTCTTCAGCTGGGTGCGCTTGCCAACGAGATCGGACGAGTCCTGCGTGATGGCGTCGACGCGCCCTGTCTCCAGTGCGTTGATGAATTCGCCGGTATCCTCGATCGTCACCGGTGTGAACTTCTTGCCGGTCTTGCGGAAGAAATCGGCGATGTTCAACTCGCCGGTCGTACCGCTCTGAACGCCGATCGTGGCACCGTCCAGGTCGGCAGCCTTGGTGACGCCGAGGTCCTTGCGCACAAGGATGCCCTGGCCGTCGTAGAAAACCGTCGGACCGAAATGGAAGCCGAGCTGGAAGGCACGCGTGATCGTTACCGTCACGCCCGACAGCAGAATGTCGAACTCACCGGCCTGGAGCGCCGGCAGGCGCTGCTGCGGCGAAGAGTTGGTGAACTCCACCTTGTCCGGGTCGCCAAAGACAGTGATCGCCAGGGCGCGTCCATAGTCGGCGAAGAAGCCTTGCCAGCGACCGTTGCTGTCCGGCGAGAAGAAACCGGGTGTCGTGCCGACACCGACCTTGATGGAGCCACGCTCCTTGATCTTGTCGAGCGTCGGGCCCGCATAGGTCGCGGTCGAAAACAATCCCGCCGCCACCACCAGCGTCGTCGCCAGTGCCGTCCTCCAACCGGCGCCAAGCCGCATTGCAATCGTCATGTCAGTCAACTCCTGAGGTTCATTGTTGTCAGCCGATCGCGGAACGTCCCCCGCTCTGTTCGACTGCCCCGAAGTTAACTCTATAATTTTTGTAGACTAAGGAACGGCAATCCAATTTTCTGCCTGTCCGGAAAGCAGATTGCTTCGAAAATGCCCATTGGCGGCGAATGCGAACCTGCACCGTTCCCGAATGTGTTCCCTCGCGAAAGACACGTTCCAGCGCGGCTGAAGAAGAATATCCCGGGACAAAAAAATGGCCGGGCTCGAATACGGCCCGGCCAAAAGAAGGTTAAACCTTCAGAGGGGAACACCGTTCAGCGGAATGGGAGGAAACCGCCGAACGATTTTACCTGTTTGAGCCTATTTTGGTTACTTGGCGACGAATGGAATTCCAAAAATATACAAATGAGCAAAAATTCGTGCTCAGCAGCCGTTACGAGCCCGCGGTTCCGGTCTGGAGGAGATCAGCGTAGTGGCGGCGTGCCACGTCGGGATGTGAACGCAGCCGGCTTTTGAGCACGTTGGTTCCGACATCGCGGAACAACGGGTTGTCGGGATCGCTTGCCGGTCCGCGCGCCTGCGCCGCCAGTTCCTCGGAAAGGCCGAGAAGCGGGATGGTCGCATCGAGCCGCGCGCTGAAGAAGAAGGGGACAGAAATCCGCTCGACGCCGGCAGGCGGCGTCACGACGCGGTGCACGGTGGCCCGCAGATATCCATTCGATGCCAGTTCGAGCAGTTCGCCGATGTTGACGACCAGCGTTCCCGCCAGCGGATCCACATTCACCCAGCTTCCGTCATATTCGACCTGCAGCCCCTTGTTGTCGTCCTGCAGCAGCAGTGTCAGGAAACCGCCATCCTTGTGCGCGCCGACGCCCTGGTCGCCTTCGGTCGCGTCACGGCCGGGATAACGCACGATCTTCATGCGATGATTGGGCGAGTCCCGGTAGATCGCGTCGAAGGCGTCCTCGGGCTGATCGAGCGATAGTGCGAAAGCTTTCAACAGCCGAATCGCCACCGCGGTCGCCTTGGCCTGCCATGCAAGCAGTGCCGGCTTGAGTTCCGGCAGTGCAGACGGCCACTGGTTCGGTCCCTGCAACCTTGTCCATGGTGCAATTCCAGGTCCCTGCGCTATGGGCTGGCGCTCGACGCCTAAATCGAGTTGCTCACGCCAATCGGCCGCGCCCCTGGTCAGTTCGCCGCCGGCGCGGGTGTAGCCGCGGAACTGCTGGGATTTGACCATTTCGATCGCCAGCTTGTCGGCCTCCGGCAGCGCGAAGAACCGGCGCGAGGCATCCAGCACGTCGTCGATCTCCGAGGCGGAAATTCCGTGGCCGCTGAGATAGAAGAAGCCAACGTCTCGCGCCGCCGTGCGCAGGTCCAGGAGAAAGGTACGATATTCGGAGGCACCTTGTTCGAGACGGCTCAGATCGAGCACCGGCACAATTCTGGGCATGGTCAGGTTCCTTCTTTTTTCTGCTTTGGATTTTGCATGAAGCTCCCCCACAGAAGCGCGAAGCTGGAAATGATCGCTCCGGCCCACAACAGTTCGGGCGAATAGCGCCGGATGCCGAGGAAATGCCAAGTCTTGCACAACGACATGGCAAGCGAGCAGCGGTCAGACGTCTGCAGCAGACATGGCAGGGTGCGCTCGATTGGAAATCCGGTGTTCGACATGACCTGTGCGTAGACGATCGCCCACCAGACGAGAGCAATGAGCGTCAGGACAATTCCCGCCGCTTCCAGCCAGCGCGGCGAAAACAGTTTTCTGACCGATGCCGACGTATTTTCGGTCATGCCGAGAACCCGAGAATCTCGAGGATGTGCTGGCGTTGGGCTACGATGCGCGGATCGTCACGCCGACGGGGGTAGGGCAGATCGACCGCGACCTCGGCCTTGATGCGTGCCGGGCGCTCGGTCAGCACGATGACGCGCCCGGACAACAGCAGCGCCTCTTCGACATCGTGGGTGACCAGAATGACCGTGTATTCGGCCTGCCGCCAGAGCGCCAAAAGCTCCTCCTGCATGGTCAGCCGGGTGAGTGAGTCCAGCCGGCCCAGCGGCTCATCGAGCAACAGCAGGCGCGGGTCGTTGATCAGGGCACGCGCCAGCGCGGCGCGTTGCGCCATGCCGCCGGACAGCTGGTGCGGAAAGGCGGAGGCGAAAGCCTCGAGCTTGACCAGGCGAAGCGCACCATCGATCCGCTTCTGACTGCCAGGCAGGACGCCGCGCGCTTCCGGCCCGATGGCGACATTGTCGCGAACGGTCCGCCACGGAAACAGCGTCGGGTCCTGAAACACCAGGACGCGCGACGGATCCGGTCTGGCGACGATTGTCCCGTTTGCCAGCACCTCACCGCTGCTTGGCCGTTCCAGCCCTGCCGCCAGCCGCAGCAGGGTCGACTTGCCGCAGCCGGATGGACCGAGCAGCGCCACGAACTCGCCTGGCGCCACGGCCAGGTCGATCTGGCGCAGCACCGGCAAGGGTTGCCCATCCAGATCGTACTGATGCGAGACGCCGTGAAAGTCGACGGAAAGACCGGCAGAGTTATCGACCGCGACGCGAGTGGTGCCGAAGGCTACCATTGTACGACACCCTTCTGCCAACCGAGCAGCCGGTCGCGCGCGACGAACAGCAGCTTGACCAGACCCGAGCAGAGCAATGCCATGACGATCAGCATCGCGTAGACGTTGGCGTAGGCCGAATAGGCCGTCTGGAACTGCAGATACCAGCCCAGACCGTATTTCGCGCCGAGCATTTCGGCGACCACCAGCACGGCAAAGGAATAATACAGCCCCATGAACAGGCCGACGAAGACATGCGGCAGAGCGGCCGGTATCGCCACGCGAAGAACCAGATAGCGGCTGCTGGCGCCAAGCGTACGCGCCACGTCGTAGAAGGAGCGGTTGACCGAGTTGACGCCCGACGCGGTCAGGATCGCGACCGGTATGCCGGATGCAAGCGCGACCAGGAACAGGCTCGCCTGGAACGTCGTCGGGAACAGGAAGAAGGTTGCCGGGATCCAGGCGCTCGCCGGCACGGGGCCGATCAGCTTCAGCACCGGCATGCCCCAATAGGCGAAGTTTTTGGACCAGCCTAGCGCCACGCCGCCGATGAAGCCGACAATGATGCCGCTGAAGAAGCCGATGGTCCACAGCCGCGCGGTGTAAGCGATGCAGATGAGGATGCGTTGCCAGTCGACGATATAGACATGCAGGAGGCCGTGCGGCGGCGTGAAGAATGGTTTCGGCATCCAGCCGAGCTTGGCGGTGATCAACTCCCAGACCGCGAACCAAAGGCCCAGCACAATCAGCCATGGACCGTAGTGCATCAGCCCGCGGCCAAATCCGCCAAGCTTTTCGACGCTGAATGCAAGACCGGCCAGGATCATCGCTCCGGCGACCAGCAGGGCGACGAAGACATCGCGGCTACCCCACGGAACGACATCGGGGAAGGCAATCGTGACATTGGCAGCGAGCAGCCAAGCCGAGGCGGCATAGAGCCCGTGCTTCCACACCGGCCCGGCAGAAGCGGAAGAAACACTCTTTTCGCCTGCGTCCTCGTCGATCGCTGCGCTCATCACCGCAACCGTCAGGCCAGAATGTCGACCGTCACCCGCTGCGCGAGTTCCGCCGGGTCGGTGGTGGGATCGAGCACCTTGATCAGCGACAGATCAGCGGCCGCATGCTTCACCTGATCCTGCAGATCCTTGCCGACCGGATGGTTGTGCAACACCCATGACGCAATCTCGTCGCGGATATCTTCAAAGGGGAAACCCGGGTTGAGATTGTCGACGAACCACTTTGCCACCTCATCTGGATGCGCCGCGGCATATTCGTGGATCTCGATGTCGGCCTCGGCCAACCGCCGGATGGCATCCTTGTTGGCATCCAGGAAAGCCGAATTGACGCCAAGCACACAGCAGACTGCACCTTCGAACGAGCCGGTTTGCGTGTTGGCGACTTCCACAAGGTCGAACTTCTTCTTGTGGGAATAGGCCCACGGATCGAGATGCGCCAGCGCATCGGCCTGACCCTTGCCAACCGTTTCGCCGACCAGATCGAACGGCACGTTGAGCCAGTTCACATCATTTTCGGGATCGAGGCCTGCCTTGGCCAGCGCAACCTGGAAGGAGTGCTTTGGCGGGCTGGCGACGTCATAGGAGACGATGGTCTTGCCCTTCAGACCTTCGAGCGTGGTGACGCCGGAGGCCTCGGACGCCAGCAGCCTTGTACAGCCGCCATGTGAGCCGACGAACAGCTTGACGTCCAGCCCCTGCTCCAGCGGCTTGACCCAGTCATAGAGCAAGCCGGCGCCGGCATCCGTCTTGTTGGTGGCGATCGACTGGATCAGCGTCTGGCCGCTGGCACCTTGATAGTAGAGTTCGATGTCGAGATCATGCCTGGCATAGATGCCCTTCGAAAGGGCGAAGGCGATCGGCGAATGGCAGGCCGCGAACTCGGTCCATGACAACCGCACCTTGGTCGCATTGCCGGCTATGGCGTAGCTGGTCGGCCTGGCGAGCAGGGCCACAGCCGCGGCGCCAACACCGAGTGTGCCGGCGGCGCGCAACACGCCGCGCCGCGAGATTTTCGATGTTGCCCCGATTTTCCTGCTGGAAGTCATTGTACCCTCCTGTGACCGGATCGATGTGGAGCCGACGATTTGTTCGCCAGCAGAAATGCCTCAGGCGGCCTTCAATTCGCGATCGCCGACGGCCTGATCGAGCGCCTGTTCAAGATCGCGAATGATGTCGTCAGGATGCTCGATGCCGACGGAAAGCCTGACATAACCGGGCGTCACGCCGGTCGCGAGCTGCTCTTCCGGCGAAAGCTGCGAGTGGGTCGTGGTCGATGGATGGATAGCCAGCGAGCGCGCATCGCCGATGTTGGCGACGTGATAGAGCAGCTTCAACCCGTTGATGAAGGAACGTCCAGCCTCGCGGCCATCCTTGAGTTCGAACCCGACCAGCGCGCCGTAGCTGCCCTGACGGAAATAGGCGTCGGCCCGGCGCTTGCTCTCGCCGCTTTGGTAGCGTGGGAAGATGACGTTGCTTACCTTTGGATGACCGCGCAGAAACTCCGCCACCTTGATGGCGTTCTCATTGTGTTGACGGAGGCGCAAGGGCAGCGTCTCCAGGCCCTGCAGCAGCTGGAAGGCATTGAACGGGCTGATCGCGGCACCGACGTCGCGCAGAAGCACGGTGCGGATGCGCAGTACATACGCCACCGGTCCAAGCGCTTTGGCCGCCTCGACCCAAACCTTGCCGTGATAGCTTGGATCGGGCTGGTTCAGCGTCGGGAAGCGTTCGGCATGGTCTTCCCATGGGAAGTTGCCGCCATCGATGACGATGCCGCCGATCGAGGTTCCGTGGCCGCCAATGTATTTCGTCGCCGAATAGACCACGACAGCCGCGCCATGGTCGAACGGCCTGATGCTCAGCGGTGCCGCGGTGTTGTCGACGATCAACGGCACGCCGAGCGACCGGCCGATGTCAGCGACTTCCTTGATCGGGAAGACTTGCAGCTTCGGATTGGGCAGCGATTCCGCATAGTAGGCGCGTGTCCGCGCATCGGTGGCACGGCGGAAATTCTCAGGGTCGGACGGATCGACGAACCGTACTTCCACCCCCAGGTGCTTCAGGGTCGCGGCAAAAAGGGCCCAGGTGCCGCCATAGAGATCGGTGGCGGAGACGATGTTGTCGCCGGCGCCGGCAAGATTCAGCACCGAATAGGCTGAAGCCGCCTGGCCGGAGGACACAAGAAGGGCAGCAGCACCCCCTTCCAGCGCCGCGATGCGGGTCTCCAGCGCATCCTGCGTCGGGTTCGAGACGCGCGTGTAGATATGGCCGATCTCATCGAGGGCGAACAGCCGGTCGGCATGGCCGGTGTCCTGGAACTGGTAAGACGTGGTCTGGTAAATAGGTACGGCAACGGCGCCGGTGGCGGGATCGGCGCGCCAGGAGCCGCCGTGAAGGGCAAGGGTCTCGGGAGAAAGATTTTCCAGGGTCATTTATCGTTCCTTCCTGATGGTTGTGGCGGTCAAGCGACCGGGACAGCTTCGGCGCGTGCCTGGACGGCCAGCAGATCGGCGTGATGGCGCCGCGCGACGTCGGGATGCGAACGCAACCGGCTCTTCAGCGCGTTTTGCCCGGAATTGCGGTAGAGCGGATTCTGCGGATCGCGGGTGACCCCGTTCGCCTGCGCCTTCAGGTGCGGCGCCAAATCCAGGAGCGGAATCTCGGCATCGAACGGAGCGCCGAGGAAGAAGGCGACCGACAGCCGGTCGGTGCCGGCTGGCGGCGTTACGACCCGGTGCACGGTGGCCTTCAGGTAGCCATCGGTCGCCATTTCCAGCAGTTCGCCGATGTTGACGACAAAGGTGCCGGCGCGCGGCTCGGCGTCAATCCAATCGCCATCGGCGCTTTCGACCTGCAGCCCCTTCTGCCTTTCCTGCAGCAGGAGCGTCAGGAAGCCGCTGTCCTTGTGCGCACCGACGCCTTGCTCGCTTTCGGTCGCGTCACGGCCGGGATAGCGGATGATCTTGATGAGGTGGTTCGGCGTGCCGGCATAGATGGCTTCGAAAGCACCCTCATCCTGCTCCAGGACAATGGCAAAGGCTTTCAGCAGGCGCGTCGAAAGATCGGTGAGGCGATCCTGCCACTCCAGCAGAAGCGGCTTCAGCTCGGGCAAGGCGGTCGGCCATTGGTTTGGTCCCTGCAGGCGCGTCCAGGCCGGCAACGAGGCATTGCGCGGCAGCGCCGGTGCCTCCGAGCCGATGTCGACCTGCTCGCGCCAGTCCCTCTGGCCTTTCGTCAGTTCCTGTCCAATCCGGTTGTAGCCGCGGAAATGCGGCGAGTTGACCATCTCTATCTGGAGCTTGTCCTTGTCCGGCAAGGCAAAGAAACGTCGTGACGTGCCAAGCACATCGTCAATCAGCGATTGTGCGATGCCATGTCCGGTCAGGTAAAAAAAGCCAACATCGCGTGCAGCGCGCCGCAGTCCCTCGATGAATTCTTTGCGAGATGCCGGATCGGCTTCATAGCGGGAAAAATCCAGCACCGGAATCGTTTGTTTACCAGCAGAACTGCTCATTTCGACCTCTTGTTTGGTGATCGAAGCGTCGCACCGCAGGCGATGGAAACAAAGAAAACGCCATCCCTTTCGGTGGCAGGTGGGGAAATTCCAGTATCGCTCGGGCAAGACGGACAGCGCGTTTTTGTTAATTCTACAAGATTGGTAGATTTGCCCTGCGACCGGTATCACGCCTCTATTCCGCGGCGGCCCGGTCGATCTGGCTGCGGCTCCGCTCCCAGGACAGGCCTGGGACCGCCGCCAGCAGCGCACGCGCATAGTCGGATCCGGGACGTGTCAAAACCTGTTCGGCGGGACCGTCCTCGACGATCTTGCCGCTCTGCATGACGACGATGCGGTCGGCGATCGCCGAGGCGACACGAAGATCGTGCGTGATGAACAGCATCGACAGGCCAAGATCGCGTTTGATTTCCGCCAGAAGGTCGAGAATCTGCGCCTGTATCGAGACATCCAGGGCCGAGACCGGTTCGTCGGCGACGAGCAGGTCGGGCTCAAGCATGAGTGCTCGCGCCAAGCCAATACGCTGCCTTTGGCCGCCTGAAAAGGCATGCGGGAAACGATCGGCCGCACCGGGGTCAAGTCCGACGCGGACAAGGAGGCGGGACATGCTCTCCTCCGCCCTCTCGCGTGAAAGGCCGTTGACTATGGCGGCTTCGGTAAGGATGCGGCGGACGCGATGGCGCGGATTGAGGGAGGCGAACGGATCCTGAAACACCATCTGGATACGCGGACGTAAAGTGCGCTCCCGTGTCGTGCCAGCGAGATCGCCACCGTCGAAGCTCAGGCTGCCTTCATCCCAGTCGGCCAGTCCGACGACGCATTGGCCGAGCGTCGTCTTGCCCGAACCGGATTCACCGACGAGGGCGACCGTCTCGCCGCGCCCAATCGTCAAATTGGCACCGTCCAGCGCCCTGGTGGCGGAGGCCTGCCGCCAAGGGGCGCGGCGATCACGATAGGTCTTGCTCAGCCTTTGGACAACGAGAAACGGATCCCCTGCGTCCCGTCTTTGAATTGCACTGGTATGAAGAACCGGAACGGCTTCGATCAGGCGGCGTGTGTAGGGCTGCGATGGCGCTTCGAGGACGTCGTCTGCTCTGCCGCTCTCAATCACCCGGCCCTCCTTCATCACCATGACGCGATCGGCGATATCGGCGACCACGCCGATATCATGGGTGATGAACAGAACGGCGAGGCCGAGCCTTTCGCGGATTTCAAGGATCAGCCGCAGGATTTCCGCTTGCGTCGTGACGTCGAGCGCGGTGGTGGGTTCATCGGCGATCAGCAGGTCCGGATCGTTGGCGATCGCCATGGCGATCATCACCCGTTGCCGCTGTCCGCCCGAGAGCTGGTGCGGGTAGCGGTGAATGATCGTCTCGGGATCCGGAAGCCTGGTTGCCCGCGCCAGTTCCAGCACGCGAGCGGTGCGCGCCTTGCGGTCGCCGCCATCATGCGCGGCGAGCGCTTCCTCGATCTGGCGGCCGATGGTCAGCACCGGATTGAGCGCGCTCATCGGTTCCTGGAAGATGAAGCCAATGCGCTTGCCGCGCAGCAGGCGGAACGAAGCCTCGCTGATCCCGGCAATGTCGCGGCCATCGAAACGGATCGCACCGGCGGCGATCCGGAGCTGCTTGGCAGGCAACAGGCCGGCAATGGCCGCGGCCAATACCGATTTGCCGGACCCGGATTCGCCGACCAGGCAGAGCACTTCGCCACGATCGATACGCAACGACACGTCTTCGACGGCCAATGCTCGATCGGCGTGCTCCGGCAAGGCGATGGAGAGACCCGCGATCTCGACCAGAGCCGTCATGCGCGCCCACCGCGATTGCTGTTGCGAGGGTTGAGCCAATGGTTCAGGCCGTCGCCGACGAGGTTCAGGGAAAGAACGGTGAGGAAGATCGCCAGGCCCGGAATGGTCGACAGCCACCAGTTGACGCGAAAGGCGGTCCTGCCGGTGCCGAGCAGATAGCCCCAGGAGACGAACTCGCGATTGCCCAGACCAAGGAAGCTGATGCCCGATTCGATCAGGATGACGGTCGCCGTCATCAACGAAGCGGCAACGATCACGGGCGACAGCACGTTGGGAAGGATGTGCCCCCAGATGATCCGGGCAGTCGACAGCCCGCCAACCCGTGCCGCCCGCACGAAGTCCTGGTTGACGAGGCTCAGCACCTCGGCCCGGACCAGCCGGGCGATCTGCGGCCAGCTGACGATTGCGATGGCCAGGATGATCGAAGCCAGCGAAGGCGCGACGATCGCAACGATGACGACCGTCAGCAGGAAGCTCGGGATGGTCTGGAAGAACTCGGTGAACCGCATGGCGACGTCGTCGACCCAGCCGCCGAAATAGCCGGCGACAGCACCTATCGCCGTGCCGAAGGCGACGGCGAGCAGCGTCACCGCCAGAGCGATCAGCAGCGTGACCTGCGCCCCGTGGGCGATGCCGGCCGCAAGATCACGGCCGAGCATGTCGGTGCCGAACAGATGACCCGGGCTGAAGGGCGGCAGGTTCGGGCGCGCAACCATGCGCCAGGGATCGCCCGGAAAGAGGATACCGGCGAAGATCGCCATCAGGAGGATCGCGATCAGGATCAGCGCGCCGGCGACGGCGCCCGGATGCCTGAGGAACGGGGTTCGCGGCAAGGCCATCGCCTCAAGCTCCCATTTCGATGCGCGGATCGGCGGCAACGTAGAGAAAATCCGCGGCCAGGTTGATGACGACGACGATTGTCGAGGTGATGAAGAAGATCGCCAGCAAGAGGTTGTAGTCCCGCTGCATGAGGGCATCGAAGGCGAGACGCCCGACGCCCGGCCAGGCGAACACCGTCTCGATCAGGATCGACCCGCCAATCAGTTGTCCGGCCTGCAAGGAGGCGAAGGTGATGATCGGCAGCAGCGCGTTCCTCAGCACATGCTGGCGCCAGATCAATCCCGGTTTCAGGCCCTTGGCCCTGGCGGTACGGACAAAATCGCGATCGAGCACGTCGAGCACCGAGGCGCGCGTCACGCGCATGTAGATGGCCATGTAGAACAGGCCGAGCGTCAGAGCCGGAAGAATGAGATGAACGGCGACATCCCCGACAAGCGAGAGATCCGACCCGCCCTCGCCCACCGTCTGCATGCCGTAGGACGGCAGCCAGTTCAGCCAGACCGAAAACAGCAGGATCGCCATCAGGCCGGTCCAGAACAGCGGCATGGCAAAGAACATCACCGAAATGCCGGTCAGCACGGTGTCGAGCAGACTGCCGGCGTGCCGAGCGGCGATAGACCCGAGCGCAATGCCGGTCCCCAACGCAAAGCAAAAGGCGGTCAATGTCAGAAGCAGTGTGGCCGGCAGCCTTTCCGCGATGATATCGACAACAGGACGCTGGTCGCGGTAGGATTGGCCGAAGTCGAGACGCGCCAGCGACTTGGTGTAGATCCACAATTGCTCGGGCACGGAGCGATCAAGCCCGAGATCGTGGCGCAGTTCCGCGACAAAGGCCGGGTCGGCCGCACCCTGGTCTCCGGCCAGGACGGATGCCGCATCTCCCGGTGCGAGGCGCAGCAGCACGAAGTTGAGCACGATAACCCCAAACAGGATGAGAACCGCGCGGGCGGCCCGTCCTGTCAGGAAGCCAAGACGATCCATCCTACCCAGCCCCGCCAGCTATTTCGCCAGCCAGACATCGGCGAAGTTTTCATCTGTGCCGAGACCGGTCGCGATCAGATTGTGAACCTTGGTTCGGTAGAGCGTCGGAAAGACGATGTCGTGCGTCCAGATGAGCGGCACGTCGGCGGAGATGATCTTCTGGGCTTGCGAATAGAGCGCCTTGCGCTTGTCGAAGTCGTTCTCATGGGCGGCGTCGGCCAGCAGTCTGTCGACCTCGGGGTTGGAATAGCCATGCACATTGCCGCCGGTCGTGCCCGCATTGTCGCCTTCGAGCGTGGTGTAGGCATAGCTGATGCCGATTGCCGGGTCAGGGGTGGTGTAGACAAAGTTTTCGGCAAGATCATAGTCGAAGGTGGTCAGCCGCTTGAACCAGCCCGGCACGTCGGTCGCCACGATGTTGACCTTGATGCCGACAGACGCCAGCGCCTCCCGGACATATTCCGCCTCGCGCTGCCACAGCTCGCCATAGGGCAGCGGAACGAACTGCAGTTCGAAGCGCACGCCGTTGGCGTCGGGCTTCAGGCCGGCCTCGTCGAGGATGGCGTTTGCCTTGGCCAGGTCGAATTCATATTTCGTTTCGACCGATGTGTCCTTGAACCGCGACAGGCGCGACAGCGGGCCGTTGGTCTCGTGGCCGAATCCACCAAAGATCGTGTCGATGATGAACTGGCGGTCGATCGCATGCGCGATCGCCCGGCGCACCCGCGCATCGTCGAGCGGCTTGTGGCGGTTGTTGAGGTGGATGTAGCCGACCGGTTGAAGAAATTCCCAGCCTGCCTCGGTCAGTTGCACGCCATCGAGCCCGGCCAACCGCGTAATGTCGAAGTTCTCGACGTCGCCTGCGCGCAGCACATCCACCTGACCGGTTTCGAAAGCGATGGCGCGGCTGTTGGCGTCAGGGATGACGTGGAAGAAGATGTCGTTCAGATGGGGCTTGCCGGCATCCCAATAGTCAGGGTTGCGGACAAGGTGGATGAAGGACCCCTTCTTCCACTCGGCGAATTTGAACGGCCCGGTGCCGATGAACTTGCTGTTTGCCTCGGCGGTGCGAAAGTCGCTCACCCCTTCATAGAGATGGGCCGGCAGCACGGCGGTGTTGTGGACGTAGATGAAGGCCGGGTACGGTGCCTTGAGCGTGAACACCACAGTGTGGTCGTCCGGCGTGGCGATGTCCTTCACCTCCGCCAGGTTGAGTCGCGACCGGGCCTGAAGTGCCGGCAGAAACTTCTGGAAGCTGAACACCACGTCCTTGGCCGTGAACGGCTGGCCGTCATGCCATTTTACATCGCGGCGCAGGTTGAAGGTGTAGACGAGGCCATCATCCGAAATCGACCAGCTTTGCGCCAGGCGCGGCAGCGGCTTCAGATCGGCCGAATAGGTCAACAGGCTCTCGTAGATCTTGTTGCCGACATAGGTCGTCGGCCCGAGACGGTTGACGCCGATATTGACCGTCGGCGGCTCGGGCTGGACGATCAGGTTGAGCGTCCCGCCCGCCTCCTCTGCCGCAAGTCCGGTCAGCGTCAGAAGCGTGGCTGCCAGAGACAGCATGATGGTTCGCAACAGGCGGGAGATCATCGTGAATTCACCTTGTCGAATGATTTATCGCGGAGCCTGAGATGTCGCTCCGCGGGAGTGTGGCTCCGCCGGATGGCGCAGCTGACCTGCCTCTTGCGAGTTGCGGCGTACTTTGTGCACTAAGATTATAGACAAAGGGGATTATGATAAGGGAACATGCTTCATCGATGTCAGCCAGAGCGAATATTTTTCCCAATATCCGTGCTGAAATGAGAGCGAATTGCCTGATGGCGGGCGGTCACGACAGGCTCGCCGGGTCGCGCCATCTGGTTGTGATGTCGACGGCGAAGGTGCAGAACACGAACGATGCCGCGGCGAAGATCGTCGTCCCGATGACGACCGGAAAATCGCCTTCAAGCGCCGAGTTGATCGCCAGCCGGCCGACGCCGTCCAATCCGAAGATCGTCTCCGTGACGATCGCCCCACCCATGATGACGGCAAGCTCCAGGCCACCCAGCGTGATCACCGGATTGAGCGCGGCCTTCAACGCATGATCGTAATAGACCCGCCATTCCGGAACACCCTTGGCGCGCGCCGTCCTTATGTAGTCCTCGCCCAGAACCTCAAGCATGCTTGCGCGGATCAGCTGCTGGAAAATGCCGATCTCGGCAAGTGCCAGCGTCAGCCACGGCAGGGCCAGATGCCGGGCCCATTCGAACGGATCTTTCGTCAGCGGCACATAACCGCTGCTTGGAAACCAGAAGACCCCATGGTTGGAGAGCTGGAAGAACAGGAAATAGGAGATCAGGATGCCGGAGAGGAACGTCGGCACCGACAGGCTCGCATAGGCGAAGCCCGATATCAGCCTGTCCAGCCAGGAGCCCTGCCGGCGCGCGGCAATCACGCCAAGCAGGATCGACAGCGTCATCCAAATGACGACGGCACCAAGGGCGAGCGAAAGCGTCACCGGCACCTTGGACAGGATGAGGTCTGTCACCGGTGTCTGCTTGCGGAAGGAGTAGCCCAGCGCCGGCGGCCAGTGAGCGATCCCCATCGGCGCGCCCTGGATGTCGGGGCCGCGGTAGAGATAGTACCACAACTGCAGATACCATGGCTCGTTGAGCCGCAGCGCGTGTGCTATGGCATCGATCGCCTGCTGGCTGGCGTTGCGCGGCGCCAGCATCGCGGCCGGATTGCGATAGGCTATGCGGGTGATGAAGAACGCGATCACCAGCACGATCAGCAGCGTCGAGAGCGCCCGGAAGATCAGCCCGCCTGTGTGCCGGATCATGGCGTCACCCGCTGCGGCGATGGGGGTCGAGGACGTTGCGCAGGCCAGCGCTCAGCGTGTTGAAGCCGGCCACAGTCAGAAACAGCGCGATGCCGGGTCCGAGCAGGAACCATGGCTGCAACTGGTAGAGGGATGAGCGCTGCGCCTCGGCGATCATATTGCCCCAGCTCGGCTGCGGCGCCTGCACGCCGACGCCGAGGAAGGAGAGCGTCGCTTCGGCGATGATGTTGGTCGGCAGTTGTACCGCCCAGTAGACCAGGATGACCGGCGCGATGTTGGGCAGGATCTCGCGCATGATGATCCTGGCCTTCGAGGCGCCGATCGTCTGCGCGGCTTCCACCAGCGGGCTGCGGCGCAGGACAAACACCAGGCCACGCGTCAGCCGGGCAAAGTAGGTCCAGGAAAACAGGGTTATGATCAGCACCACCACCAGGGAGGGCGCAACAAACGGCTTGCCATCGACGCCCCGGTTCAGCGACAGGAGGCTGAGCGCGGTGACGATGAACGGGAACGACAAAGCGACGTCCACCGCCTGCGAAATGACGCGGTCGACGCGACCGGCAAGAAATCCGCTGACGAGGCCGATGGCGGTGCCGATGATCATGGCAAGCGTGGTCGCCGGGATGGCGATGGCCAGCGATACGCGCGCGCCGTAGAGCGTTCTGACCAGCACGTCGCGGCCGTTGCCGTCGGCGCCAAGTGGAAATTCGAACGTGGGGCCAGTCGGCAGTCCCATCTCGGTCAACGCCGTATCGCGGAACTGCTCCGTCACCCCGTGCCCCAGCAGCCACGCGACCACTGGCGCCAGCAGCGCACCGGCGGTGACGAAGCCTATGATCAGCGCGCCGATGCGAAAGGACCGTTCGCGCAGCAGCGCTCGCACAAGCAGCGACCTGTAGGAATTCACCACCTCGCCATGCCCCAGCAGGACGTGGTCCTGGACGGACGCCAGGGCACGGATCTCAGGCATGCGCGGCGATCCGCTCGGGAACCGGGTTGCGCCGCAGGACCTTGCCGGGGATCGCGTCTATCAGCCTGACCGTGTAGGGATGCCGGGGAGCGCCGAAGACACGGCCTGTCTCGCCGGCTTCCACGATGACGCCCTTCTCCAGCACGATGACGCGGTCGCACAGTTCCGACACGACGCCGAGATCATGCGAGATGAAGAGCAACGACAGGCCTCGCTGCCGGCGAATGGTCTGCAGCAGCCTGATGATCTTCGCCTGCGTCGTGATGTCGAGTGCCGATACCGGCTCGTCGGCGACGATCAGCGAGGGTTCGAGCGCGATGGCGCGCGCAATGGCGACACGCTGCCGCTGGCCACCTGAAAGCTGGGCCGGGAAACGATCCAGCACGTCGTCGGGAAGTTCCACGTCGCGCACCAGATCCTGCACGCGCCGGCGTATCGCCGCGGCGTCCAGTCTGGTGCCGATGATGAAGGGTTCCGCCAGAATGGACCGGATGCGCCGCCGCGGGTTGAGGCTTGCATAGGGGTCTTGAAAGATAACCTGTATGTCCGACCGCAATTGCCGGTCGATGGCGATGCCGCCGACACCCGAACGCGAATAGATACGCTCCCGCAGGGAGATGCTGCCCTCGTCCGGCCGGTCGAGCCCGGCGATCAGCCGGCCGATTGTCGACTTGCCGGAACCGGATTCGCCGACGAGGCCGACGATCTCGTTTTCGCGGACGGTGAACGAGATATTCGTGAGCACCGGCCTGATCAGACCGCCTGCGGCGGAGCGGCCTGCGAACGAACGCGCGATTGCCGAGACGGAGAGCAAATCGGGCATCGACGGCAGCGCCGGGAGTAGCGATGATCGCGCCGCGCGGGCCACCAGGCCGCCAAGCCGCGCCGCACCGAGCAGCTCCCTGGTGTAGGCTTGGCGCGGTGCCCTGTAGATCAGCTCGGCCGGCGCCTGCTCCACGACGTGCCCCGCGCGCATCACCAGGACATCGTCGGCAATGTCCGAAACGACGGCCAGATCGTGGCTGACGAAGATCATTGCCGTGCCGTGGTCCTGCTGGATTCGTTTCAGCAGATCGAGGATCGACGCCTGCACGGTCACGTCGAGCGCGGTCGTCGGTTCGTCGGCGATGATCAGACCGGGATTGAGCGCGATCGCCGCTGCGATCATCACGCGCTGGCGCATGCCGCCGGAGAACTGCCTGGGATAGTCGTTCACGCGGGCCGCAGGATCGGGGATGCCGACATCGGCCAGAAGATCGAGAACGCGCTGACGCAGCTCCCCGCGTCCCACCTTGCGGTGGGCGGTGATCGCTTCGGCGATCTGCTGGCCGATGGTCTTTAGCGGATGAAGGTTGCTGAGCGGGTCCTGGAAGATGAAGCCGATATCGGCGCCTCTCCGCCGGCGCAGGTCGCCGGCGGAGAGGCCCAGTATCTCATCGCCCTTGTGCAGCACGCTGCCGCGAACACTCGCCGCCGGTGGCAGAAGGCCGGTGGCGCCGAGCAGCGACACGCTCTTGCCCGAGCCCGATTCACCGACGATGGCGAGTGTCTTGCCTGGCTCGACTCCAAACGAGACGCCATGCACCACTTCCACCGCGCCGAATGCGACGCGCAGATCGGCGACAGAGAAGATGGGCACGCGCGCCTCCTTTTGCCAATCCGGCCTTGCTACTGCTTGAGGGCTATGTTGGTGATGTCGGCATTCACGGCCAGCGACGACCACACCCAGTTGGCGAGGCGATCGGAAGTGACCACGACCTTGCGCTTCTCGAACAACGGGATCCATGGCAGATCGGCGGAGACGAGTTTGTCGGCCTTCGTCCAGATCGGTCCCGGATCGTCGGAGGGATAGGCCTGCGCCGCGAGCTTGTTGAGTTCCGGATTGCTGTAGCAGATGGCGTGGACGTTGCCGGTGCCGCAAGGTGCCGCGTCCGAATTCAGCCAGCCGCCGAGGAGCATGCGCGTGCTCGGTCCCTGCCAGTCCGGGGAGAATGTGCCGCCGAGGGACACGTCCCAGCGGCTCTTCGGATCCTGGATGAAGGCGTACCACTGCGTCGGCGGGATCGGGATCAGGTTGAGCGTGATACCCGCTGCTTCCAGATCCTCCTTCAGCGTCACGGCAATCGCTTCGAACTGCGCGTTGCCCCTGTAGATCGCGTCGAACGCAATGCCATTCGGATATCCCGCTTCGGCGAGCAGTTCCTTTGCCTTGGCCGGATCACCCCTGTAGCTTTCGGTCGGATACGGGTCGAACTTCTCGTAGCCGAGAATGGTCGAGGTGATGATCTGGGTGAGCGGCACCGCGCCGATCGAGCCAGCCTGGGTCTGCGCCAGATGTTCGCGGTTCACCGCATAGGTCAGCGCCTGCCGGACCTTCAGCTTGCGCAGCGCCTCGGCCCCGTCGCTCTTGACCTCCGGCCGCTGGTTGAAGGTGATGAAGTTCGCCGATCCACTGTTCGTCACATGGATGTCGGGGCTCTTCTGCGACAGGAAGCGCTGGATCGTCGGAATGGGCGGGATGTCGAGATAGAGCGACAGATCAGCCTCACCGGCGATGATCTTCTGGACGACGCTGTCCTCGCTGTTGGCGGTGAAATCGATATCGATCTCATCGGCATAGGCCCTGCGCGCCTGGTCGGACTCCGCCTTGAAATTCTTTGCCTTCTTCAGAACCAGCTTCTGACCCTGCTCATAGGTGTCGACATAGTAAGGGCCGCTGGACGGCAGGTTCTTGCGCGACTCCAGCGAGTCCGGGAAATATTTGGACGCGATCTCGGGCGCCACCGGGGACACGAAATTCATCGAAAGGATGTTGAGGAAGTCGTAGTTCTTGGTGTCCGACTTGATGACCAGCGTGTGCTCGTCGGGAGCCGAGACGCCGGCAATCTCGTGCGTGTCGGTGAAAGCCTTGGTCGCAGCGAGATCGCCTGTCGGCACTTTCGCGAATTCCTTGCAATAGTCGACGAAGCCGGAGATCACGAGGTTGAAATAGTTGATGGCGGCGACCTGCTTGTTGGGATCGCAGAAGCGCTTGACGCCATAGACGAAATCACTGGCGACGATCTTGCGCTCGATGCTGCCGGAGAAGAACACGTCGTCCTTCAAATGGAAGGTGTAGACCTTGCCGTCGTCGCTGATGTCCCAGGACTTGGCGAGATCCGGCACGAGCGTGGTGTCCTCCTTGAGGCCGGCTGGCGAGCCGGGATAGGTCACCAACTGGCGCGTTGTTGCGCGCAGGATTTCCCAGGAATCGATGCTGTAGCCGGTGAGCGGATCGAACGCATCGAGATCGGACTGGATCGAAGCAATCCGCAGGACCCCGCCATGTTTCAGATCTTCCGCTTGCGCGGATGAACCAAGAACAGAAATCGACAGAATGCCACCTGCAATTCCCAATAATAACTTACGCGCAACATGTTTTGTCATTACTTCTCTCCGATTATAAATAATTCTTCAAAATACCATTGCATTTAGCAAGAATAATTTTGAGATAAAATTACCCATTTTTCAAACACACTTTCAAAATACATTTTATATTAGCTCCGCCTGTCAAAACATTGTTCCGGAATGAGGCAAGGCCGGCGCCGTGAACAGCGTGTCGAGCGTTTCGACCGCAGCCCGGTCGAAGTCGCCGAGGCGCCCCGTCTGCGCGAGCTGCCACCACTTCACGCCGCCGAGATAGGCCGCCGAAACCGCGGCCACGTCCGTCACCACGGCGGCGGACAGATTGGTGCGCTCGGCTCCTTCTGGCGAGAGGCGCAGCCTGGTCGCGTTCTCGGGCAGGATGGCATCGGAGACTTCCAGCACGACGCTGCCCTGCCCGGCATAGGACCGGGCTGTTAGAGCCTTTTCAGCGTCCAGGAGCCGCAGCCATGTTTCGTCGCGCGCCGCCGAAACGCGAACGCTTCGAAAATCCTCGAACAGCCACGGCAGCAGATCGTCCGCGGGACGGCTCCAGAAGACGATGCGATGCGGCAGGTCGACCGCCAGCAGATGTGCGACCAGCGCGACATAGGCGGCCGGACTGTAGGCCACGATATCATCGACCACGATGGTGCGTTCCGAGCTGGTGAACCAGCTGTCGAGGCCGACAGGGTGATAGCGCACGAACCCGGTTTCCGAACCCTTGTCGCCGTGAACGGCGACGTAGTTAGGCGTGCCGCTGTGCGTCTGGCGCAACGCCTGAAAATCCCACCAATAGGCCGAGCGTGTGATGACGCCCGCGCGCGAAACAGGCTGACCCGCGTAGATGCGCGCCTGTATCGCCCAGGCATCGTCGCTGTCGATCAGCCGAATCTTGTCGGAGTACGTCAGCCCTGCCCGCAGGCGCGCGCGCTGGGTGTCGACTTCCAGGCTGACAGAAGTATTGGCGATCGCATAGCCAAAGTTGCCGTAGATGCGCGCGTCGGAGGCCCGCAAGGTGGCCGCCGCCTCGCCCTGTTCGCGCGCGGCGCGCAGCTGCGCCTTGAACAGCGCCGTGGCGGCGCCACGCCGCGTATGGGTGGGCAGCACGCCGACATGGGTGACCGCGGCCTGCGGCAACCAGGCGCCGCCGGGAACCGCGATCCGTCCCGAATAGGAGTCGGTTGTGCCAACGAGTGTCTCGCCGTCGAAGGCGCCCCAGGTGCGATCCGGCTCGAACAGTCTGTCGATCAGCGCGTCGTCGATCGGGCCGAGCGGCGGCAGGCCGACCATGGCCGTGCGGAAGGTGCGTGCGGCCTGCGCGAGTTCGGCCTTCCCGGCCAGCAGGCGCACATCCGATATCATGATGCCTTCCGCGTGGGCACGGCTTCAGGCTTGTGCGCTTCCGGCTGCGGCGGCTGCGCATAGGTTCGCGGTCTCGGCAGCGTTTCGGCCAGCAGATATGTGCCGACCTCGCGCGCCCGGTAGGAGACCGGATCGTGGACGGTATGGGTGCGCGCGTTGCGCCAATAGATGTCGAGGCCATATTTGTTGGCCGTCGAGCGCGCGCCCGTCGCTTCGAAGATGCGCGCCGTCACGTCGAGCACGACGTCGTTGGCGACGATCTTGCCCTGGTCGATGATCGTTGCGAGTTCGCCCCATTGCTGCGCCGTCACCGACGCTCCGGCATGCAGTGCCGCCTCGTAAAGCGCCGCGGCCTTGTCGGCGATTGCTATGCCCGCCGCAATGCCGGCGGATAGCCGGCCGAACAGCACCAGATGGTAGGGATCGTCGATCGCCCGTTCCAGCCCGGACTCCGGCCAGGGCCGGCCGAAGCGGCGGACATGATCGGCGGCGGCGGCAAGAGCGCCCTCGGCGATGCCGAGATAGAAATTGATGAAGATGAGCTGGCTGAACAGGACGCGCAGGCCGTCGCGCAATTCGACATCGCCCTCATAATCGTCGAGGGCGCTGAGCAACTCATCCTCGAAGACTTCGACACGGTCGAAAGTGACACTGCCGCTCGCCGTCAGTCTCTGGCCGAGATTGTCCCAGTCGCCGCCGAAGCTGATGCCCTTGCGCGTCGGCGGGATCTGATAGTGAGCGCGTTTGCCGTTGTCCCAGAGGCTGACGGTGATGACTTGGGCCACCGAGGCGCCGGTTGCGAAGGTGCGTCTGCCGTTCAGGAAGCGGCGGTCGCCGACATGCTCGATCTCGTTCCACTGGTCGCGCGGGTTGCTGACGCCGCCCTGGAACCAGCCTTGTGCGCCGACGCCACGCGCCGTCTTTTCCCACTGCTGACGCGTGCCGAGAATGTAAGTCCAGACACCGTTGGAATAATGATACGCGATCAGTTGTCCGATCGAGCCGTCGGCGGCCGCGATGATGCGGCTGATCTTGAGCGCCTGGACGAGGTTTGCGCCGGCGCCGCCGAATTCGCGTGGCGCAGCCAAGCCGAGCAGGCCGCTTTCGCGCAGCAGCGCCAGTTCTTCCACCGGGTCCTTGTTTGCCCGGTCGCGTTCGAGCGCCGTTGCCGCGAGTTGCCGCGCCACGTCGCGGGCCTTCTCGGCCCAGGTCTCGAATTCGGCGTCGCTGAGGCCCGGATAGATCTGAATGTCCGACATTGTCTTCTCGTCATGCTCCATTGTCGCGACCACCAAAGGCCGCACATGTTTCAGGCTGCGAGCAGCCCCTTCGATTTCAAGACCGCCAGCGCGCCTTCGGCGAAATGATAGGCTTCCTCGACATGCGGCTGGCCCGACAGGATGAAGTGGTCGAAACCGACGGCGTGGTACTCCTCGATGAGCGACGCCACCTGCTCGTGGCTGCCGACGATCGCGATGCCGGCGCCGCCGCGAACCAGGCCGTAGCCGGCCCACAGATGCGGCGATATTTCGAGATCGCGCACGCTGCGCGCGGTGAGCGCCGCGGTGCCGCTGTCGCTATGCAACGCGTTCATCCGGCGCTGGCCGGCCGATTCCGTGCGCGCCAGGATTGCCTGCGCCTGCGCGATCCGCTCCGGCGTCAGTCTCTCCAGCAGCCTCTCGGCCTCCTCCCAGGCCTGCGCCTCGGTATCGCGACTGATGACATGCAGGCGTATGCCGAAGCTTAGTTTGCGGCCCTGCGCGGCGGCGAGTTCCCGCACATGGCCTATCCGGGCAGCCTCGGTTGCCGGGCTCTCGCCCCAGACCAGATAGGTGTCGACATGGCGCGCGGCGACCGCTTGCGCAGCACCACTTGCGCCACCGAAGAAGATATCGGGAAGCGGCCATTTGCCGAAATCGATCTGGGCGCCTTCGATGTCATAGTGCTTTCCCCTGAAATCGAAGCGCCGGCCCGAACCGGCTGGCAGGACCACGCCGCGCAGGATCTCGAGGAACTCTCCCGTGCGTTCATAGCGCTGGTCGTGGCCGAGATGATCGCCGAAGCGTTTCTGCTCCAGCGGATCGCCTCCGGTGACGACGTTGAGCAGCAGCCGCCCACCCGATATGCGCTGAAGGGTCGCCGCCTGGTGGGCGACCAGCGTCGGCGAGATCAGGCCGGGACGGAAGGCGACGAGGAACTTCAACCGCGTGGTGACCTGCGCCAGTGCTGCCGTGACTATCCAGGCATCCTCGCACCAGGTTCCGGTCGGCGTCAGCACAGCTTCGAAGCCCAACGTCTCCGCGGTCTTGGCGACCAGCGAGAGATAATCGAGGCTCGCTTCCCGAAACCGCGATCGTGACGGGCCGTTGCCGAGAGGGGAATCATCGCCAGAGCCGACGATTTCCCGGCTGTCGCCGTTGGTCGGCAGATACCAGTGGAGATGGATGCCGCTCACTCGGCCGCCTCGACGATGGTACCCCAGTTCGAGCGGTCGCGTGCGGCTGTTCCCGGATGGTCGTCGCGCAGCAGCCGCTGGCCCGCTCCCTGGAAGCGCTCGCGGATCGTGGTGCCGGGCGCGCCACGTTCCCGGATGCGACCCCGCCGCCGCAGCTCCGGGACGACGAATTCGATGAAGTCCTCGAACGTGCCCGGACTGACGACATAGGCCAGGTTGAAGCCGTCGACGCCGGATTCATCGGCGATGCGTTCGAGCTCGTCGGCGATCCTCTGCGGTGAGCCGACCAGCTTGGGATGGATGCCGCCGAGCCCGATATACTCGGCGATCCCGGCCACGGTCCAGCGCCGGTCGGCATCGATCCGCGTCAGATTGGCAAGGGCTGAACGGCCGGCATTTGTCTCGATATATTCGAGCGGGTGGTCGAGTGGGTATTGCGACCAGTCGACGCCGGTCCATGCCGAAAACAGCGCCAGGGCCGCTTCGACACTGGTGTAGGATAGATAGTCCTTGTGCTTGGCCTCAGCCTCTTCGTCCGTGGCTCCGGTGATGACGGTGACCGCGGTGATAAACTTTATCGCATCCGGCGCCCGTCCGAGTTCGACGGCGCGGGCACGGATCGCCTCGACCGAGCGGCGGATGGAGGCCGTGCTGGTGCCGCCGAGGAACACCACCTCGCCGTTGCGAGCAGCGAATTCGCGCCCGCGCGGCGAGGTTCCCGCCTGGAACAGAAGCGGCGTGCGCTGCGGACTGGGCTGCGCGAGATGCGCGCCGGGCACGGAGAAATATTTGCCGAGATGGCCGATCGGATGGACTTTGGAAGGGTCGGTGTAGAGCCCCTTCTCGCGATCGTGCACGACCGCCCCGTCCTCCCAGGATCCCTCCCAGAGCTTGTAGGTGACATCCAGGAATTCCTGCGCCAGATCGTAACGCTCGTCATGGTCGATCTGGCGTTCCAGACCGAGATTCTTCGCCGCCGATTCCAGAACCGAGGTGACGACGTTCCAGGCGATGCGGCCCTTGGTCAGATGATCCAACGTGGTGAACTTGCGGGCCAGGAGATAGGGCTGCTCGTAAGTGGTCGACACGGTGATGCCGAAGCCGAGATGCCTGGTGGCGGCGGCCATTGCCGAGACCAGCAGCAGCGGGTCGTTGACCGGCGACTGGGCTGCGGTGCGCAGCGACGCATCCGGTGTCCCCCGGAAGACATCGAGGTGGCCAAGCGCGTCAGCGAGGAACAGCGCGTCGAAGCCGCCGTCGTCGAGCAGCTTGGCCAGCGAGGTCCAGTATTCGAGGCTGGTGTAGGTGTTGGCGCGGTCGCTCGGATGACGCCAGAGGCCCGCCGACACGTGACCGACCACGGTCATACCGAAGCCGTTGAGGATGAGAGGCTTGACCGCCTTATGGGTGGAACTTACCATGCTTCGGCTCACGAATAGTAGGTTGGCGGCGGCACACGGCCGTTAAGCGCGAAGTCACCGACTTCCAGCACCTTGTAGTGGACGGGATCATGCAGGCTGTGGGTGCGGACGTTGCGCCAGTAGCGGTCGAAGCCGAACGAGCGCGCCGTGGAGCGGGCGCCGGTCAGTTCGAATATGCGCGACGTCACCTCCAGGGCGACCTCGGTCGAATGCACCTTCGACTGGTAGGCGATTGCCGCGGCATGGCCACGCTCTTCCGCGGTGAGATCCCTGCCTCGCTCGAAGGCGCGCTGCACGGCCTCGCCGGCGGCGTCCGCGAGCGCCTGCGCGGACGCCAGCGCGATCGAAAGCCGGCCGAAGCGCTCGACAACCAGCGTGTCCTCGGAGGCTTTCTTTGCCGGCGAGGACAGCCATGGCCTGCCGCGTTGGGTGACGTAATCCCTGGCGTCTTCCAGGGCGGCAAGGGCGGTGCCGAGATAAAGTTCGCCGAAGGCTGCATGAACGATCGGCACATGCAGCGTGGCATGCGGCGGATGAACCGTATCATCAGGCCAATGCCCGACCAGATCGTCGGCGGATGCGGCGACATTTTCGAGCGCCGCACTGCCGCTCACCGTTAGCCTCTGGCCGATATTGTCCCAGTCATTGCCGAAGCTGAGGCCTGACGTGGGGTTGGCGACGATGAACTGGCCGATATGACCGCTGGCATCGGTGCCGGCGATCCGCGTGCTCCCGGCAAAGCGCACCCAGACCTGCAGCGTGTCGGCCACCTGCGCACCACTGGTGAAAGGCTTGGCGCCGTTGAGCACGAAACCGCCGTCCACCTGCCTCGCCTCGACAAGCGGCTCATAGGCGGCCTGCGCGATGCCGGCATGAAACCAGCCCTTGGAGAGAAAGCCTTGAAGCCGTCTTTCGATCAGGGACTTGTTGTCGCCGTCCAATCCGATTGCCGTGCCGAAGAGATGGTAGATGACGATCTGGGCTATCGATGTATCGCCCCTGGCCAGGATGCGGACGATCCTGAGCACTTCGGTCGGCGTCGCGCCACCGCCGCCAAATCGCTTGGGAATATAGATCGTCAGCAGGCCGGCCAGACGCAAAAGGTCTATCTCGGCATGCGGGGCGGCCCCGGCCAGATCGCGCGCTGCAGCTGTTCGCTTGAGTTCGCGCACGACCTCCTCGGCCTTCTCGGCCCAGCCTTGGAAATCGCTGCGCTGTTCATGCTGAACGGTGGCGTGGATGGTCATGATACCAAAGCCTCCGGCTGACGGCCCTGCGAGAAAGCGTGTTGCGCCGCCGGATGATCGGCGGGCGGGCGGCTGTCACGCCCGAAGAGCCTGGAGCGCAGCGAGGGACCGAGATCCTCGCGAATGCGCCCGCGCCGCCGCAACTCGGGAACGACATGGGCGGAGAAATCGATGAAGCTGCCGGGGCTGACCACATGCGTCAAATTGATGCCGTCGGTATCGGTGGCTTCCAGCCATTGCTCGAGCTCGTCCGCAACGGTCTTCGGACCGCCGACAAACGACTTGCCGCGCCCAAAACCGCCCTCCGGGGAAAACGCCTGGCGCAAGGTCCACTGGCGGCCCGACGACGGGTCGTCGAACATGCGCAGCAGGGAGCGGTTGGAATCGGTTTCGGTGTAGCGGATAGGCTGGTCGAGATCGTGCCTGGAAAAATCGATGCCGGTCGTTGCCGAATAATGCACCAGCGCGCCTTCGACATCGTAGTGCGACCTGTAGTCAGCGAGCTTGGCGGCCGCGGCGGCGTCGGTTTCATCCGTGATCACCGAGACCGCGGATATGAACTTGATGCTGCCTGGAGCCCTGCCTTCATCGCGGGCAAGCCGCTTCACCTCAGCGACATTGCGGCGGATGCCATCGACATCGGCACCGGCGACAAAGACCACCTCCGCGTGACGAGCGGCAAAGCGCTGGCCGCGCGGCGAACCGCCCGCCTGGAACAGCACCGGCACCCTCTGCGGACTGGGCTCCGAGAGATGCGGACCCGGAACATTGAAGTAGCGACCGGAATGACCGATCGGATGGACCTTTTCCGGATCGGTATAGAGACCGTCCGGGTTGGCGGCGCTGCCGCGATCACGCACCAGGGCACCGTCTTCCCAGGAACCCTGCCAGAGCTTGTAGGCGACATCCATGAACTCGTCGGCGATCTCGTAGCGCTCGTCATGCGCCACCTGCCTGTCGAGACCGAGATTGCGCGCCGCGCTGTCGAGCTGCGAGGTGACGACGTTCCAGGCGATCCGCCCCTTGGTGAGATGATCGAGCGTGGTGAATTTGCGCGCCAGCAGATATGGCTTTTCGTAGGTCGTCGAAACGGTGACGCCGAAACCCAGCCGGCTTGTCGCGCCGGCAAGCGCTGAGACCAGCAACAGCGGATCGTTGACGGGGGACTGCACGCCCTTTGCCAGCGAGGCGTCGTATCCACCGCCATAGACGTCGAGAAGGCCCAGCGCGTCGGCGATGAACAAGCAATCGAAGCCGCCCTCCTCCAGTGCTTTGGCAAGTTCGATCCAGTAGTCGAGCTCGGCATGTCGATAGGCCTGGTCGGCCGGATGACGCCAAAGGCCGTAGGCGACATGGGAGACGGCATTCATGGTGAAGCCATTGAGAATAATAGGAGATTTTGCCATATGACAACCCAGACAAACGCGCTCAGCACGGGATCGATCTTTGTCTATGGATTTAGTGTAATTCAAAGCATCGCGCGTGGAGATTTTTCCTAAAGATCGCGGTGTTTGTGACAATCCATTACTGGATGGTGTCGAAGCGGCCAGTGTCGAGCCGCATCACCAAGGTTGTCGTCAAGCCATGCGGACAATCCATGCCCAGCTTCGCCGAACTGCGGCAGCGCATGGCTGCCCTGGCGCGATGCGACCCAGGGCGTTTCTCAGCAATGTGGCATATAAGCACCGCGGAAGTGCAAAACCGGCGCGATAGTTTCAGATCCTGCCAGCCGAACTGAGGGGCCCGCTCAAGCCAGCTCGAACCGCTCGATGGCGCGCATGATGCCACGCAGCTCGGCGAGGCCTTTCAGCCGGCCGATCAGCGAATAGCCGGGATTGATCCTGGTCTTGCCGATGTCGTCGGCGAGCAGATGGCCATGGTCGGGCCGCATCGGAATACGCCAGTCGGCACGGCCCTCTCGGCGGCGGCGTGCCTCTTCCTGCATCAGAGCGAGAATCACATTCGCCATGTCCGTGCCGCCCTCGAGATGCTCGGCCTCGTGGAACGAGCCGTCATCCTCGATGGTGATGTTGCGCAGATGGGCGAAATGGATGCGGTCGGCGAATTCCTTGACCATGGCGACGATGTCGTTGTCGGCGCGCGTGCCATAAGAGCCGGTGCAGAACGTCAGGCCGTTGGCGGGGCTGTCGACGGCGTTGAGGATGAAACGCGCATCCTCGGCGGTCGAAACGATGCGTGGCAGGCCATAGAGCGAGAAGGGCGGGTCGTCGGGATGGATACACATGCGCACCCCCTCCTCTTCGGCCACAGGAATGATCTCGCGCAGGAACCAGGCAAGATTGTCGCGCAGCTCCCCTGGCCCGATCGCGTCGTATTCCGCCAGGGCCTCGCGAAAACTGTCCCTGTTATAACTGCGCTCGGTTGCCGGCAGGCCGGCGATCAGATTGCGCTCGATCCTGTCGATCGCCTCGCCGCTCAATTCCTTCAGCCGCGCTTCCGCCTCGGCGATGCGGGCGGGGGTATAGCCGGCCTCGGCATTGACGCGCTTCAGCACAAACAAATCGTAGGCCGCGAAATCGATCGCGTCGAAACGCAGCGCATAACCTGTCGTTGGCAGCCGATAGGCGAGATCCGTGCGCGTCCAGTCGACCACCGGCATGAAATTGTAGCAGACCGTCGCAATGCCGGCCTTGGCGAGCGCGCGGATTGAGTCGCGATAGTAGCCGGCGTAGCGCTCGCGTTCCGGCGTGCCGATCTTGAAGGAGTTGTGGACCGGAATGCTCTCGACCACCGACCATGTCAGGCCGGCGGCCTCGATGACACGCTTGCGCTCCAGAATGCTCTCGAGCGGCCAGGCGCGACCGTCGTAGATATCGTGCAAGGCGCTCACCACGCCGGTCGCACCGGCCTGCCTGACATGATCGAGCGTTACCGGATCGTTCGGTCCATACCAGCGCCAGCACTGTTCCATTGCCGCTTCCTTCTGCGAGAGAACGGCAACCTATTGTTGGACCACAATGGGTGTCAAACTAGGAACGGTTTCGGACAGCGAATGAAGGAGTTTTCCCAATGAAGGATTTCGACGGCAAGGTGGCTTTGGTGACGGGCACGACCGGGATTGGCCTCGCAACCGCCAGACGCCTCGCTGCAGGGGGTGCTGCGATCGTCGCCTGCGGCATCGACCGCGCGGCCAACGCTGCGCTGAAATGGGAACTGGAAAGCTCCGCAGCCGGGGCGCTGGTCATAGGCGCCGACGTCTCCGTGCCCGATCAGGTTCGCGACGCGGTCGCGACTGGCGTCGAGCGGTTCGGCGGCCTCGATATCATCGTCAATTCGGCGGCGGTGCATCCGTACGGAACCGCGACCAGCACCGATTTCGAGACCTGGAACAGGGCGATGTCGGTCAATGTCGGGTCGATCTATCTGACAGCGCATTTCGGCATCCCGGAAATGGTCCGCAGGGGCGGCGGCGCCATCATCAACGTCGCTTCGGTGCAGGGCTTTGCCTGCCAGCAAAACGTCGCCGCCTATGCCACCACCAAGGGCGCCATCCACACGCTGACGCGTGCCCTGGCCCTCGACCATGCGCGCTCCGGCATCCGCGTCAATTCCGTCAGCCCGGGCTCGATCCGCACCCCGATCCTGGAGAAGGCCGCCCGCGGCGAGAACGGCACGGATGCCGATGTCGAGGCCGCCTACAAGCGCTTCGGCGAAGCGCACCCCATCGGGCGCATCGGCGAGCCGGAGGAAGTGGCTGAACTCATCGCTTTCCTGTGTTCGTCGAAGGCCGGCTTCTGCACTGGCGCGGACTACAAGATCGATGGCGGCCTGACCGCCGGCATCGGCGTGAAGTAGATCGCGAAGATTGGGGCTTGTCCGTTACCGGGACCAGCCGGCATCCGACAATTGGTTTGCCGATCTTCTTGCAGATCACTGCCCAGGCAAATCGAACACCGCACGGGCCACGCCGAACACGAAAGGGGGGCGGTGCGATCGATGAAATAATAGGCATTCTTGCCGATTGACAAAAACATCAACAGGCGACCAAGATCATATGACCATCAACGATATTGGTCCCGAGGTTGCCCCTCGGCATTGGCGTAAAGGAGAGCCAGATGCCCCTTCAGCAGAGAGTGACCCATCGTCCGAAACAACGTTCCGCCGCTCCCATCCTTGCCACCGCACTGCTAGGCCTCGGCCTGATCACAGTGCCCGGCATCGGCCACGCCGAAGGGATCACGCTCAAGATCTTCGGCGGCTCGGCGCTCGACGAACTCGCGCCGCGCCAACCGCCGGACGAGCAGAAGAAAATCCAGCAGCAGGTTATCGACGGCTTCCTCAAGGCCAACCCCGACGTCGCCGCGGTCGAGTGGGATGCCCAGGGGCCGCAAACCGATTCCATCCAGCGCGTGATGACCGCAAAACTTGCAAACCAGGAAATGGATCTGATCGCCTGCCCGGCCTTCTACACCAATGGCGCCTATGTCAGGCGAAAACTGGTGATGCCGATTACCGACAAGATCAAGCCGTTCCAGGACAGGATCGACGCCGCCGCACTTGGCGCCTTCACGGTCAACGGCCAAGTCTACGGCGTGCCGATCTCGACGCTGTCGACATCGACGATCTTCTACAATGTCGATCTCTTTCAGAAGCTCGCCATTCCTGTCCCGCCAACCTATGACGACCTGAAGGCAGCCGTGCCGAAGTTCAAGACCGCGGGCGTGATCCCTCTGCTGCATCAGGGCTCTAACACCGTGATGTGGCCGATGTGGTACTTCGAGACCTTTTCGCAGGCCTCGGGCGACCCGGTCGGCAAGACGCAGAAGAACCTCGAGGGCACGGCGAAATTCACCGACGCGCCCGATGTCGAGGGGTTCAAGCTGATCAAGCAATGGGTCGATGATGGCATCCTTTCCAAGGATTCGCTTTCCGTCGACCAGGACGGCATGCGTGCGGCCTTCGCCGCCGGCAAGAGCGCCATGTATTATGGCGGCACCTGGGAAATCCCGTCGCTGCAGTCGAGCGTCAAGGACTTCAAATGGGGCGTCTTCGCCTTTCCGAAAATGGACGGAACGCCGGGCGCGCCTGGCCATGGCGGCGGTGCCGACAACGGCATGTGCGTCGCCTCCTCGATCCCGCCCGAGAAGCTCGATGCCGCGGTCAAGTTCATCGAATATTTGACAAGGCCCGAGGTCGCGACGCTCTACCTCGCGCCGGAACAGCCGATCGCGGCCTCGATCAAGGGCGTGCCGCAGGTCGACGATGCCTATGCCGTCGAACTGCGCAAGCAAGCCTTCCCGAACACGATCAAGTTCCTCGACTGGATCTGGCCCTCGGAGGTCGCGAGCGCCACGTCTTCGGCAATCGCCGGCATCGTCGGTGGCACGACCACGCCCGAAGATGCCGCCGCATCGATCCAGGCCATTTTCGACGACCTCAAGGCCCAGGGCAGTTGGCCGCCCAAATGAGGCCCTGAAGTAGCGCCTGCAAGCGAGCGCACATCCGGTCGGGCTGATGCGCCAGGCAAGAAAAACAGAGGCTGCCTGCTTCGGGCAGCCTCGCCCATCGGAGAGAACACATGACGACACATCGCGCCGAACGGCAGCGCTTCTCGATCGGTTATCATCTGAACAGCTGGGACCTGACCGGCCTTCCGCTACGGCCAGCCATCAAGTTCCTGGCAGACCAGGGCTTCGGCTGGTTCGAGATCCTCGCCTTCACCAGCCTGTCGGACCAATACGCCCGCAAATACATGCAGCTCGGCAACCAGGCGCCGATGGGGGTGACCACCGACACCGACATCTTGCGGCGCTATGCGCTGCTGTCGGAAGGCCAGAGCGAGTATGGCATCAAGCTCTCCTCCTTCTACGTCAATGCGATCTTCACCAACCCCGTCGCCTGGCCCTATGAACGGGATGTGCTCGTCGCGCTGACCAGGATGTTGAAGGGGTTCGGCTCACCGGTGCTGGTTCTCGGCGGCGGTCCATCGGAAGCCGCTGCCGGGGCGCACACGGCCGACGACTACCGCGCCTTTTGCCGGGCGCTCGAGGATATCGGCAGGCGGACAAAGGACCTTGGCATCGAGACGGTCTATCACCCGCACCTCGACACCTTCATCGAGCGCCGCGACCAGCTCGATCGCATGATGGATGAACTGGATACCGATCTGGCCGGCCTGTGCATCGATCCGGCGCATCTTGCGCATACCAATTCCGATCCGGTCGACGCGGTAAAGACCTACATTTCGGCCGTGCGCTACATGCATTTCAAGGACACCAGGGTCGATCCGGCGCTGAAGGGCTATGACCGCTATGGCGCCTTTTGCGAGCTCGGCGCCGGGGTCGTCGATCTCGCTGGCATCGTCGACGTCCTGCTGGATGCAAACTACGATGGGCTCGCCATCATCGAGCTGGATGCGTCCAGGAAAACGGCAGAGCAAAGCACGCTCGAGAGCATCGCCTATGTCAGGGACACGCTCGGGCTGGTGCTGACCCCGCAAGGCGCGAAGGCCGCGTGAGCACGCGACCGCAAAAGGCGGCTCCTGTTTCGAGCCGATCCGGCACCTGGCGTTTCGATGCCGGGGACGGGGCTACGGCCTTCGTCATGATCCTGCCCGCCGCGATCCTCTTCGGTCTTTTCTACCTCTGGCCGTTCGTCAACGGCTTCTGGCTCAGCCTGCACAATTGGGACGGGTTTTCCGACCCGACCTGGGCAGGCTTTTCCAACTACATGCGCCTGGCGCATGATCGCATCTTCCTCGGTGCGCTGCGCAATAATCTGATTTTCGTCGTTGCCGTCGTCGTCCTGAAGAACGTGCTCGGCCTCGGGCTGGCGCTGCTTCTGAACCGGGCGCTGCTCGGCCGCGCCTTCTTTCGCGCCGCCGCCTTCATCCCGGTGACGATGTCCTTCGTCGCCGTCGGCCTGCTCTGGTCCTGGATCTACAATCCCGTCTTCGGCCTGCTCAACAGCGGGCTCGATCTCATTGGCCTCGCCGGGCTGAAACGATCATGGCTCGGCGACGCCGACATCGCGCTCTACTCGATCATCGTCGTCGATGTCTGGAAATGGCTCGGCTTCCATGCCGTCATCTATCTGGCCGGGCTGCAGACGATCCCCTCGGAGCTTTATGAATCGGCGAAGATGGACGGCGCCGGCCCCTTGCAGCGCTTCCGGCACGTCACCGTTCCGATGATGATGCCGATCATCTTCATCAACACCATCCTCGGCCTTTCCGGCGCCTTCGTGCGCAACTTCGACATCGTCTATGTCCTGACCAAGGGTGGTCCGAACCACGCCACCGAAGTGGTGCTCACCTACATGATGAGCAAGGCCTTCCAGGACGGCGCCATGAGCTACGCCGCGGCGATCGGCTATGTGCTGTTCATGATCGTCGGGCTGGCCAGCGTCGGCCTGCTGGCCCTGATGCGGCGGCAAAGGCTCGACGTCTGATGAGAGCAGCCGCCAACCCTCCGCTTCCCCTGGATGATGGCGCCGCCGGCTCTCGCCGTCGCGGGCTCATGCAGCGCCTCGGCATGCGCGGCATCCTCGAACTTGGCGGCATCTATGCCGCGCTCATTCTCGTGCTCTTCGAGACCCTTTATCCGCTGCTTTGGGTGCTGTTCGGTTCGCTCAAGACCAAACAGGAAATGCTCAGCAATGTCTGGGGTCCGCCATCGAGCCTGGTGCTGCAGAACTATGCCGATGCCTGGCGGATCGCCGGCATGGGATCGCGCATCGTCAACAGCATCTTCGTCACCGGCTCGGCATTGATCATCCTGGTGGCCGTCGCGACGCCGTGCGCCTATGCGGTGGCGCGTCTTCGTTTCCCCGGACGCGGTCTTGTGGTCGCAGTCGCAGTTGCGGCCATGCTGGTGCCGCCGCAGGTGATGGCCATTCCGCTGTTCCTGGTGGCGCGCGATCTCGGCCTGATAAACAGCCGGCTCGGCATTGCCTTCATCTATGCCGCGACGTCGCTGCCGCTTTCGGTCTTCATCCTGCGCAGCTTCTTCATCACATTGCCGGCCGACCTCGAAGATGCCGCTCGCATCGATGGCGCCAGCCGGCTCGAGATCCTGATCCACATCATGCTGCCCCTGGTGCGGCCGGGCGTGGCGCTGATCCTCATCTTCGGCTTCATCGAGATCTGGAACGATTTCTTCCTGGCCTTCCTGCTGTTGCGCGACCCTTTAGTGCAGACCATTCCGCTTGGACTGGTCAGCTTCTTCCAGCAATACGACTCGCTCTGGACGCTCTATTTCGCCGCGTTGACGATCACGACACTGCCGGTGATCGTCGTCTTTGTCGCCATGCAACGGCAGTTCATCGCCGGCCTGACAGCCGGCGCCGTGAAGGGTTGACATGCAGGATCGCGTCATTGGCGTTGGCGTCATCGGCTGCGGCGAGATCGCCCAGTTGATGCACTTGCCTTATCTCATGGAATTGCCGGCGTTTCGCATCGCCGCCTTGTGCGACATCTCTCCCGGCACGGTCGACAAGGTGGCGGAACATTATGGCGTCACTGCCAGATATACCGACCATCGCGCGCTGCTTGCCGACCCGAATGTCGATGCGGTCGTGATCTGCACCTACGATCATGGCGAGATGGTCGCCGATGCAATCCGAGCCGGCAAGCACCTGATCGTCGAGAAGCCGCTTGCCTTCACGCCGCAGGAGGCGCGCCCGCTGGTCGAGCAGGCCGAGCGGAGCGGCCTCGTCGCCCTTGTCGGCTACATGAAATTCTATGATCCCGGCTATGAGATCGGGCTGGAGCGCATCGCCGCCATCGGCCGGCCGAAGTCGATCCATGTCCACGATTTCGCGGGCCGCTTCGACCGTTATGGCCAACTCTACACGCAGACCAGGGTCACCGACGTGCCGGCCGATGTGTTAGCGGCGGGACGCGAAACGGTCGCTCGGCGCATCGAGGCGGCGCTCGGTGTGGACCATGCCGGCTATCGCGATCTCTATCTTGTACTGCTCAGCCTCGCCAGCCACGACCTTGCCGTCATGCGCGGCGCTTTCGGCACGCCGGACCGCGTCGTGCATGCACAGCAGACCGGTCCCAACCAGCTGCTGGCCGTGCTCGATTATGGCGGCGTCCCTTGCCTCTTCGACATGGCACTTGCCCAGTATGAATGGTGGGACGAGTGGATCCACGTGCATGGTGAGCGCGACGAGGTGCGGATCGAATTCCAGAACCCCTATTTCCGCAATGCCTCGGCGACCGTCCGGCTGCGCGAAACCACAGGCGAAGCTGCATCCGAACGCGCTCTGCCTGGCGTTCCGGATACGTCGTTCCGCCGCGAATGGCTGCATTTCGCCGATTGCGTCCATGGCGGCGCGAAGCCGCGCACGCCGCTTTCGGGCGGGCTCGCCGATCTCGATCTTGCCGTTCGGATCATCCAGGCAATGCCGCCGAAAAGACTTTAGCGAAATTTCGGAAACGCGCCGCCAGCCGGCGCGTTGGCCCAGCTCTGCAAGGTCTGGCCGCCGTCGATCAGCCAATCCACGCCTGTGACGTGCCTCGCCTCGTCGGAGGCCAGGAAAGCCACGGCGGCCGCGACATCGTCCGGCTGGCCGATGCGGCGCAACGGAATGCGGTCGGCGAAATGCTGGACGCTGCTCTTGAATTCGCCGTCGCCGGAAACCGGTACGCCAAGCGTCGTCTCGATCACGCCGGGGCAGATGGCGTTGACGCGTATGCCGTAAGGCGCGGCATCGAGCGCTGCGACCCGCGTCAGGCCGACCACCCCGTGTTTGGAAGCGACATAGCCGGCACCACCCAAAAGGACGTCCCAACCGGCCATGGACGAGCCCATGTTGACGATCGAGCCACCGGTCCCGGCCTCGATCATCGCCCGAAGCGACGCCTGCAGCACGAGGAAGATGCCGCGCAGATTGATGCGGATGGTCGTATCCCAGTCCTCGACCGGCAGGTCGTGAACGGGAGCGACGACGCCGGAAATGCCGGCATTGTTGAACACCACGTCGAGGCCGCCGAACGTCTCGACGATCGTTGCGACGGCGCGCCGCACATCCGCTTCATCGGTGACGTCAGCCTCGATCGCCAGGGCGTCGTCGCCGAGGGAGCTGGCCAATTGCCGCGCCGCCGCGTCATTGCGGTCGACAATGGCGACCCGCGCGCCTTCGTCAAGGAAACGCCGCACCGCTGCGCTGCCGATCGCGCCGGCGCCGCCGGTGACGAGGACCTTTTTCTGGTCGAACCGTTTCATCCCAGGGTCTCCGGCTTTGGATAGGAACGCCATGAATACTGTGGTTCGAAGCCGATCGTTTCGCGCGCATGGATCGTGTCCAGAACGGCGCCGAAGCCGGCGATCGGCCGCGACAGAGCGACATCAGGATAGACCCGGCGCACGAGCGCTTCGGTCTCCTCTTCCATGAATGTGTCGGCGGCGCTCAGGAGGACGCGCAGATGGCCGTCGCCTTGCCATTCAAGCGCCCGCAGGAAGCCCTGCCCGGCGTCGCGCGCATCCAGATAGGCCCACAGGTCGCGGGCACTGTCGGCAGTGGCGCGGCGCGGCCCTACGCCGTCGAAAAAAGAACCCAGCGTCTGGATCCACGGCATGCGGATACTGACCGCCGAGAAGGCCCCCCGGCGCACCGCCGCGTCGACGATTTCCTCGCCCAGCCATTTCGACAGGCCGTACGGGTCCTGCGCGCCGACCGGATGGTTCAAGTCGACCGGCAGATAGGGCGGCCGCACAGGTTTCTCGAAAAAGGGATAGCCGAAAACGCTGAAGGACGAGGCATAGACGAAGCGCCTGGCGCCGGCCATGGCAGCTGCCTCGACCACATTGTAGGCGGTCGCGATGTTGGTCTTGAACACCTCGCCGCCGGCCCGGCCGGTCGGCCGCGGAATGGCCGCGACATGCACAACGGCATCGCAATCGCGCACCAGCTGCAGTGTCGATCCCAGATCGGTCAAATCGGCGGTTGCGTGGCGCCATGCGACCTCACCCGGCACCACGGCATCGACACCAAGCACATCGTGGCCGGCCGCAACCAGAGCCTCGGCCACATGGCGGCCAAGCAGGCCGCTGGCTCCGGTGACGATGGTTTTCATATCTCGGCCTCGGCTCCGCAATTAAGCGGCTTGAATATTGTTGATGGTCACACAAATCGAGCACATGCCTGACAAGCGTTGTCAAGGCCATTTCGCGATGGACAAATAGCGCATACGCTTGTCGGAGCGCGGTGCGCAAGGCCGACCAGCACGCTTTGCGTCGAACGGGATTGACTTGGCATCCGCTAGGGTTTTTTGTATGAGCATCAACGATCGGTCAAAGGAGCTCGCCATGTCCGTGGACAGTTTTTCCTCACATCGGCACGATGACGCGGTGCGCCTCGATCCACGCCGTGCGGCCGTTGTCGTCATCGATATGGTCAATGAGTTCTGCAAGCCCGGCGGGGCCATGGTCCTGCCTGGGTACGAGACGCTGGTAGCGCCGCAACTGGCCGTGATCGAAGCCGCGCGCGCCGCCGGCGTGCCGGTGATCTGGGTCCATGACAGCCACCGGCCGGGCATGCGCCGCGAGCGCGAATGGCTGAAGCGCACACCGCATTGCCTGGATGGAAGCTGGGGGCCGGAGATCATCGAGGATCTCGGCGCCCGCGACGATGAGATCCATGTGATCAAGCGGCGCTACTCGGCCTTCTTTCAAACCGACCTCGACCTGACGCTGAAAGACATGCAGACCGATCAGTTGATCATCTTCGGCGTGGTCACCAACATCTGTGTGCGCTCGACCGTCCATGATGCCTTTTTCGAGGGCTATGAGGTGGTGGTGCCAAGCGATTGCTGCGCGGCGACGGGACCACGCGAGCAGGAAAGCTCGCTCTACGACATAGCGACCCATTTCGGCGTGGTCAGCGATTCGGCTGATGTCGTCGCAGCCCTCCGCGACGGGACGTCGCTTCAACCAGCGGAGGTCGCGGCTTGAGCTTTTTCCGAACCGGCGACATCCAAGACAGCGGCGATAGGAGTCCGGTGTGACGACTGAATCCGAAAAAGACGCGACGCCGAAAACGCCGAGCGGCGATGCACCCCCGAGCCGCGAGCAGGTGCTGCAGCAATACGCCGGGACCGGCTATGAACTGGACCGCCACCCGGCGCACGTCATCCGCCGGGCGCATCAGCGCGCGACACTGCGCTTCCAGCAGGTCATGGCCGGCGAAGACCTTTCGCCAACGCAATTCGCGGCGCTCGCCACGATCCTCAAGCATGGCGAAGTCTCGCAGAACCATCTCGGCCGGCTGACGGCGATGGACCCATCGACCATAAGCATCGTCATGCGCAAACTGCTCAAACACGGGCTGATCACGCGCAGCGCCTCCGAAACCGACCAACGCCTGACGATGATCGCGCTGACCGGCAAAGGGACCGACTATACGCTGGAGCGGCTCGAACGCAGCGTCGAGGTCGGGCGGCGGTTCCTGTCGCCGCTCTCACCGGCCGAGCAGGCGACGCTGCTTCGCCTGCTCCAGCGCATCAACGACGACGACCCAACGAATGGCGACAGCGGCAAATAAGCCGCGTCCAGTCCTTTTTTCCATAACAGCAAAAGTGAGAACCGATGTCGTCCGACCTCCAGTCGTCTGCCAACACGCTCGTCGTCCGCAATATCGGTCTCATGCTGAGTGGCGATCTCGCACAACCGATCATCGACGCCGACACCATCGTCGTGAGCGATGGACGCATCACCAGCATTGGCAAGGCAGGCGACATTGATGGCGGCAGCGCGGCGACGATCATCGATGCGATGGGCTGTGCGGTCTCGCCGGGTCTTATCGATAACCACGCCCATCCGGTGGCCGGCGACTGGACGCCTCGGCAGAACCAGATCGGCTGGATGGATTCGACTGTGCATGGCGGCGTCACCACCATGATCTCGGCGGGTGAAGTCCACACGCCGGGCCGACCGCGCGACCTTGTCGGGCTGAAGGCGCTGGCGATCGCTGCCCAACGCACCTTCTCCAACTTCCGTCCGAACGGCATGAAGATCCTGGCCGGGGCACCGATCCTGGAACCCGGCCTTACCGAGGAAGACTTCCGCAGTCTCGCCGAGGCCGGCGTGACGCTTGTCGGCGAGGTCGGACTTGGCGGCGTCAAGGACGGGCCGACCGGCCGGCAGATGATCGCCTGGGCGCGCAAATACGGCATGACCTCGATGACCCACACGGGCGGTCCATCCCTGCCCGGCTCCGGCCGCATCGGCGCGGATGTCGTGCTGGAGGTCGACGCCGACATCGTCGCGCACGTCAATGGCGGGCCAACCGCCCTGCCCGACGCGGAAATACGGCAGATCTGCGAGAAGGGCTCGAGGGCGCTTGAAATCGTCCATAACGGCAATTTGCGCACCGGACTGTTCGTGCTCGACCTGGCAAGGCAGCGCGGCGAACTTTCGCGCGTCATCCTCGGCACCGACAGCCCGGCCGGATCCGGCGTGCAGCCGCTCGGCATCCTGCGAACCCTGACCATGCTGGCTTCGCTGGGTGGTATCGCGCCGGAAGTGGCGTTCTGTCTTGCCAGCGGCAACACGGCGCGTGTGCGCGGACTGGATGATCGCGGTTTGATCGAGGTCGGTCGCGCCGCCGACCTGATCTTCATGTATCAGGCGATCGGCGGCGCCGGCGACGGGCTGCTCGACAGCGTGGCGCTGGGCAATCTTCCAGGCATTGGAATGGTCGTCATCGACGGCGTGGTGCGGACCGGCCGGAGCCGCAACACCCCGCCGGCGATGCGGGTGCCGGAAGTCCTGGCGGCCTGACGGTCAGCCGACGCCGTCAATCCCGACAATCTTGTCCTTGGTCAGCCCGCCGACGCGCGGGTGCGGCCTGCCGGAATCGGTCACGGCGATAGCGACGACGATCTCGTCGGCACGCGGTGCGTCGGGCACGCGAACCTCCATGCCGTCGAAATGGCTGCGCACCCGCGCCGCATCCTTGTGACCGAGCGGAATATCGAGTGGCACGCCAAGGCCGCCGCGCTTCTTCGATGAAGGAATGAGCGCGGCGCCCTTGCCGAGCACGTCGCGGAACGGGGCACCGAGCTTTGGATGAAGGATGGCGGCGGCATGTTCGAGCTCGCCATCGGCGCCGACGGCGGCGGCCTTGCCGAAGCTCTCGACCCGGTCGCCGGCGATGCCCAGAGCAGCGACGGCGCGCTTGGGCAAGATATCGCCCAAGGCTTCGCCTATGGCGCTCAGTGCCGACAGGTCCTCGATGTAGGTACCCGCATAGGGGTTGCGGATCACCGCGATGGCTGCGGCACGCCGCGTCGGCGGATCGACGGGTCGCCCGCCTTCGATCCGGGTTTCCTCGACGATGGTGATGATACGGCGGATTTCCGGGTTCATCGCAAGCCGTCCTCGCCCTTGATGTCGGGGGCGGCCAGGGCCCCCCCCCCGGGATGAAAGCCGGGGCCCGGGGGGATAGGCCGCGGGTACGCCCCGAGGGTTAATAAAAAAAACCCGCCCCCCCCACCGGCACCA